>CAYORO010000077.1:0-13442 GCA_964406355.1 uncultured Limibaculum sp.
TCGAGCGCCGCGTCGAGCGCCCGCTCGCCCCCGCCGCGCCGCTTCTCGGCCTCCGCCCGCTCTTCGACGGCACGGCCGAGGAGGGCGGCACCGCCGAGATCGACCTCCTCGCCATCGGCCCCGACCTCGCCGCGCGCGCGCTCGACGCGGCCTGGACGCTCGACCGGATCGAAACCCGCTACCAGTGGTACCGCGTCGGGAGCGACTGGCGCTGGGAGCCGATCACCCGGCGGAGCCGCGTCGCCTCGGGCACGGTGGCGACGGCCCCCGGCACGCCAGGGCGCATCGCGGCGGGCGTCGACTGGGGGCGCTACGAGCTCCGCGTCGAGGCCCGCGGCCCCCGGCCGGCCACCGCGAGCCTTCTCTTCAATGCCGGTTGGTACGCGCCGCCCGGGCTCGCCGAAACACCGGACCGGCTCGAGGTCGGGCTCGACCGCGACGCCTATGCGCCGGGCGAGACCGCGCGGCTGCGCGTCGTCGTCCCCCATGCCGGGACCCTCATCGTCGATGCCCTGACCGACGGGCTCGTCCACCGCGAGAGCCGCGAGGTCGCCGCGGGCGAGACCACCCTCGAGGTCCCGGTTGCCGCCGACTGGGGCGCCGGCGCCTATCTCGCCGCGACGCTGCTTCGCCCGATGGACGCCGAGGCCGGGCGCAACCCCGCCCGCGCCATGGGCATCGCCTGGGCCGCGGTCGATCCGGGCCCGCGCCGGCTCGCCGCCCGGTTCGACGTGGCGGCGGAGGTGCGCCCCCGCCGGCCGCTCGAAGCGGTGCTGGAGATCCCCGGCATCGCGCCGGGCGAGACCGTCCACGCCACCGTCGCGGCGACCGATCTCGGCATCCTCAACCTCACGGCTCACCCCGAGCCCGACCCGGCCGGTCACTATTTCGGCCAGCGCCGGCTCGGCGTCGAGCTGCGCGACCTCTACGGCCATCTGATCGACGGGCTGACCGGCGCGCGTGGCGAGGTGCGCTCGGGCGGCGATGCGGGGCTCGCTCGCTCTGAGGCGACACCCCCCACCGGCGAGCTCGTCGCCTTCTTCTCCGGCCCGCTCACCGCCGACGCCGAGGGACGCGTGCCCGTGAGCTTCGAGCTGCCGGCCTTCAATGGCGCGCTGCGGCTCGCCGCGGTGGTCTGGAGCGAGACAGGCGTCGGGCAGGCAGCGACCGAGGTGGTGGTGCGCGACCCCGTTGTCGTCGCCACCAGCGGACCGCGGTTCCTGGCGCCGGGCGACCGGGCGCGCCTCCTCGTCGAGCTCGACCATGTGGCGGGTCCCGCCGGCCCCGTCCGGCTCGAGATCGCCGCGGCCGGCCCGCTCCGCCTTGCCACCGGCCCCCGCGAGGTCCCGCTCACCGAGGGCGGCTCCGCGCGCGAGGCGTTCGAGGTCGAGGCGCTCGGCGCCGGCGCGGGCACGGTGACGCTCACCGCGACCCTGCCATCGGGCGAGCGGCTCGTCTCGGAGTATCGCCTCACGGTGCGCGCCAACGATCCGGAGATCGCGCGGCAGTCCCGCCTCGCGCTCGCGCCGGGCGGCCGCCTCGTGCTCGACGACGGCGCCTATGCGGGGCTGCTGGCCGGCAGCGGGCGGGCGAGCTTAGCGGCGGGCGGCGCGGCGCGACTCGACGTGCCCGGGCTGCTCGCCGCGCTCGACCGCTACCCCTATGGCTGCACCGAGCAGGTCGCCGCGCGCGCCCTGCCGCTCCTCTATCTCAGCGAGATCGCCCGCGGCAGCGGCCTCGTCGAGCCCGCCGAGATCGCCCCGCGCGTCGCCGCCGCGATCCGCGCTGTGCTGGCGAACCAGGGCCATGGCGGCAGCTTCGGCCTCTGGCGCCCGGACCGGGGCGATCTCTGGCTCGACGCCTTCGCCTCCGATTTCCTGGTGCGCGCCCGTGCGGCCGGCCATGCGGTGCCCGAGACGGGCCTGACGGCGGCGCTCGACAATCTGCGCAACCGGGTCGCCTATCACGGCGAGTTCGAGCGGGGCGGCGAGGGGCTTGCCTATGCGCTCAACGTGCTCGCGCGCGTCGGCCGGGCGGCGATCGGCGACCTGCGCTACTATGCCGACGCCAAGGCCGAGGCGTTTGCCACGCCGCTCGCGCTCGCCCAGCTCGGTCAGGCGCTGGCCTTCGCCGGTGAGCAGCAACGCGCCGATGCGCTGTTCCGCCAAGCCGAGGCGCGGCTCTGGCGCGAGGGCGAGCCCGGCTGGCGGGTGGATTTCGGCTCGGACCTGCGCGACGCGGCCGGGCTCCTCGCGCTCGCCACCGAGGCGGGCAGCCGCGCCGTCGATCTCGACAGCCTCGTCGCGCGCATCGCCGCCGACCGCCCGATCGGCCAACGCTCGACCCAGGAGAACACCTGGACGCTGCTCGCCGCCCGGGCGCTTGCCGACGCGGCCGCGACGGCCGGGATCACCGTCGACGGCGCGCCCGCTGGCGGCCCCGTCCTACGCCTGGCCCTGCCCGGCGACGCGGCCGTGGTGGTCGAGAACCGCGGAACCGAGCCGGTCGACACCGTCCTCACCGTCTTCGGCGTGCCGATCGAGGCGCCACCCGCCGGCGGCAGCGGCTATCGCATCGCGCGCGAGTGGTTCACGCTCGAGGGCGAGCGGGTGGCGCCCGACACGGTCGCCCGCGGCGCGCGGCTCGTCGCGGTCGTCACGGTCACGCCCGAGCGCCCCGATGGCGGCCGGCTCATCGTGAGCGATCCGCTGCCGGCGGGCTTCGAGATCGACAACCCAAACCTGCTCGCGGGCGGGCAGACGGGCGAGCTCGCCTGGCTCGCGGCCGACGATGTGGCGACCCACACCGAGTTCCGGACCGACCGGTTCGTCGCCGCCGTCGACTGGCGCGAGGATGGGCCCTTCCGCCTCGCCTATGTGCTGCGGGCGGTGACGCCCGGCACCTATCGGCACCCGGCGGCGAGCGTCGAGGACATGTACCGCCCCGCCTTCCGCGCGCGGGGCGAGACCGGGCGCGTGACGGTCACGCCGTGAGGCGCGGCCGGGCCGGCCGGCTGCTCGTCGGGCTTGCGGCTCTTGCCGGTGCGGGCGCCCTGGCGCTGGAGGCGTGGATCCGCGGCGCGCCGCTGCCGCCGCTCTCGGTCGAGACCTCGCCCGTGGCGCTCGACGCCGAGGGGGAGCTGCTGCGCGCCTGGCAGATCGGCGAGGGGACCTGGCGCCTGCCGGTGACGGCCGCGGCGGTGGATCCCGGCTATCTGTGCCTCCTGATGGCGTATGAGGACCGGCGCTTCGAGGACCATCCGGGCGTCGACCCGCTGGCGCTGCTCCGCGCCGCCCGGCAGGGCGTGCAGGCCGGCCGCGTGGTCTCTGGCGGGTCGACGCTGACGATGCAGGTGGCGCGGCTCTTGGAGGGCTCGGGGACCGGTACACTTGCGGGGAAACTGGCGCAGATCCGCCTTGCGCTGGCGCTGGAGCGGCGGCTCTCCAAGCGGGAGATCCTCGAGATCTACCTCCATCGCGCCCCCTTCGGCGGCAATATCGAAGGTGTTCGGGCCGCAGCACTTCTCTGGCTCGGCAAGGAGCCCGCGCGACTCACGCCCGCCGAGTCGGCGCTGCTGGTCGCACTCCCGCAGTCGCCGGAGGCGCGCAGGCCCGACCGTCACCCCGAGGCCGCCCGGCGCGCGCGCGACCGGGTGCTCGCTCGCGCCGTCGCTGCGGGTGCATTGGGGACGGAGGCGGCCGCCGCCGCCCGCTCGGAGCCTGTGCCGATAGCGCGTCGCGCGGTGCCGTCGCTGGCGCCGCACCTGACCGATCGGCTCCGGCGGGAGACCCCCGGGGCCGGTGTCCTCCGCACCACGCTCGACGGCCGCCTCCAGGCCGCGCTCGAGGCGCTGCTGGACGACCGGCTGCCCCGGCTCGAGCCGGGGCTCTCCGCCGCCATCCTCGTCGCCGATCACCGCACCGGCCGCGTCCGTGCGGCCATCGGTGCGGCCGACCCCCACGACCCCGCGCGGCGCGGCTTCGTCGACATGACCCGGGCCGTGCGCTCGCCGGGCTCGCTCCTCAAGCCGCTGGTCTATGGGCTCGCCTTCGAGGCCGGGATAGCCCATCCCGAGACGCTGCTCGAGGACCGCCCGCGCCGCTTCGGCGACTATGCGCCCCAGAATTTCGACCGGCAGTTTCGCGGCACGGTGAGCCTGCGCGAGGCACTGGCGCTGTCGCTCAACCTGCCGGCCGTCACGCTTGCAGAGGCGGTGGGGCCTGCCACGATCGCCGCACGGCTGAGGCGCGGGGGCGCCGAGCCGCGGCTGCAGGGCGGTGCCGCGCCGGGGCTTGCCATGGTGCTCGGTGGGGTGGGGCTCACGCTCGAGGAGCTCGTCGCGCTCTACGGAGCGCTCGCGCGGGGCGGGCATCCGCTCGCCCTCGAGGCCCGGGCGCCTGCCGAGGCGCGAGCGCGCGGCGCGCCGGTGCTCTCCCGGGCCGCGGCCTGGCAGGTGGGTGACGTGCTCTCCGGGATCGCGCCGCCGCTCGGCTCACCCCGGCTCGGGATCGCGTACAAGACCGGGACCTCCTACGGTCACCGCGATGCCTGGGCAATCGGCTATGACGGCGCACATGTCGTGGGGGTGTGGCTCGGTCGGCCGGACGGAACGCCGGCCCCCGGCGCGCGCGGTCTCGATCTCGCGGCACCCCTCCTCTTCGAGACCTTTGCGCGAATCGGGAGATCTACCCCGCTGCCGCCCCCTCCGCCCGAGACGCTGACCGTGGGCGCTGCGGGACTGCCGCCGCCGCTCCGGCGCTTCGGTGGGGAGGAGGCGAGCCCCGAGGGAGCACCCGAGATCGCGTTCCCGCCCGACGGGGCTCGCCTTGCCCGTGCGGCGGGCACCGACCGGGCGCTGATCGCCAAGGCGAGGGGCGGGCGGCGGCCCTATCACTGGCTGGTGGACGGCGCGCCCGTCGCCGTCGGTGCCTTCGACCGCGAGATCGCCGTGCCGCTCGCGGGCGCCGGGTTCCACGTGATCACCCTGATCGATGCGACCGGCGCGAGCAGCCGCAGCACGGTCTTCGTCGATTAGGATCGTTTCGGGTCGGACAGACCCCGCCTGGGGGTGCGAAGATAGGCTGCACCGACCGCACTCGGCGCCGCGGCCCGGCCTGCCCTTGGTGCCGACCCGCAACCTCCGCGACAAAATGGTGCGGGTGACCCTGCGTGACCCGCGGCGCGATGGTGTAGCCTGCCTGCGGAGTGTTGTGAGAGGCGGCCGCATCGACGGCCGAAGGGGATGTGATGGAACTCAACCGCGCCGAGGCGCAGCTGATCGCCTATGTCTACGAGGCGGGGCTCAACCGGAACGGCAATATCGACGAGCCGGGCCTCAATTTCTGGATCAACTCGCGCGAGGCGGGGCAGACCGAGCGGCAGGTGGCCGATGCGTTCCTGCGCTCGCCGGAGTTTACCGCAGCGTTCGGCGCGGTCGACGATCTGAGCGATTTCGACTTCGTCACCGCGCTCTACGAGAACGTGCTGAACCGGACGGCCGACGATCCGGGGCGCGACTTCTGGCTCTCGGTCCTCGCTGATCCGAACGTCACCCGGGCCGACCTGCTGCTCGCCTTCGCGCGGACGCCGGAGAACGTGGTCAACTCGCCGCTCGTGCGCACACTGGTGAAGGTGCCCGAGGAGCCGCTCGACTGGCAGTTCGTCACCGATCGCTACGGGGTGGTGATCGAGGGCGCCGACCCCGGCGACCGGCTCGGCCGGGCGCTGACGACCATCGGCGATCTCGACGGGGACGGGCTCGAGGATTTCGCGATCGGGGCCGCCGGCGACGAGAACCAGCGCGGCGGGGGCGCGGTGGTGATCCCAGGCTCCTTCGCGGGCTATCCGGACGTGCTCGATGCCGGCGATCTCTCGGCCGTCGGCGGCACAGAGTTGTTGACGCCCGCCGAATACGGCCAGGGGTTTGCCGCGAGCCTCGCGGGCGGGGTGGACTTCAACGATGACGGGATCGACGACCTGATCATCGGTGCGCGCAGCACGCGCTCTCCCGAGGACGCGGCGCGCGGCACCGTCTGGGTGCTCTACGGCCAGGAGGGCGGCTTCCCGGACAGCATCGACTTCACGAGCCTCACCCCTCAGGAGGGCGTCCGGATGTTCTCGACCGAGACGGGCGCGGGCACCGGCACCACGGATGTGGGCAACGCGGTCGCCGGGATCGGCGATGTGAATGCCGACGGCATCGAGGACATCCTGATCGGCTCGGGCCAGGGGATCGGGCCGGCCTATGTGGTCTACGGCTCGGAGACCCCCGGCGAGACGATCGACCTCTTCGCGCTCGACGGGAGCAACGGCTTCGCGATCCCGCAGGACGACAGGGGCGACCGGCTCGGCACGGATGTCGCCGGCGGGTTCGACTTCAACGGCGACGGGGTGCCCGACTTCGCGGTCGCCGCACAGACGGCGCGGATCGAGGGGACCACCAACACCAGCGCCGAGGGCTCGGTCTGGCTCGTCTTCGGGCGCGACGAGAGCCGGCCGGGCGTCGAGCCCTTCGGCGCCGAGCTCGAGCTCGGCAATATCGACGGCTTCAACGGCGTGCGTATCAACGGGGTGGCGGTCGGCGACAATCTCGGCCGGGTGAGCGCGCTCGGCGACTTCAACGGCGACGGGCTGGACGACATCGTGCTCGGCGCGCAGGGCGTCGATGCGGGAGATCTCTCGAATGCCGGCGCGGCCTATGTGATCTACGGCACGCGGGCGTTCCTGCCCGAGGTGCTGGACCTCGACGATCTCGACGGCAGCGACGGGTTCCGGATCGAGGGCCCGGCGGCCAGCAGCCTGTTGAACGTGGTCGAGCCGGCGGGCGATGTCGACGGCGACGGTCTCGCCGATCTGCTCATCGGCCTCTCGCGCAGCAATGCGGCGGCGGGCGGCGCGTTCCTGCTCTATGGCGAGCCGACCGGGACCTATGAGCCGTCGGTCGCGCTGTCCGACATCCCGGCCCTCGGCGGGATCGAGTTCGTCGGAGATATGGGCGGGACCAATGGCGACAATGCCGGCGGCTCGGTCGCGAGCGCGGGCGATGTCAACGGCGACGGCTTCGACGATCTCCTGATCGGGGCGGCCAGTGCGTTCGTCGATGCCGAGCGCCAGGGCAAGGCGTTCCTGATCCATGGCGGCGATCCGGCGCTCGGGCTCTTCGATCTCGAGGATGGAGAGGCCGACGGCGTGATCGACCTGGCGCTGATTGGCGACGAGGTCGGCCTCTGAGTTGCGGCAACGCCCGCGCGTGATGCCGGCGCGCGGGCGGTCAGGCTGGTCCACCTGCAATCACCGCGAGATCACTCGGTCGGGCAGGCGAAGCTGTCCCTGAGCGTGCCCATGATCGCGTCGCCGGCCGACATCGCGGTGCGCTCGGTCCAGGAGGCGTGCACCCATTTGGCGAAGGCCCAGCGCATCTCGTCGGCGGTGTTGACCTGGGGCGGGCAGATCCCGGCCTCGGGTCCGGTGCCGCCGGCGAGGAAGAGCGCGTCGACGAAGCCGGTCATGTACTGCTCGCACTCGGTCTCGGCGATCTGGCCGATCATGCGCGAGGCGTTGTCGGCCTCCTGGCAGATGTTGAGAAGATCGCGGGCCGGATAGGCGGTTCCGGCGAAGCCATCGGCGGCCGCCTCGGGAGCGGCGAAGGCGAGGCCGAGGGCGGCGAGGGCGGTCAGTCGTGTGCGGGTCTGCATCTGTCCCTCCTCTGGAGTTGATGGGCGGAGCGTCGGCCGCTCCGCCCGTCCTGTCGCTCGGCCCGGGCTCACTCGGCGTCGGCCTGCTTGCCCTTGCCTTCGGCGAGCGCGTGGATCGCCTGATCCATGACCGCCTGGTGCTCTTCGTTGGTGGCGAAGCGCGGATTGTTGACGGCGTCCCAGAGTTCTTCGTTGGTCATGTTCTGGTGGCAGCCCATGCAGAGCCCGGTGCGCTCGACCTTGTCACGGGTCTCCTGCGGGAGCGGCCCGGTAAGCGGCCAGTGCGAGCCGACGGTCACCAGCTGCTTGCCGTCGCGCGTGACGATCTGGCTGAGATCGTGATCGAGCGAGGGCACCGGCTGGCTCTGGAGCTGGGTCTGGCGCGGGATGATCTTGCCGAGCGCCGTCTGGAGATCGACCGTGAAGCCGTCCTCGTAGCCCAGCATGAACCGCCCGTCCGAGATCCCGTAGCCGAGCGCCTTGGGGTTGTTGTGGCAGCTCTCGCAGGTCCGCGCCTCGCGGCCCGCCGTGTGCGGCTGCACCGCGGCATGGTCGAGCCCCTTGGTGCCGCCGGCATCCGGCGTCATCCAGGTCTCGTTGTGCACGACCGTGTTGCCGTCCTTGTCGATGACCGTGGTGATCACCTGGCAGCCGGGCATCAGCGGCGAGACGCGGCCCTCGCCGTTGATCCCGAGGATCGGCTCCTCCCAGCGGAGATAGGACCGGGTCTCGGAGACCTTGCCCGGGCCCGTCAGCCCGTTGGTGCCGAGATCGTTGTCCGGCGTCAGGCCGTTCTCGCGGCGGGCATTGGCGGTGGTGATCCAGTCGACATCCGTCTTGCCCTCGGAGTAGTCGACCGTGATGTGGCAGCCATAGCACTGCGGTGCCCAGTCGGCATGGCAGGCATAGCACTCCATGTTCTCCATGTGGCTGCCGACCGTGCCCATGGCGACCTGCGCGTTCTGGCTCTTCCAGGTGCCCGTCAGGCCGATCTGCTTCAGCACCGGCACCTCGAAGGTGGTGCCCGAGGCCGAGTGCATGATCACCTTGGAGCCCTTCTTGACCACGTTGCCCAACGGGTTGCCACGGGCGGTCACGAGATAGCCGTCCTCGGGCTCGTAGACCTCGGCGAACCACTGCTCGGGCAGCAGATCTTCGGTCAGGCCGCGGGGGGTGTCGCCGATATCGGTCTGGAACTCCTCGCCATGGCCGAGCGGCAGCTCCCAGGGGAACTTCGACACGGTGCCGTGGCAGTCCTCGCACTCGATCTCGACCTGGGCGAGCGTGGTGCCCGGCAGGTTGCCGTCGCCATGCATGTCCACCGTGGTGTGGCAGTCCTGGCAGAGCATGCCGCCCTCGGGGTTCTCGGGACGCGACGCGGTCTGGTGATGCAGGTCGTCCTTCACGAAGACGTATTTCTTGGTGTGGAGCTTCGGCTGCTTCTCGCCGGTCGGGCCGTAGGGCGAGCCATAGGGGAACTCCATGATGCCCTGATAGCTCACGCCGATCCGCTTGCCGCGGTTGTGGCAGGAGCTGCAGGTCTCGTTGGGAATGCCCGAATACTCGACGCCGCCATGCTTGACCTTGGACTTCCGGCTGCCCTGCATCCGGTGGATCAACAGCTTGCCCGGCTGGTCCTTGGCGATCGTGGGGTCACCGCCCTCGTAGAAGCCCTCGTTCGAGTAGGGCACGTGGCAGGACGAGCAGCCGGCGCCGCGATAGTCGCCGCGCTTTTCGCGGCCGGTCACGCCGACATGGCAGCGCTGGCACTGCTGGCGGCTATAGGTGATGCCGGCGAGGTTCGGATGCTCCGAGATGTCGTCGGGATTCACCTCGGGGACCTGCTCCATCGACGAGGGCATCTGATCGGGATGCGCCTCGATGAAGGCGGTCATGTACTCGATATAGGCGTCGGTGCCGATCGACGGCTCCGGACCGTCCTCGTCGACGAGGTCGTAGTTGCCGTAGACCGAGCGATGGGTGTCGAGCACGCCCCAGGACCAGAGATTGCCCTGCAGCTTGCCGGCCTCGGTGTTCATCAGCGATTTGGTCAGGCGGTCGGTGTAGCCCGCATGACACTGGCCGCAGGAGCGGTCCGAGATCCAGAGGGCGCCGGGATCGGGATAGAACATGTGCGGGCCGCCGGCCTCGACGAGCGCCGTCGGCGAGCCGGTGTGGGCCGCCTCGGCCTCCGTCGCCGCCGGGTCGCCGCCATGGCAGGTCACACAGCCCGCCGGGTCGCCGTGGTCCTCGCCGATCAGCACGATCTGCTCGTGCATCAAACCGTCGACGAATTGCTCGATGCCGTTGTGGCAGGTCAGGCAGCCGCTCTCCTGTGCCGCGGCGGTGGCAAACCAGCCGGCGGCGACAAGCGTGGCCGTGATCATCAGCCTTGTCATGCTCGCTCTCCCTCGGCGCAGCAATGTCCGGAACGCACTGCCGCATCGGCGCCGATCCTACCGAGGCTGACGGACGGGAAACCTGACCCAGGTCAGGAATCTGCCGGATGCCCGCGCGCGCGGCCGGCAGGCCACGATATGCCGCCTGCGCGGGCAGCAGGCCACGACGGACCGCCTTCCTTGATCCATCGCAAGGCGCCTTTGGCCCTGCTGGCGCTCCCTTAAGCGGACCTTTAGGGCAGCCAAGGCCGGCATCGGTTCAGCCACTGACGAAGGGGAGTGCCATGCCGCGAGACGAGGGGCGGATTTCCGAGCCGCATCGGTGCAAGGTCGGCAGCGCCTGTGTGCGGCGCCATGTCTGCCGCCTGGCCGCGGTGCCGGGCGCCGAGGTGCGCACCGTCCGCGCGGCCAAGGGCCAGCGCATCGGCGGTGCCGGCTCCGGCAGCTCATGCTTCTATGTGGTGCGCTCCGGAACGGTGGCGGCGCAGGCGGTGATGGCCGATGGGCGCCGCCAGCTCATCGCCTTCCACACGCCCGGCGATCTCGTCTGCCCCCTCGGGGTCGGGGCCGCCGGGTGCTGGGCCGAGGCGCTCTCGGCCACCGTCCTCTGGGAGGTCCGGCTCCACGGTCCCGCGCCCCGCGAGGGGGAAGCCGCGAGGCTTTGGGCGGCGCTCTTCGAGATCGCTCATGTCGAGCTCGCCCGCGCCCTCACCCATGTCGTGATGCTCGGACGGCTCGACGGCACCGAGCGGGTCTCGGTCTTCCTCGCCGACATGGTCCGCCGCATCGGGCGGCAGAGCGGGCCGCGCGCCGCCTGGCGGCTCTCGCTGCCGATGTCGCGCGAGGACATGGCCGACTATCTGGGGCTCAACGCCGAGACGGTGAGCCGCATCCTCTCGCGGCTCAAGAAGGCGGGCATCGTGCGGTTCCAGTCGCCGAGCGAGTGCGAGGTGCCCGATCTCGCGCTGCTCGAGCGCCATGCGCCGGTCCGGCCAGCCCTCGCCGGGATCACGCCGGCCGAGCCACCATCCGAGCGCTATCTCGGCGAGGCCTGCGTCTGATCACCGCGCCGGCCCCGTCGCGTCCAATCGCGTGGCGTCGGGCCGCGGCTGCCGGCTTGACCCGGGAATGCTGCGGCGCAACACTGCGCCATGGCAGGTGCGCTGGGCAGACAGATCCGGATTGCCGGCGTCGAGCGTGAGCGCGAACGGGCGCTCCTGATCGTCGACGGGCTGCGCGACGCGGGCGATTTCGACGTGACGGTGATCGGCGACGAGACGGGGCTTGCGCGCAAGCTCGAGGCGCTCGACCCGGACGTGGTGCTCATCGATCTCGAGAACCCCTCCCGCGACATGCTCGAGGGGCTCGCCATCGCCTCCGCCGCCACCGAGCGGCCGGTGGCGATCTTCGTCGACCGCAGCGACGACGCGATGACCAAGGCGGCGATCGATGCCGGCGTCAGCGCCTATGTGGTCGACGGTCTCCGCGCCGATCGGCTGAAGCCCATCCTCGACACGGCGATCGCGCGCTTCAACATGTTCAGCCAGATCCGCCGGGAGCTCGACGCGACCAAGGCCGCGCTCGCCGAGCGCAAGACCATCGACCGCGCCAAGGGCCTCCTGATGGCCTCCAAGAGGCTCTCCGAGGAGGAGGCCTACGGGCTCCTGCGCAAGACCGCGATGGCCCAGGGCAAGAAGATCGCCGAGGTCGCGGCGGCGCTCGTCACCGCGGCGGATCTGCTGCGATGAGCCCGCCCGAGATCACCGTGGGCTTCGTGCCGCTGGTCGATGCGGCGCCGCTCGTGATCGCCGCCGAGCTCGGCTTTGCCGAGGCCGAGGGGATCGTGCTGCGGCTGAGCCGCGAGCCGTCCTGGGCCGCGGTGCGCGACAAGCTGGCCCTCGGCGCGCTCGAGGCGGCGCAGATGCTCGCCCCGGTGCCGATCGCGATGTCGATGGGGCTCGGCGGGCTGGCGATGCCGATCGAGGCGCTCTCTGTGCTCTCGGTCAACGGCAACGTGATCGGCGTCTCGCCGGCGCTCGCCCGGCGGATGGAGGGCGCCGGCGCGGGCCCCGAGGTGGCGGATGCCGCCGCGATCGGCCATGCGCTGATCGGGGCGGTCGAGGGGCGGCTGACGGTCGGCGTGCCGTTCCCGTTCTCCATGCATGCCGAGCTGCTCTATCACTGGCTGGGCGCGCTCGGGCTCTCGGCGCCGCAGGACCTCGACGTGCGCACCATCCCGCCGCCACGGATGGCCGAGGCGATTGCGGCCGGCGAGATCGACGCTTTTTGCGTCGGCGAGCCCTGGGGGTCGGTTGCGGCGGCGGCAGGCGCGGCCGAGATCGTGCTGCCGGCGCGGGCGATCTGGCAGTTCGCGCCCGAGAAGGTCCTGGCCGTGCGCGGCGGCTGGGCCGAGGCGGAGCCCACGGCGGCCACCGCGCTCCTGCGGTCGGTGTGGCGGGCGGCGCGCTGGATCGCGGATCCGGGCCACCGGATGGCGGCCTCGGAGATCCTCGCGGGCCCCGCCTTCCTCGATGTGCCGGCCGAGGTCGTCGAGCGCACTCTCGCGGGCCGGTACCTCGTCTCCGCCAGCGGCCAGGAGCGCACGGAGCCCCGGCTTATCGAGTTCTTCGGCGGCGCCGCCACCTTTCCGTGGCGCAGCCAGGCGCTCTGGATCGCGGTCCGATTGGCGGCCCGGCTGGGGCTCGACCGGGCGGAGGCCGCGGAGGTCGCCCGGCGCTGTGCCCGGCCGGATTTCTACCGCGCGGCGCTCGGGCCGATTGGCGCCGACCTGCCCGGCGCGTCGGAGAAGGTGGAGGGCGCGCTCGATCGGCCGACCTCGGTGGCCGCGGCGATGGGTGAGATCTCGCTTGGGCCGGATGCCTTTTTCGACGGCAGCCGCTTCGATCCGGGTGGGGTTTCAGGGCCTTGATCTGCCCATGTGGCGGGCAAACGCGGAATGTGGCGCAAATCTAAACTTTTCACTTGATCTCGCAGGCGCGAAATGACCTACTTGTGACGCCGGCGGGCAAAGGCGTCCGCCTCCGACCTTCCGCAATGATGTGGGATTCGAGCAAAGCCGCTCGTGTGCACCCGGGGCCATCTCCGGAGTGACGCGAGCGGCTTTCCGTGTTTTGCGCCGGCGTGGTCCCCCGTCGGCGAGACGATGGAGAGACACAGATGACGCTCCGCACAGTCGCAACCGCCGCCGCTCTCGGCGCGCTGATGGCCTCGACCGCCATGGCCGAGATCATCTTCCCCGAGAAGGACGAGCTGACCTTCGGCTTCATCAAGCTGACCGACATGGCGCCGCTCGCGGTTGCCTATGAGAACGGCTATTTCGAGGACGAGG
>CAYORO010000078.1:0-13435 GCA_964406355.1 uncultured Limibaculum sp.
CCCCTGGGGGCGTCCCCCCGGCCCAGCTTCAGCCCGGCCACCGAAAATGTGATGGGTATCTTTCGCCCCACATATCCCAAATAGAGAAAGGGCGGGTGCAGCGCGAGGCCGATATCCTGGAGCAGCGGGTTGAGGTCGCGGCCGTTGAGCGGCGCAGGGTCGAGCCGGTCGAAGGGGTTCGAGGTGAAGAGGATGAAGGCGATGAAGGCGAGCGACACCATGCCCTGGACGCTCAGCGTGCGCGCCTTGAGCCCGAGCGGCAGCTCGCGCCCGAAGGCCGCCACCATCGCTCCGAAAAGCGCCAGCACCAGCACCCAGAGCAGCATCGAGCCCTCGTGGTTCCCCCAGGTGCCGGTCCATTTGTAGAGCATCGGCTTCAGCGAGTGGGAGTTCTCGGCGACGATCCTGAGCGAGAAGTCCGAGGTCATGAAGGCATGGGTGAGGGCCGCGAAGGAGATCCCGATCAAGAGGAACTGCGCCATCGCCGCAGCGGAGCCTGTCCGCATCCAGTCGGCATAGCCGCGCTCCGCGCCGATCAGCGGCACCAGCGACTGGTAGAGCGCCACCACGAAGGCAAGCGCGAGGGCGAAATGTCCGAGTTCTGCGATCATTTGGCGGTCCTCCTGGTCGGACGATCCTAACATTCCCGACCGCTGTCGTCAGGTGTTTGCGGTGCATTGCGGCGCCGCGTCGCGAGGGCCGTGGCGTCAGTTTCAGATCGCGATCTCGCCCCGCATCAGCACCACCGCGGAGCCGGCGAGCCGCACGCCCTCGATCGCCTCCGGCGGCCCGAGCACTTCGACCTCGCCGATCCCGGGGCGGCCCATCCAGTGACCCTGCTCGGCGCGGAAGCGCGGGCTCTCGATCAGGCCGTGGCGCCAGAGATAGGCCGCCATCGTCCCGGTCGCCGACCCCGTAAACGGGTCCTCGGGCGGCAGGGGCGGCGGCAGCAGGAGGCGCGAGAAGGTGTCGCCCGCCTCGGTCGCGCCCGTGAGCGTCACGAGGAACGGCTCCATCATCCGCGCCAGCGGGTGCCCGTCGCGGGCCCTGAGCGCGCCGAGGAGTTTCGTGTCGAGCCGCGCGCGGCGGAGCGCATCATGGCTCCGCAGCACGGTGACGCAGTAGGGGGTGCCGGTCGAGACGGTCTGCGGGTGGCCGTGCACATCGTCGACGGCGAGGCCGTAGATCTCGGCCACCTCGGCCGCGGCGTGGAAGGCGCCGAACTCCGGCGCCGGCTGGGTCATCGCAAAGCGCGTCGGCCCGTCGCCGCGGCGCACCTCGATCGGGATCACCCCCGCCCCGATCTCGAGCGTGAAGCGCTCGCGCCCCGCCAGGAGGCCGGCATCCTCGAGCGCCGCGCATGTGGCCATCGTCGGGTGGCCGGCCAGCAGGATCTCGCGCTCGGCCGTGTAGTAGCGCGCGCCGAAATCCGCCCGCTCCGAACCGACGAGATAGGCGCACTCGCTGAGCCGGGTCTCCAGCACCAGCGCGATCCGGGTCTCGACGGGGATGTCGGCCGCGTCGAACACCACGGCACAGGGGTTGCCCCCCATCTTGCGGTCGGTGAAGGCGTCGGCCCAGACGAAGCGGCGGGTCATCGGCGCCCCATCAGCTCCCGGGCTCGGAGCTCGCGCCCTCGCGCTCCTGCCAGTGCCCCTGTTTCTTGAGCGCGTCGGCGACCTCGCGGGGCATGTAGTTCTCATCGTGTTTGGCGAGCACCTCCTCGGCGCGGAAGGTGCCCTCGGCAAGCCGCCCCTCGGCCACGATCCCCTGGCCCTCGCGGAAGAGATCCGGCAGCACGCCCGTATAGCTCACGGTCACGGTCGCCGCCCCGTCGGTCACGTCGAAGCTCACCGTCTCGCCCTCGCCGCGGATCACCGAGCCCTCGGCCACCAGCCCGCCAATGCGGAGCCGCTGGCTCGGGCTCGGCGGCTCGGCCACGAGCTCCGAAGGCGATTTGAAGAAGGCGATCGTGTCGTCGAAGCTCACCGCCACCAGCACCGCCGCGGCCGCCATACCGACCGCGCCACCCGCCAGGAGCCTAATCCGCTGTGCCTTTCGCGTGCCCGCCATCGCCCGGTCCTCCGATCCGCGTGTCCTGCCCTGCCGGGTGGTCCTCCGCGGCGAGCTGCGCCGCGTTGACCACCGCATTCACATAAGCACCGAGGATAAGGGCTACACCCGTCATATAGAAGAAGAGGAGCGTCAGGATGACGCCGGCCAATGTTCCGTAGGTGAGCGCATAGGACGGCGCATGGGCGAGATAGACCGAGAGCCCCGTCGCCGCGAGCGACCAGATGACGACGCTCGCCAGGATCCCGGGCCAGAGCACCAGCTCCGCCATCGGGCGCGAGGGCAGCAGGCGGTGCAGGAGCGTGAGCGAGATCCACAGGATGACGAGGCCGATGCCATAGCGGATCAGGTCGGCCTCGGCGGGGATCTGGACCCCGAGCAGGCTCTCCACGAGGTGGAAGAGGATCGGCGCCAGCACCACCAGCAGTGCGAGCAGCGCAAAGACCAGGAACCCCACCAGCACGCCGGCGATCGCCATCAGCCGGGCGATCGCGAGATGCCGCGTCCGCTCGACATTGTAGGCATGGTCGAAGCCGATCCGGAGCGCCTCGAGCCCGTTCGACGCGGCCCAGATCGAGCCGACGGCCGACAGCGTCAGGATCCCGCCGCGGCGATGGGAGAGCACCTCGACCACCACCGGCTCGATCGTGCGCGCCACATGCTCGGGCAGGGCCTCGAACATCACGTCGAGCGCTTCCTGGCTGGTCTCGGGCCCGACGAAGAACCCGACCAGCGCGGTCGCAAACACAAGAAACGGCAGCAGCGAGAGCATCGCCGTGTAGGCGAGATGCCCGGCCAGCACCGAGCCGTCATCCTCGTTGAAGCGGTCGATCACGTCGGCGAGGAAGGCCCAGGCGCGCCGGAGCGGCGGGTATGCCCGCCCGAGCCTCACGGGAAGAGCGGCGCCGCCATCAGCCCTGTGGTCTCCGCGATCCCGAGCATGAGGTTGGCGTTCTGCACCCCCATCCCGGAGGCGCCCTTCACCAGATTGTCGAGCACCGCGATCACCGTCGTCCGCCCCGGCTGCGGCTCGGCCACCACGCCGAGATGCACGAGGTTCGAGCCCCGCACATGGCGCGTCGCCGGCGTCTCGCCGAGCGGCAGCACATGGAGGAACGGCTCGTCGGCATAGCGTGCGGCCAGCGCCGCGTGGATCGCCTCCGCCTCGCCGCGGAGATAGCAGGTGACGAGGATCCCGCGATTGGCCGGCATCATATGGGCGGTGAACCGGCAGGTGACGGGCCGCCCCGCCACGCGCGAAAACTCCTGCTCGAACTCGGCGAGGTGGCGGTGACGGCCGACCGCATAGGCATGCGTGCCCTCGGAGACCTCGCCATGGAGCATCGCCTCCTTGGCCGAGCGGCCGGCGCCTGAGACGCCCGCCTTGAGGTCGATCGTGATGTCGTCGGGGTCGATCACGCCCGCTTCGAGGAGCGGCAGGATCGCGAAATTTCCGGTCGCCGAGTTGCAGCCCGTGGACGCGACGATCCGCGCGGTCCGGATCGCCTCGCGGTGAAACTCCGGCAGGCCGTAGGCCGCCTCGCGCTGGAGCTCCGGCGCCTGGTGGGGGCGGCCGTACCAGCGCTCATAGGCGGCGAGATCCGTCAGGCGGAAATCCGCCGAGAGGTCGCAGATGCGGGTGTCGCGCGGCAGGGCGGCCACCACCTCTTGCGTTGTCGCATGGGGCAGCGCGCAGAAGACGAGATCGAGCGTCGCAACGTCGATCTCCTCGATCCGCTGCAGCCGCGGCAGTGGGAGGTGGCGCAGATGGGGAAACACCGCGGCCATCTCCTGGCCGGCCCGGCGGTCGGCGGCGAGCGCCGTGATCTCCAGCTCGGGATGGGTCGCGATCAGGCGCACGAGCTCGGCGCCCGTGTATCCGCTCGCCCCGAAGATCGCCACGCGATGTTTGGCCATGCATCACCTCCGGCGCCGGGGCATACTCCGATCGGGACCGGCTCGCAATCGCGGCAGTTGAGGGGATGGGCCATGGAAAGGCGCAGACGGCCGGGCACGTTGCGGCTCTTGCAGAGCGACGAGAGCTTTGTCTTCAGCTGCGGGGTGATCGGCTTGGCGGCCTTCGCCTTTACCTTCATGTGGCTCGCGCACTGGCTCGAGGCGGCCTATGCCCGCGACGGGCTGCGCACCGAGGGCACAGTCACGCGCATGTGGCACCATGTGTCGAGCTCGCAGAACGACCATCACGTCTATTACCGCTTCGAGACCGCCAGCGGGGAGCGGATCGAGAACTGGGAGGATGTCCGTCCCGAGATCTATCACGGGTTCCGCGTCGGCGGAGCGGTGCCGATCGACTACCTGCCCGCCATGCCGCACTACAACCGCGTGGCGCGCGAGACCGGGGAGACCGGCTACGTGATCGGCATGGTGGTCGCGTGCATCGCCCTTCTGGGGAGCGTCTGGGTCGCCAGTCGGGCGGTGCGCCGCGCCGCGCGGCTCGCCTGGCTGCTGCGTCGGGGCGCCCGGGTGGACGGGGTGATCCTCGACGTCGTCGGGCGCGGGCCGTCCTCGGCCAAGGATGCCGAGCATCGGCTGGCCTACGCCTTCGAGACGCCGGAGGGTGGGATGCATGAGGGCCGGAGCGCCTCCCACCCGGCACCGCGGCTCGTCGAGCTCTCGCGCGGCGACCGGGTGCGGGTGGTCTACGATGCCGGTCGGCCGGAGGTGAACGCCTGGCTCGAGGACGGCTGGCGGACCCCTGTCGCCGGGCGCTGGCGGGTCCAGACCCGCGTCGAGACCTAGTCGCGAAAGAAGCCGTTGGGGACAGGCGCTCTCATTCGGTCAACGGACGGGGCCGCGCCGGGCAAGAGCAGCCAGATCGCGCCGCCATTGCAGTCCGTCACGTAGACCGGTGGTGGAACGCGCCGGTGGTGGCTAAGCTGACGCAACGTTGTCAGGAGGGGGCGCATGGCCGACGAGACAGAAGACACCGTGGTGCTTGTCCAGTTCGCGCTCGGGCTCGAGCCGATGGACCGCTACGAGACGTTTGAACAGCCGCTGACGGAGCGGTTGGAGGCCGGCGGGCTCGGCGAGGTGGTGGGGGGCGGCACGCCCTTTACGCCCGGCGAGGAGATCCCCCATTGCGACATCGAGATCGAGCTCAAGGACCTCACGCCCGAGACGATCGCTGCCCTCGTCGCTGCGCTCGAGGCGATCCCGGCGCCGGTCGGCACGCGACTCGTTGTCGGAGAGGACGAGACCGGCCGGGAGGTCGGCCGCGGGGCCGCCATCGGGCTCTATATCGACGCGGCGGGTCTGCCGGACGAGGTCTATGAGAAGTACGGTCTCGACGATCTTCTGGAGCGCTGCGAGCCGTTGATCGGCGAGACCGGGCGCTATGCGGGCTATCGCGCGATGGACCGCGAATCGGTTCTCTATTTCCTCGGCGCCGAGGCGGAGCCGATGATCGCGGCGCTGAGACCGCTGCTCGAGGAGCACCCGCTCTGCAAGGGCGCGAGCCTTACGCCCGTGCGGCGCAGCTAGCCGAGATAGAGGCCGTATGGGCTGTGCTTGCGCACCCGGTCGTTGGGTGAGAGCGCATAGGTCACGCGGCGAAGATAATCGACCAGCACGCGCGGGTCGGAGCCGCAGGCCTTGATCGCCGATTGCGGGATCGGCTGGCCGATATTGATGCGCAGCGGCTCGCCAACCCGGCTGTCGAACTCGTTGATCAGCAGGGCCATCCGCAGCGTGTAGTTCAGATGGCTCGCGAGCTGGAAGAGCCGACTGTTGGCCCCGTCGAAATAGACCGGCAGTACCGTTGCCGAGGAGCGCGCGATCATCCGCGCGGTGAAGGGCTTCCAGGGCGGGTCGAGCGGCCGCGCAAACGGCGTCGCCGCGGTCGAGACGGTGCCGCCCGGGAAGATCCCGATCGCGCCGCCATTCGCCAGATAATCGAGCGCGGTCTTGCGGGTCTGGATATTGAGCCGCTGCGCCGCCTTCGATTCCGAGAAGTCGATCGGCAGGATAACCTTGTCGAGCTCGCGCGCCTTCTTGAACACCGTGTTGGCGATGATCCGGAAGTCGCCCCGCGTGGTGGAGAGGAGCCAGCCCATCGCGAGGCCGTCGAGGATGCCGTAAGGGTGGTTGGCGACGACGACCAGCGGCCCATCGCGCGGCACCCGCTCCAGCCCGCCGCCGACGAACTCGATCCGGAGCTTGTAGCGCTCCTGCATCACCTGCCAGAAGTTGCGCCCGGCCGCGACCTCCTGCTCATAGCCATCGGCCATGCGCAGCAGCCGCGGGCGGCCGGTGATGTTCTCGATCGAGCGGATCAGCGTGCGCCCGGCCCGGCTCTTGGCGGAGAAAGAGTAGCTAATTTCCTTGGGTGCGTTGCTCGACTGGCCCGTCTCCGAGGGCAGGCCCGAGCCCATCGGTGCGCCGCCGCGCCGCTTGCCTCCGCCACCCGTCTGCCGTGATTGCTGCATCGACCGTGCCTCGCGCCCACTCCGACCGTAGATACGACCGTTCGGTGACAGGTGCAACGTTCCCGAAGCGGGACGGGGCGCCGCAGCCCCCCGCCTTGGTCTGTTCGTCAGCGCTTCGAGAACTGGAAGCTGCGGCGCGCCTTGCGCCGGCCGTACTTCTTGCGCTCGACCACGCGGGCGTCGCGAGTGAGGAACCCGGCCGCCTTGAGCGACGGGCGCAGCACCGGATCGTAGTTCGACAGCGCCTTGGAGATGCCGTGCTTCACCGCGCCGGCCTGGCCCGAGAGGCCGCCGCCCTTGACGGTGGCCATCACGTCGAACTGGCCGTCCAAATTCGCCACGCGGAAGGGCTGGTTGATCACCATCTGCAGCACGGGCCGCGCGAAATAGGCCGCAGCCTCGCGGCCATTGATCGTGATCCGCCCCGAGCCGGGCTTGACCCAGACGCGGGCGACCGCGTCTTTGCGCTTGCCGGTGGCATAGGAGCGGCCGAGCGCGTCGCGGATCGGCTCGCGGGGCGCTGCGGTTTCGGTCTCGGCCTCATCGCCGCCGATCTGGTCCGAGACGACGGCGGTCTTGAGGTCTTCGAGCGAACGGATTTCCTCGGCCATCAGAGCGAGCTCCTCGCGTTCTTGGCGTTCATCCCGGCGATATCCACCGTCGTCGGGTTCTGCGCGGCATGGGGGTGCTCGGCCCCCGCATAGACGCGGAGATGGGTCAACTGCCGGCGGGTCAGCGGGCCGCCTGGCATCATGCGCTGCACCGCCTTGGCGATCACCCGCTCGGGAAAGCGGCCCGAGAGGATCTGGTCGGCCGTGCGCGACTTGATCCCGCCGGGATAGCCGGTGTGCCAGTAATAGGTCTTGTCGCGGCGCTTGTTGCCGGTGAGCTTCACCTTGTCGGCGTTCACGACGATCACGTTGTCGCCCATATCCATATGGGGCGTGAAGGTCGCCTTGTGCTTGCCGCGCAGGCGCATGGCGATCAGCGAGGCGAGGCGGCCGAGAACGACGCCGTCGGCGTCGATCAGGATCCACTTCTTCTCGATGTCCGCCGGTCGTGCGGAATAGGTCTTCATCTCTCGGGTCCGTTGCTGGCCGCGGCCGAGGGGGCGCGGGCCGTGATGTCGTGAAACGGGGCGGGCCCAGCCGCCTTTCGGGCTGCGTGATGCCCGAGCGGAGGGGTCACGTCAAGGGCGGCGCGGTCGAATTTCCGGTTTTCCGCGAGTGGCATAGATATGGGGTTGACTATTACCCCACATTAGTCACGCCGCCTGACGCTCGAGCCCGGGCTCGTAGAGCTTCCAGCCGTTCTTGCCCTGTGCCTTGACCGCGTACATTGCGACATCGGCCCGGCGCATCAGCTCCGAGAAGCTGTCGCTGACGGTCGAGTCGGTCACCGCGATGCCGATGCTCGCGCCGAGCCGCAGCACATGGCCCTGCACCTCGATCGGCCCCGCGAGCGCGCCGAGGATGCGGTCCGCCACGGCCTCGGCATCGGCCGCACAGCGCAGATTGCCGAGCAGGACGGTGAACTCGTCGCCACCGAGCCGGGCGAGGAGCGGGCCCGCGCGGATCTCGTCGCCCGGACGCAGGGTCTCGCGCAAGCGATCGGCGATGTGGCAGAGCGCCTGATCGCCGACATCATGGCCATGCGTGTCGTTGACCTCCTTGAAGCCGTCGAGATCGATGAACAGGAGGGCGTGTCGCGCGCCCACCGCCATGCCGCTGCGCAGGACCTTGCGCCCGCGGAGGCTGAAATCCGCCCGGTTCGGCAGCCGGGTCACCTGATCGCGAAACGCGAGGTCGCGGATCTGGTCCTGGCTCTCCTGCAAGCGCTGAACCATCAGGCGCAGGCTGGTCTCGAGCCGGGTCGCCTCGAGGCCTCCCCCGATCGGCTCCGGCGGCACCAGCTCGCCGCGCGCCACCCGGTCGGCCATCCGTGTGGCTGCCTCGATCGGGCGCACCAGCGACCGCGCGAAGGCTGCCGCGATCCCGAGCGTGCCCAGAACGGCGGCGAAGGCGAGCGGCGCCTTGTCCGACAGCAGGTCGGTCAGGAGCGCCACCCGGTCGGGCCTGACGAGATCGATGGTGAGAACGCCCTCGACCCGGCCGCCCGGACCGGTGCGCACAGGCCGCGCGAGCCGGATCGAATCCTCCATAAACTCGATCTCCGGCAGATTTGCCGCGTAGACGCGGCGCCCGAGCTCGCTCGGCGGTTGGTTGATCGCGTGCGGCCAGCGCTGTCCGGTCTCCAGATAGATCTGGAGCGGCTGGTGGTAGAGGGCGACGCGGCGGAGCTGCTCCACCTGGTCGAGACCCTCGATGAGCCCCGCGACCCGCTCGAAGTCACCCGCGCGCTGGGCCGTCTCGAGCTGGCGCTCGAGCATCGCCAGGAGCGTCTCGCCGCGATCGATCGCCAGCGCCTCGAGCCGGGTGGCGATCTGCAGCGTGAAGGCGACCGCCGTCAGGGTGCCGCACAGCAAAAGCGACAGCGCCCAGGCGAGCAGCAGCGTCGTGATCAGTGGGCGCGCCCGCGCGGGCCGGTTCGCACGCCGTTTCAGCACTTGGCACTCTCCGCGGATCCCCTCGGCCCGGTGCCTAGTGCAGAGGCGTAAACGCACGGTTTCTCAGAGGGCGCGGAGCCTCAGCTCGGCCAAAAGACCGGTGCTGGTGGCGCTGGCGATCCACGAGCTCGGCACGCCGGCGGCGCGCAGGACGCCCGACACCCAGTGGTTGCAGGTGCGCAGCCCGTGATAACCGAATGCGGCCTCGAAGAAGGCGCCCTGGCCATAGAGGCTCGGCGCGATCCGCGGCCGGCGTGTGCGGGGGCCCGGGCCGAGCGTCTCGGCGAGGCGCGCGGCGAGGCGGGTGATCCCGTCATCGGTGAGCGGAAGCCGGACCCGGCCCGCGCGCGCGAAGGCGTGGTCTGGTGGTGCCCAGAGCGGCACCACCTGGAGCACCGAGGGGGTCGGCCAGAGGATCGCCGCGGCGGCATCGCCGAGGTCGAGATCCTCGAGCGTCGGCGTCTCGAGATAGACCGCGCGGTCGCCCCAGCCGATCTCGAGCCACGGCGCATCCGGCCATTCGGCGGCAAGGCTGCGGAGCCGGTGCGCAGCGTCGGGGTTTTCGCGCCCGATAGCCACGGCGGCGGCCCGGAGGTCGGAGGCCCTGAGCGCGATGCCCGAATGCCAGCCATGGTCGATCACCCAGACGGCGCGGGCCTCGGTCCCGCCGGGATAAAGCGCCGGATCGCCGGGTGCGAGGGACAGCCACAGCGTGGCAGCGAGCGCCACCGGCACGACGGCCCAAGTCCGGCGCCGCCTTGCCGGGCGCGCGGCCGTCCCGGGGATCGCTGCCGCCGCTGCCATCTGCACCTCCGCGTGCCGCGAACCTGCCGGGGGCGAGAGGTCGGGTCAACCGCGCCGCGAGGGGCTCAGGGCCGCGGCGGGATCGCGTAGCTCGTGGTGGCGTGGGCGAGCGGGAGTGCGGGGTCGGCCGCTGCGGTGACCATGACGTCGCCGGTCGCGAGGCTGCGCCCGAGCTTGAGGATGCGCGCCTCGGCGATCAGGTCGGTGGCCGGGGGCTTCCTCAGGAAGTTGATGGTCAGCGTCGTCGTGACGGTGAGCGGCTCGCGCCCGATCATCGCCAGCACCGCGGCATAGAAGCAGACATCGGCCAGCATGAACATCGCCGGTCCCGAGACGGTGCCCCCCGGGCGCAAGTGGCGCTCGGCGACATGGAGGCGCATCCGCGCGGTCATCGGCCCCACGGCCTCGAGCGTGGCCTCGCCGTTGATCTGCGGGAAGACCTCGCCGAGGAACTCGGTGATCTCGGTCGCGGTGAGGACCGGGGCCGTTAGGACCGGGGCCCTGAGGACGGGTGCTCTGAGGACTGGGGTGCGCTCCATGACCGCCCCCTAATGGCACCTATCGCGCCCTGCAAGCGCTCAGGCCGTGATCCGTTGCGCCTCCGGGTAATGCGCCGCGAAGCGCGCCCGCATCAGCGCCAGCACAAGCAGGATCGCGCCCGCCTGATGGAGGCTCGCAAGGCCGAGCGGGGCGGCGTGGATCACGGTCACGACCCCGATCGCCATCTGCCCAATCAGCGCCAGCAGCATCGTCCAGCCCCGGCCGCGCAGCCGGTCGAGACCCGCGCGGGCGACCGGGATGACCACCAGCAGGCCGATCAGCAGCACCGCATAGCCGAGCACCCGGTGGATGAACTGCACGAGGCCCGCGCTCTCGAAGAAGTTCCGCCAGAGCGGCTCGACCGGGAAGGCGTCGGGCGGGAAGACCTGTCCCGCCATCAGTGGCCACTCGGGATAGGCGCGGCCGGCATCGATCCCGGCGACCAGCGCGCCGACGAGGATCTGGAGGAAAACGGCCACGGTCAGGACCCCGAGCGCGCCCGAGGCCACACCGACCCGCCGCCGGCGTGCCGAGAGCGCGGCCACCGGATCGAGCCAGACCTTCTGCGCATACCAGGCGAGCAGCATCAGGATCACGAAGGCGAGGCCCAGATGGGTCGCCAGCCGATAGGAGGCGACATCGAGCCGGTCGAGCCCCGAGACCACCATCCACCAGCCGACAGCCCCCTGGAGCCCGCCGAGCGCCCCGAGCAGCAGCAACCGCCCGGTCCAGCCCCGCGGGATCCGCCAGGCCACCAGGAACACCAGGAACCCGAGCGCCCAGACCGCGCCGATCAGCTGGCCGAGCGCGCGGTGCCCCCACTCCCACCAGTAGATCGGCTTGAAGTCGGCCAGCGTCATCCAGTGGTTCTGCTCCTGGAACTCGGTTGTCGTCTGATAGGCGGCGAAGGCGGCCTGCCAGTCGGCCTCCGAGAGCGGCGGCACCACATGCATCACCGGGTCCCAGACGGTGATCGAGAGGCCGCTGTCGGTCAGCCGGGTCAGGCCGCCCACCAGGATCATCAGCGTGACGAGGGCTGCGAGCGTCCAGAGCCAGGCCGCGATGCCGCGCCGCCAGGGCTGGCGCTCGTGCTTGGGCGCCGCCGCGACGCGCCGCGTCTCGCCGACATCCTCGAAGATCGCCCGTTTGGTCATCGCTCAGCTCCCGGTCCTGCCGTGGCGGTCAGGTAGAGGTGCGCGCGAAGGCGGACAAGCGCCACACCGCCGCGCCCGGCATGAGCCCGCTATGCGCCCGAGCGGTCCCGCGGCTTCTCGGCGAGCGCACGGACGACGCCGAAAAGGGTGCGCACGTCCTGGTCGGTCAACTCGGCCCGGCGAAACAGATTCTCGAGATTGGCGAGCATCGAGGGTCGCTTGTGCTCGGGCCAGAAGAACCGCGCGGCGTCGAGCTCGGCGACGAGATGGGCGAGCAGCCGGTCGACATCCGCGCCAGGCGCCGGCACGGCCTTGTTGGTCACGAGTGTCTCGGGCGCCGTCTCGTCGAAAGTGAGCCGCCACTCATAGGACATCAGCAGCACGCATTGCGCGAGGTTGAGCGAGCCGAAGGCCGGGTTGACCGGGACTGTCACGATCGCCTGGGCGCGCACGACATCGTCGGTCTCGAGCCCGGTCCGCTCCGGCCCGTAGAGCACGCCGACCCGTTCCCCGGCGGCGATCCGCTCGGCCGCCTCCTGCATCGCGGCCTTGGGCGTCAGCACGCGCTTGGTCAGCTCGCGGGGCCGCGCGGTGGTGGCGTAGAGGGTCTGGACATCGGCGACCGCCGAGGCCGTGTCGTCGAAGATCCGCGCATCCTCGAGGAGCCGCCCCGCACCCGAGGCCATCGCCACGGCCTTTGGGTTGGGCCAACCGTCGCGCGGCGCCACGATGCGCATGCGCGCCAGGCCGAAATTCCACATCGCGCGCGCCGCGGCACCGATATTCTCGCCCATCTGCGGGGCGACCAGCACCGTCACCGGCCCGGGCCGCTCGGCCTCGGCCCGCTCGGTCTCGGCGCGCCCGCGATCCGTCCCGGCCAGCGTCAGGCCCCGGGCTCGGCCGCGCCGGCGAGCCTGGCCTCGAGCGCCGCGATCCGCGCCTCGAGCCGCTCGTTCTCCTCGCGCGCCCGCACCGCCATCTCTCGCACGGCGTCGAACTCGTCCCGCGTCACGAGATTGGCCTCGGCGACCCAGCGCTCGGCGAGCGCGCGCACCGCCTGCTCGGCCTCGCCGCGCATCCCCTGCGCGACGCCGGCGGCGTTGGTCATCAGCTTGCTCAGATCGTCGAAGAGGCGTCCGGTGGTCTGCATCTGCATGCCCTCCCTTTCGCGACGGAGGTACCGAAGACGGCGCAGCCCCACAAGCCCGGCCACGAGGCGCGGCTTGACAGCGCGGGGGCGATCCCAGATGTTCCTGTTATGTTTTGGCGATGTTATACCTGACAAACCAAAGCGGGTTTCCTGATTGTATTCCAACAGCTTAAGAGCCCGCCATGTCCGTCCTTTCGCAGCCCTGCATGCATGATGAAGCCGCAGCCTTCGCACACGTTGAGAGCCTGATCTGGCCGAATGGCCCTGTCTGCCCGCACTGCGGCAACGCCGAGCGCATCTATGACCTCAAGGGCGTACGCTCGAAGCCCAGCAAGAAGCATCCCGAGGGCATCGAGCGTCACGGCCTCAAGAAGTGCGGTGCGTGCCGCAAGCAGTTTACCGTGCGCATCAGCACGATCTTCGAAGGCAGCCATATCCCTCTCCACAAATGGCTCCAAGCCATTCACCTGATGACCTCCAGCAAGAAGGGCATAAGCAGCAACCGGCTTCACCGTACGCTGGGCATCACGCTCAAGTCGGCGTGGTTCATGGCGCACCGCATTCGCGAGGCCATGCGCACCGACCACGAATGCCCCATGGGCGGCAATGGTGGCCCGACGAGACGTTCACCGGTCGCGAACCCGGCAAGCCCAAGAAGCGCGCTTATCATCACAAGATGAAGGTTCTGAGCCTCATTGACCGC
>CAYORO010000079.1:0-13322 GCA_964406355.1 uncultured Limibaculum sp.
ACGAGCCGGCGGTGCTGATCTCGGTCGACGTCGTGCCCTCGAAGAACTGAGGCGGCTCGGGGACTGAGCCCGCGCAATCGGCAGCTCGGGGTTGAGGGCGGTTGAGGACGACCCTGCACGCGCTGCGCAGCCACAGGCAGGGGCGACCTCGGCGAGAGGGCGCGCCTGCCCATCGCGCGCAGGAACTCCGGGTCGGTTGCCCGGTGTCACGGGGGCTGTCACGGGGGGCGTCACAGGGGGCGTCACAGGGAGGGTGGCATGACGGAGCGCTTCGACGCGATCGTGATCGGCGCAGGGCAGGCCGGACCGCCCCTGGCCGAGCGGCTGAGCCAGGCGGGACTGAAGACCGCCATCATCGAGCGCCACCTCGTGGGCGGAACCTGCGTCAATGTCGGCTGCATCCCGACCAAGACCCTGGTCGGCTGCGCCCGGGTGGCGCACGCCGCGCGCGACGCGGCACGCTTCGGCGTCAATATCTCCGACGTCTCGGTCGACATGCGTCAGGTCAAGGCGCGCAAGGACGAGATCGCCGGCGGGTCCAACCGCTCGGTCGAGGCCTGGATCGCCGGCAAGGAGAACGTCGAGCTCATTCGCGGGCATGCGCGGTTCACCTCCCCCACGACCGTTGAGGTGAACGAGCGCATCCTTGAGGCGGACAAGATCTTTCTCGATGTCGGCGCGCGGGCGCGCGTGCCGGATCTCCCCGGCATCACCGGGATCGACCACCTCACCAACACGACGATGATGGATGTGGACTTCCTGCCCGAGCACCTGGTGATCATCGGCGGCAGCTATATCGGCCTCGAATTCGCGCAGATCTATCGCCGCTTCGGCGCGAAGGTCACGGTAATCGAGATGGGTGAGCGCCTGATCGGCCGCGAAGACCCCGACATCTCCGACGCGGTGCGCGAGATCCTCGAGGGCGAGGGCGTCACAGTGCGGCTCAAGGCCGAGTGCATCACCTTCGCGCCCCGCCCGGGCGGCGTGCGCGTCGGGATCGAGTGCGAGGAGGACGACACCCCGATCGACGGCAGCCATGTCCTGCTGGCGGTCGGGCGGGTGCCCAACACCGAGGACCTCGGTCTCGACAAGGCCGGCGTCGAGACCGATGAGCGGGGCTTCATCCGCGTCGACGAGCAGCTGCGCACCACTGTCGAGGGGATCTGGGCGATGGGCGAGGTCAATGGCCGCGGCGCCTTCACCCACACCGCCTACAACGACTTCGAGATCGTCGCGGCGACCCTCTTCGATGACGACCCCCGCAGCGTGGCGGATCGGATCCTCTGCTACGGGCTCTTCATCGACCCGCCCTTGGGCCGGGTGGGGATGACCGAGGGGCAGGTGCGTGCATCCGGGCGCGAGGCGCTGATCGGGACGCGCCCGATGTCACGCGTGGGCCGGGCCAAGGAATTCGGCGAGACGCGGGGCTTCATGAAGGTGATGGTCGATGCCCAGACCGAAGAGATCCTGGGCGCTGCGATCCTTGGGCTCAGCGGTGACGAAGCGGTGCATGGCCTCTTGGACGTGATGTATGCCGGGCGCTCCTACAAGACGATCTCGCGGGCGGTCCATATCCACCCGACCGTGAGCGAGCTGATCCCGACCGTCCTGCAAAACCTGCGGCCGATGGAGTGATCAGACATGGAGACGGCGGTGGCTGATCAACGCGACGCGCTGGCCGACTGGCTGGCGCATGTCTTGCCCGAGGGCGCGGTCCGGCAGGAGATCCGCCGCGCCGACGCTCTCAACAGGCCCGAAGCGGCCCTGGTGGCGGGCGCCAGTGCCTTCCTGCTCGCGGTGGCGACGCAGCGCGGCGTTGAGGTCCGGCATCAGCGGATCCGCCGGGGCACCGCGGTCATCGCCCATCAAACCTCCCTCCTTCTCCCGGCATATCCCGGGGTCGCGCTTGACCTCGAGCCTGCCGGTGGTGCGGTGGCGTTGATCTGTCCCGGATCTCAGGGTGAGGACGCGGTGGTGATCCGTGGCGCCCTCAGCTGGCTCGCGGCAGACCACCATCTCAACCGGTTTCCCGGGGCCGAGCGGGTGCTGTCGATCGATGTGGGCGAGGTCCGCCATGTCGCGGCGGAGCTGGGCGGCCTCCGAGGCATCCCCGCGCTCGGCCTCCCGGAGGAGAGCGACCCCCCGCTCGCGCCCCCGCCCGCCGACCCGCGCGGGATGCGGATCGCCTCGATCACGGTGTCGATGCCGAAGACCGTCCAGGACGGTGGGCGCGACGTCTCCACCGGGATCTTCAAGCAGCCTGTCGACGGTCCGTTGGCGCTCCGCTTCCTGAATCTGGTGGGCGACGGCCAGGCGGATCTGTGGGCTCATGGCGGGAGCTTTCGCGCTGTCTATGCCTATCCGGCCGAACACTACGACTATTGGGCGGCCGAGCTCGGCCGTGATGACCTCGCGCCCGGCCAGTTCGGCGAGAACTTCACCGTCACCGGCATGCTCGAGGACGAGATCCGCGTGGGCGACCGCTTCCGCATCGGCACCGCGCTGGTCGAGGTCTCGCAGCCCCGCGTCCCGTGCTTCAAACTCGCGATCAAGATGGGCATCGAGAACTTTCAGGCGAAGTTTCTCAAGGAGGGCCGGCTCGGCTTTTACTTGCGCGTTCTCGAAGAGGGAGAGGTGCGCGCGGGCGACCGCTTCGAACTGATCGGCCGCGATCCGAATGGCCTGAGCGTGCGCGCAGTGAGCGATCTGCTCTACGTCAACACCGGCGACCTAGATGCGACCCGTCAGGCCCTCTCCATCCGCGCGCTCTCCCATGGCTGGAAAGGGTCGTTCGAGGAGCGTCTGCAGAAGGCCGCCCGCGCCGGCTTCCGCGACTTCGTCGTCAAGAAAAGGGTCCCGGAGAGCGAGACCATCACCTCGTTCTATCTGGAGCCGACCGACCGCGAGCCGTTGTCGCCCTTCAGGGCGGGCCAGTTCCTCACCTTCCGGCTGCGCATTCCCGGCCTGGACGAGCCGCTCTTGCGCACCTATTCGCTGTCCGACAGCCCGGCGTGCTCCTACTACCGCGTCAGCGTCAAGCGCGAAGCCCCGCCGCCCGATCGGCCCGACGCGCCGCCGGGACTGGCCTCCATCCATTTTCACGATCGCGTTGAGGAGGGCAGCATCCTCGAGGTCGGCGCGCCCCGCGGGTCTTTCGTGCTTAACGACCGGACGGATCGGACGCTGGTCCTGTTGAGCGCCGGGGTGGGCATCACGCCGCTCTTGAGCATGCTCAACACGGTGGCCGCGACGGGCCGACAGGTCTGGTTCGTCCACGGCGCCCGAAACGGTCGCGAGCACGCCTTTGGCCCCCATGTCCGGCACCTTGCCCGACAGCACGACAACGTCCGGGTGCATATCGCCTACAGCGCCCCGGAGGACGCGGATGTCGAGGGCCGCGACCATGACAGCACCGGGCGCGTGACCATCGAGTTGCTCAAGCAGATCCTGCCCTTCGACGATTACGAGTTCTACATGGTCGGCCCGACCCCTTTCATGCGGGACCTCTTCGCCGGTCTGTGCGCCATGGGCATCGATGAGCGGCGCATCAGGTACGAGTTCTTCGGCCCCGCCGAAGCATTGCGCGATCCCGCCAAGCCGCCGGTGCTCGCGCTCAAGGCCGGCGCCGCGGGCACCGAGGTGGTCTTCGCCAAATCCGGCGTCACGGCGAGCTGGTCCGGGCAGGGGACGCTGCTCGACCTCGCCGAGAGCGCGGGGCTCACGCCCGCCTACAGTTGTCGCGCCGGCATCTGTCTGACCTGCCGGTGCGGTGTCGTCGAGGGGGAGGTCGGCTATGACGAGGAGCCGCTTGGCCTCCCCGCCTCGGGGGACGCCCTGATCTGCGTCGGCAAACCCAAGGGGCGGGTCGTCCTCGATCTCTAGCGGAGTGCGGGCGGCGCCTGCGCAGCCTGGCCATGCACCGGGTTTCACCTCCTGCTGATGCAACGTGATTGGTGGCGGGGCGGCGCTCGTCGGAGAATGCCATCATGCCGAGCGCGGCGTTCCCCCGTGGTCGCGAGACCGATGCCCCACGGGTGGTGCGGGCATGCGCGCGGCAGATGTGTGCCATGTCGGATGAAACAGCCACGGGAAAGGCGCTTCAATGAGGTTCGTATCGGGCTCCCCGCTCCGCAGCATGTTGATCGCGTCCTTGACGGCGCTCTCGCTGTTTCCCTCGGAGGCTGCGCTCGCCGAGCAGGCGACGCCGCTGCCGGACTATGTGATCGAGCAGTTCGGCCATCCTCCGGCGATCCCGGACGGCGCGCTCTCCGAGGCTCTGCACGCCGCGATCCGCGTGGTCTTCGTCGACAGCGTGTCGCAGTCCGTCTGGGGCCGGGATCAGACGATCGCGCTCGAGGAGATTGCCAGGTCGAAGGATCCCCGGATCGCGTGGATCATCAGCGACATGATGCGCTTTACGTGGAACCAGCAGTTCGACAATGCACTCGCCGGTGCCGCCGCCAAGCTGCTGGAGATCGAGCTGCAAACCCCCAATCGCTGGGGCGAGATCACTGACCATCTGATCGCCTGGGACATCCCCTCCTATCCCGGCTACCTTGAGACCAAGCGGGTCATCTTCACCAACTTCATACCGGGCTGGGAGCGGATCTTCGTCGAGGGCGACATCGATTGGCGGCTCGTGTCCTGGGGCGGCGTGCTGATCGACGATCGCCCATTCGACACGACGGATCAGCCCTGCAACTGCATTCCCGCCGCCGACAATCCCGAGATCAGCAGCGCAGAGGACGCCACCTGGCTGAAGGACGAGGACATCGTCTTCGGGATCGAGGTCAACGGCGAGTATCGGGCCTATCCGCGCCGCATCATGGAGGTGCGCGAGATGGTCAACGACACGCTGGGCGGGCGTGATCTCGGGATCCCCTATTGCACGCTCTGCGGGGCCGCGCAGGCCTACTTCACCGACGAGCTGCCCGCCGGGGTCGAGCGCCCGGTTCTCCGGACATCGGGGCTGCTGATCCGCTCCAACAAGGTGATGTATGACGTCAACACCTATTCCGTCTTCGACACCTTTCTGGGCACGGCGGTGACGGGTCCGCTCGCCGAGAAGGGCATCCAGCTCGAGCAGGCAACCGTCGTCACCACCGATTGGGGGACCTGGAAGGCGGCGCATCCGGAGACGACCGTGCTGATCGAGGCGCTTGCCCTCGGCCGGGACTTCGATTTCCGCAATGGCCGCGATGCGAATGGGCCGATCTTCCCCGTCGGCGATGTCGATCCGCGCCTGCCGGTCCATGAGGACGTCATCGGCGTGGTTGCGGCATCGGGCAAACCGGTGGCGTTCCAGCGGAGCACGGCCTTCGCCGCGCTGACGAGCGGGGCCGAGATCGGCTATGAGAACATCCGCCTGGAGCTCGATGCGGGGGGCATCCGCGCGGTGGATGCGGATGGGTCGGATCTCGGCAGCCATCAGGCGTTCTGGTTCGCCTGGTCGCAGTTCTATCCCGAGACGGCGCTCTGGACGCGATAGGGGCGGAGCGCGGCGGGAGCCACGCTGGAGCCCGAGACAGGGGGCGCCCGGAGCGGGCTCCCGCCAGTCCCCTTGAAGACGGGCGAGGACCCCTCTATCAGGGCGGGCGGTGTCGTCATCCGCGAGAGGTGCGGGAGACGGCGGCGAGACGGTGAGATCGACGCGCGGGCCGTGCCCGATCCCACCCGGCCGAGGCCGTGCCAAAGCAGTCGGGGCGTAGCGCAGTCTGGTAGCGCGTCGGTTTTGGGTACCGAAGGCCGGGGGTTCGAATCCTCCCGCCCCGACCAGCCCCAACCCTCGTATCGATCCTCGTCTGGCGGATCGCTGGTCAGTCGCCCGCGGTTCAGTCGCCTTCTGCCGCGCCCGGCCGATCGGCGGGCTCGACACGAATCTCCAGCCGCGCGCCGGCGCCGCGCTCCCCGGTCCGATACCCGACAGGCGTCGGTGTGCCGTCTGCGCCCAGGCGCCGCCCCTCGGCATCGAAGCGCAGGCTCTCGCCGGGGCGATGGCGCGTCCAGCCGATCAGCGTCCCGTCCGGCCCATAGGCATAGACGTCGAGCCAGTCGCGGAGCGGAAACAGCACCGGGTCCGCATAGGGCCGCGGCCCCTCGGGCGCGTAGTCGATCTCCATCACCTGGCCGCGCGGGGTGTAGCGGCGCTGCTGGTCGGGCGGGAACAGCCAGCTGATAAAGGCCGGCGCCGAGAGCGTCGCGCCGTTGTCGGCGAACACCCCGATATCGACGCGCGTCGTCGTCAGATCGGCGCGGCCCGGAACGGCGTAAGCGTCGTGCCACGGCATCTCGATCTCGACGACGCTTCCGTCATCGGCCCGCGGCGTCAGGGTGATCCGGCTGGCATCCCCGCGCAGCACCCGCCAGTGGAAGCTGAGCGGGCGGCCGTTCGGGTCGCGGGTGGTGCGCGCGCTGACGGTCATGCGCCGGATGCCGGAGGTGCCGCGGAAGACGCGCGCGATCGCCGAGGGGGTGTCGAACAGCACCTCCGAGAGCCCCGGCCCGAAGAGGAAGGACGGCTCGTCGGCCGCCTCGTGCAGCACCGCCAGCCGGACCATCGGCGGCAATGTCTCGGGATCGAGGCTCTGCGCGAGCTGCACCAGGCGAGCCGGGTCGAGGCTGTCCTCGGCGAAGACGCTCGGATGGGCGAGACCCGAGAGATAATCCTCATCGGTCGTGATCCCGACGGCCCCGCGGCGCAGGATCATCTGAACCGCCGGTGCGACCAGACCCTCCGCCTCGAGCCGGTCGCGCGCGGGCGGCGGCATGGCCGCGAGGATCACCGCGATCGCCTCGAGGAACGGCCGGTCGCTGCCTGAGGCCCCCTGGCTCACGATCTGGTAGGGCGTGTTGGCGGGGAAGATGTCCATCCCGCCTGCATCGTGGTCTGACTTCGCGGGGAAGACGTAGATCTGGTTGCGGCTGTAGCTCTGGACGAGCCGCTTCGGCCCCTCGGTCTCGGTCAGCAGCCGCCGCGCCTGGCTCCGCCAATAGGGCCCGCCGGTGATCGCGGTCGAGGAGTTGCCGAAGGTGATCCGGTTGAAATCGAGATCCACATTCGGGCCGAAATCGAGCTCGCGCGCCCGTGCCTCGGGGCCGTACTCGATGTAGAGGAGCTGCGGGAACAGGTCGCGCCACAGCAGCGAGTGGCCGCGGTCGCGGTTGTCGTAGAGGACGCCGGCAAGACCCGAGGCCCGCCCGCGGGCGTGGAGGTGGTTGAGCTGGGGGGCGAGCGCCGCGAGGCGGCCCTTGGTCGCCACCAAAGGCCGGCGCGAGAGCGCGGGCGGCACGCGGATCGCCGCGGTCAGACGGCCGCGGTCGGGGTTCCAGGCGGTGTTGGCCGGGCCGACGGGCGCGGTCAGCCTCTCGATATCGGCGATGGCGCCCTCGGGCTCGGCGAGCACCGGATCGGTCGCGACGCGCTGGCCCTTGGTGGCGTCGCGGAGCGCGACGAAGCGGGGATGGTTCGCGACGCCGGCAAGGGCAGGCGAACGCGCGAGAAGCTCCATCCCGCGAAAGCCCGCTGCGACCGCCGCCTCGAGCCGGTCGAGCGCGGCCTCGGGCGCGCCGCGCGCGATCTCGAGGACCGCCATCGCGACGAGCGGGTCGGTGCGGTCGGGATAACGCGCGATCAGCGCCTCGAGACGCTCGCTCGCCTCGGCGAGCCGGCCGGCGCGGTAAAGCGTTGTCGCCGCCGAGAGGCCCCGGGCGATCTCAGGCATATCAAGTGCGATGGTCGGGGGCGGGCCTGCGGCCCCGCTGGCCCCGAGCGGCACCGGGCTCTCCGCCGCGAGCGGGGCCGCGAGGCCGATCAGTACGGCCGCCAGGAACGCGCGGCGCATCGTCAGCGCGCCCAGAAGGGCAGGGCGAGCGTCCAGAGGAGCCCGGTCGGGCGCGCATCCTGGTGCTCGGCGAGGCCGACGGTCATCGCCGCCTGTCCGCCGGCAGGCTCGGCCGTGTAGGTGCCGAAGAGCCGGTCCCAGACCGACAGGTTGAAGCCGAAATTCGTGTCATGCTCGGCCCGGCGGGTGGAGTGGTGGATGCGGTGCATGTCGGGCGTCACGATCACCCAGCGCAGCACCCGCTCGAGCCGGGGCGGCAGGCGCATATTGCCATGGTTGAACATCGCTGCCCCGTTCAGCACCACCTCGAAGATCAGCACCGCCACGGCCGGCGCGCCGAGCGCGTAGACGAGCCCGATCTTCAGCGCCATCGACAGCGCGATCTCGACCGGATGAAACCGGATCGCGGTGGTCACGTCCATGTCTCGGTCGCTGTGATGCACCTTGTGCAGCCGCCAGAGCAGCGGGATCCGGTGCGTCGCATAGTGCTGCGCCCAGATCGCGAAATCGAGGGCGAGGACGGTGAGCGCGATCTCGAGCCAGAGCGGCCACCCGAGCGCGTTGAAGAGGCCGATGCCGCTCGCGCCCGCATCGAGCGCGGCCCCGATCGCGGCAGCACCGAAGACGATCTGCACCACCGCGCTGTCGATCGCCGCAACCGCCCAGTTGGTCGTCCAGCGCCGGGTCCGCGGCGTCGTCGGCGCGCGGACCGGTGAGAGCCGCTCCCAAAGCGCCACCAACGCAAAGAGCCCAAGAAAGACCGTGAGCCGCAGTGCCGTCTCAGACATCCCATCCCCATCGCCGTCTCACCGCCGAGAATGCGTGCAGACGCGCCCTGGTCAAGTCTCGGGCGCTCGCGCGGAGGTGTTCGCCGGCGCGGCGCCGCAGGCCGATGGGGCGCGTGACGGGGCGGCCCGGTGCGGCGCGCGCCCGGGCGGGTGGGGCCTGTGGCGCCGCGCCAGCGCCGCCTGGCCCTCAGCCGGCGATCAGCGTGCCCGCACCATGCTCGGTGAAGAGCTCGAGCAGCACCGCATGCTCGGCCCGTCCGTCGAGGATCACCGCCGCCGTCACCCCGGCCTCAACCGCGCGGATCGCCGTCTGCGTCTTCGGGATCATGCCGCCCGCGATGGTGCCATCGGCGGTCAGCCGCTCGATATCGGCCCGCGTCATCTGGGTCAGCACCTGGCCGGCCGCGTCCTTTACGCCCGAGGTGTCGGTCAGCAGCAGCAGCCGCTCGGCCCGCATCGCCGCCGCGATCGCCCCCGCCGCCGTGTCGGCATTCACGTTGTAGGTGTCGTTCGGATCGATCCCGCCGCCGATCGGCGCGACAACCGGGATCAGATCGCTGCCGATCACCCGCTGGAGCATCGTCGGGTCGATATGGGTCGGCTCGCCCACATAGCCGAGATCGAAGGCCCCGCCCTCCTCGCTGCCGCGCGCCGGATGCAGCGCCTTGGCGCAGGTCATCAGGCGCCCGTCCTTGCCCGAGAGCCCGACACCGCGCCCGCCCTCGCCATTGATCGCCGCGACAATCCGCTTGTTGATGCTCCCGGCGAGCACCATCTCGACGATCTCGATCGTCTCGGCGGTGGTGACGCGCAGGCCGCCCGACCATTCCGACTGCACGCCGAGCCGGGTCAGCATCGCGTCGATCTGCGGGCCGCCACCATGGACGACGACCGGGTTCACCCCGCACTGCTTCATCAGCACGATGTCGCGCGCGAAGAGGCGCATGGCCTCGTCGTCGCCCATCGCATGGCCGCCGACCTTCACGACCACGGTGCTGCCGTCATAGCGCTGGAGGAAGGGCAGGGCCTCGGACAGCGTCCGCGCCGTTGCGTACCAGTCCCGCTCGCCGGATCTCGACACTTCCATGACCCCTCCGATTGGTTCGGGGGGTCATACCGCGCAAGCCTGACCCGGCCAAGCCCGGGGAGCCGGTCTCAGGGCCCGTCGAAGGCCCGCGCATTGGCGAGTGCCGGCACGCGCCCCCGCGACCGCGCGACTTCGTCGAGATCGAGCGTCACCAGCGTCACGCCCTCGCCCTCGCCGGCATCGGCCAGGATCCGTCCCCAGGGGTCGATCGCGAGCGAATGGCCAAATGTCTCGCGCGAGCGTCCACGGCTTGCCGGATGCTCGCCCCATTGCGCCGCCGCCAGCACGAAGCAGCCGGTCTCGATCGCGCGCGCGCGGAGCAGCGTGTGCCAATGCGCCCGGCCCGTCGGCACGGTGAAGGCGGCCGGCACCGTCAGGATATGCGCCCCCGCCTCGGCCAGGCGCCGGTAGAGTGCGGGGAAGCGTATATCGTAGCAGATCGTCAGCCCGATCGGCCCCCAGGGGCTCTCGGCCACCACCGCCCGCTCGCCCGGCCGGAAGCCCGCACTCTCGCGATAGCTCTCGGTCTCGTCGATCTCCACATCGAACATGTGGATCTTGTCATAGCGCGCGGCGATCTCGCCGTCGGGCGTCAGCAGCATCGAGCGGTTGGCGAAGCGCCCGTCCGGGTCGTCGGTCGTCACGGCGATCGAGCCGAGCGAGATCCAGAGCCCGGTCTCGTGTGCCACCATGCGGAGCCGCGCCAGCATCGCGTCCTCGGCCTCGCTGGTCAGCACCTCCTGCTGATGGGTCCGGCTCGCCGAGACACAGTTGGTCACCTCGGGCGTGAGCGCGAGCCGGGCGCCGGCCGCCGCCGCCTCGCGCAGCCGGGCCTCGACCCCGGCGAGGTTGTCGCCCGGGTCGTCGGAGCTCGTCAGCTGGATCAGTGCTGCCGTGAGCTCCATGGATCTAGGCCACCAGCAGGCGGTCGAGCTGGCCCGCCCGGTCGAGCGCATAGAGCTCGTCCGAGCCGCCGATGCCGCGGCCGTCGACGAAGATCTGCGGCACCGTGCGGCGGCCGTCGGCGCGCTGGATCATCTCGGCCTTCTTGGCCGGCTCGCCCAGCACGTTGATCTCGGTATAGGCGATGCCCTTCTGGTCGAGCAGGCGCTTCGCCCGGTTGCAGAAGCCGCAGAGCGGCGAGGTGTAGATCTCGACTTCGGCTGGTGCTCTGGTCATGTCAGCCTCCTTCTGTTTCTCGGTCGAACGTTAGGTAGGGCGCGCGGTTGGGTTCCACCAGAGCCGTCACGAGGACGTCAACATCGGCCGGCCCGGCCGGGGCGAGGGCGCGGGTGCAGGCGGCGAGCGTCGCGCCCGTGGTCAGCACGTCGTCGATCAGCAGAACCCGGCGCCCCGCGATCCGGTCTGCCGCACCGCGCGCGAGGGCGAAGGCGCCGTCGAGATTGGCCGCGCGCTCGTCGCGCCCGCCCGACTGGGTGGCGGTCGCCCGCACCCGGTGGAGGAGCCCCGGTGCATAGGCGGATGGCTTGCCCGCGAGGCGACAGAGCGCGCGCGCAAGCTCCGCCGACTGGTTGAAGCGCCGCGCCAGCAACCGCCAGCGATGCAACGGGACCGGGATCACGAGATCGGCCTCATCGACGAGCGCGGGCCGCGCCTCGCGCATCCAGCGGGCCAGCAGCGGCACGAGGTCGAGCCGGTCGCCGCGTTTGAGCGCGAGAATGAGCGACCGGCCCGACCCCTCATAGCAGAGCGCCGCTGCGCCGCGCGCCCATGGCCGCGGGGTGGCGACGCAGTGGTCGCAGAGGAGCGCTGGCCCCGAGAGTTCTGGCGGTGCGCCCGGAATCTCGCGCCCGCATCTGTCGCAGCGGGCAGGCCCCGCGATGCGCGCCAGATCGCGCCAGGCCGCGGGCGAGAGCGCGCCATGCCCGCCCGTCTCCTCGCCGGTCACCGGGCAGAGCGGTGGGAACACCAGATCCGTCAGGCGTGTCGCGAGGCCCATCTTCGCTCCCCGAACCGGCTCGCGCACCGGCGCTCGATAGCCTATCTCGCGGAACAAGGGGGTGGAAGATGGGTGATCGACGGCCGGAGCTTTTCGAGGCGGGTCTTCTCGGCCGGCGGCGGGACCGCGCGATGGGGCTCGGCTTTGCAGGCGAGGCGGATTTCCTCTGGCGGATCGCGGCCGGGCAGATCGCCGAGCGCCTCGCCGACACGGCGCGCAGCTTCCCCGAGGCGGCAATCCTCGGCACGGGGGCCGGGGCCGTCGTCGGGGCCCTGCCGCCGGGCCTCGGGGCCGGGCGACTGGTCCAGATCGATCCTTCGGCGCGGATGGCGGAAGCTGCGGCTGCTGCACGGCCGGGCTCCGAGGCGGTGGTCGATCCCTGCGAGACCTTGCCGCTGGCCGAGGGCGGGCTCGATCTCGCGCTGTCGGTCTTTCTCATGCAGTGGGCGAACGATCCCGTCGGGCATCTCGTGCAGCTTCGCCGGGCGCTCAGGCCGGATGGGCTGATGATCGCGGCGCTCTTCGGCGGGCAGACGCTGGGGGGCCTCCGGGCGGCGCTCGCCACGGCGGAGGCGGAGCTGACCGGCGGTATGGCGGCGCGGGTCGCGCCGATGGGCGAGCTCCGCGATCTCGGCGGCCTCCTCCAGCGGGCGGGGTTTGCCATGCCGGTGGCCGATGCCGAGACGGTGCGCGTGAGTTATGCCGGGCTGCCGTCGCTGCTCCGCGAGCTGCGGGCGATGGGGGAGACGAGCCAGCTCCACGGCCGGCGACCGCTTCGCCGCGATGTGCTGGCGCGGGCGGGGGAGCTCTGTGCCGAGCATTTCGGAAGCCCCGATGGGCGGATCGAGGCGGCGTTCGAGATTGTCTTCCTCACCGGCTGGGCACCGGGGCCCGACCAACCCGTGCCGCTTCGCCCGGGCAGCGCGACGGAGCGGCTGGCCGATGCCCTCGGCACCGTCGAGGTTCCGACCGGAGAGAAGCCCGGCGGTCCGGGCCGCGGCACGGGGAGCTGAGAGTGCGGGGCCCGCCACCTCCCCCGCCCACCCACCCGGAGGTGCCGGGCCCCGCTCCCAATTGGCGGATCCCCGCGTCGGCCTCCCTGCGGCGAAGGGTTGGCGCCCGGTTTGAAACGGCGTCCTCCGAGGTTATGTCGCGGAGGCAAGACGTCAGTGCCGGAGGACACGCAGATGCTTGACGACCATATCGCCACGGAGCGCCCAGGCACCGGCCGTCTCCAGCACGCGCCGCGCGAGCACCCGCCGGTGGCCCGGGCGCGGATCGGCGTGGTGCTCGGCAATCTCGGCACGCCCGATGCGACGGATTACTGGTCGATGCGCCGCTATCTCAACGAGTTCCTGTCGGACAAGCGCGTGATCGAGTGGCCCTCGGCGATCTGGCAGCCGATCCTGCAGACCATCGTGCTGACCAAGCGCCCGTTCTCGAGCGGCGAGGCCTATCGCGGGATCTGGAACGAGGCGCTCGACGAGAGCCCGCTGCTCACCATCACCCGCAGCCAGGCCGACACGCTGCGCACCCGGCTCGAGGCGCGCTTCGGATCGGAGGTGGCGGTCGATTTCTGCATGCGCTACGGCAACCCGTCGATCGAGAGAGTGATCCGGCGGATGCAGCAGCAGGGCTGCGAGCGG
>CAYORO010000080.1:0-13158 GCA_964406355.1 uncultured Limibaculum sp.
CGCGGCGGCCTCGATCTTCCCGGCGCTGATGATGGGCATCTTCTCGACGCGCATCAACAATCTGGGCGCGATCGCCGGCATGCTCTCGGGCCTCCTGATCACGCTCTTCTACATCTTCATCTTCAAGGGCTGGTTCTTCATCCCGGGCACCAACTGGTTCGACAACACCACCGCCAACCACCTCCTCGGCATCGCGCCGGAGGCGTTCGGGGCGATCGGTGCGCTGGTCAACTTCGCGGTCGCCTACGGGGTGTCGACGGTCACCGCCGAGCCGCCCGCGCGGATCCGCGAGCTCGTCGAGAGCATCCGGGTGCCGAAAGGCGCGGGTGCTGCCACCGGGCACTGAGCCCCGGCGGCAGCTGAGAGAGAGAGGCCGGGGCGGTGCGCCGCCCGGCCTTCAACCGGACCGGCTCCAGGCCGGTCCGACGTCCTTCCGGAGGGCCCGCGCGATGGACTTCGAGACGATCGACACCATCCGGCGTTTCTACGCGACCCACCACCCCTTCGACACGCTGGCCGCCGAGCGGCTCGCGACGCTCGCCGACCACACCGCCGTGGTCTCGGTGGGCGAGGGGGACAAGGTCTACGCCGCCGGCGAGCGGCTCGAGGGCGTCTACGCGATCGCCGACGGGGCGGTCGAGATCGCGACCCCCGCGGGGGACGTGATCTCGCGGCTCGAGACCGGCGAGTGTTTTGGCGAGCGCGGGCTCTTCCTCGACGGCCGCGCGCCCTATACCGCGACCGCGGCGGCCCCGACGGTCTGCTACCGGCTCGCGCCGACGGAGTTCCTCGCGCTGGTCGAGGGGGAGGCGGCCTTCGCGCGCTTCTTCGGACGCGAGGCCAGTGCGGCGCCGGGCCCGGCAGAGGCGATCCCGGAGGTCCGCCTCGCAGTCGACCGGATCGGGCACATCATGTCGGGCTCGCCCGTGACCGTCGGCCCTGACGAGCCGGTCAGCCGCGCCGCCGAGCTGATCCGCGATCGGGGGATCTCCTGCGTGCTGGTCACCGACACCGAGGCGGAGCGGCTCCTCGGCGTGCTCACCACGGGCGATCTCTGCGGCCGCGTGCTGGCCGCGGGCCTGCCGCCTGAGACACCCGTCCGCTCGGTGATGACCACCGACCCGGTCGCGCTGCCGGTCGAGGCCGTGGCGCTCGATGCAGTCGTGACCATGGCCGAGCGCGGCATCGGACATCTGCCCGTCGTCGAGGGCGACCGCCCGGTCGGGATCGTCACCCGCACCAATCTGCTGCTGCAACAGGCGCTTTCGGCGCCTGCGATCCTCGCCGAGATCGCGCGCAAGGACGATGTCGCCGATCTCGCCCGCAGCGTCGCCAAGGTGCCGGCCTTCCTGGCCCAGCTCGTGGGCTCGGGCGCCGCGCCCCATGTGATCGGCCGAATGGTCACCGACGTGACCGACGCCCTCACTCGGCGGCTGATCGCGCTCGCCGAGGCGCGGCTCGGCCCCCCGCCGGTGCCCTATCTCTGGGCGGTCTGCGGCAGCCAAGGGCGGCAGGAGCAGACTGGCGTCTCCGACCAGGACAACTGCCTGATCCTCGACGACGCCGCGACCGAGGCCGACGATGCCTGGTTCGAGGCGCTGGCCGCCGAGGTGACCGCCGGGCTCGATGCCTGCGGGTTCTACTACTGCCCCGGCGAGATGATGGCCTCCAATCCGCGCTGGCGACAGCCGCTCCGGGTCTGGCGCGACTATTTCGAGGGCTGGATCCGCAAGCCCGACCCGATGGCTCGGATGCTCGCCTCGGTGATGTTCGATCTCCGCCCCGTCGCCGGCGATCCCGCGCTCCTCGAGGACCTCCAGGCCGAGACGCTCGAACGCTCACGGACCAACTCGATCTTCATCGCCCATATGGTGGCCAACTCGCTGACCCATCAGCCGCCGCTCGGTCTCTTCCGCGGCTTTGCCCTGATCCGCTCGGGCGAGCACAAGGACAGCCTCGATCTCAAGCACAACGGTGTGGTGCCGGTGGTCGATCTCGGCCGGCTCTATGCGCTGATGGGCGGGCTCGCCCCGGTCAACACCCGCGCCCGGCTGGTCGCGGCGCGCGAGGCGGGGATCGTCAGCGAGACCGGCGGGCAGGATCTGATCGACGCCTTCGACCTGATCTCCGAGGCGCGCCTGCGCCACCAGGCCGACCAGATCCGGCGCGGCGAGAAGCCCGACAACTTCCTGGCGCCGTCGAGCCTCTCCGAGCTCGAGCGGAACCACCTGCGCAACGCCTTCGTCGTCGTGAAGACCATGCAGTCCGCCGCGGCGCAGGGCCGGCACACGGTGGTCTGAGCCATGCTCCTGCTGCTGCTTGCAAGTGTGGCCCTCGGTCTCGGCATCGGCGGCGTGGTGCTGATCCTCGGCAAGCTCGTCGGCCTGCCACGCTGGGCGGCCCCGCTCGCAGGGGGTGCCGCGATGATGGGGTTCATGCTCTGGAACGAGTACACGTGGTTCGATCGCGCGCGCGCGGCCCTGCCCGAAGACGCCCGCATCGCCCAGACCTATGAGCACTGGAGCGCCTTCCAGCCCTGGACGATGGCGTTGCCGCGCGTCACGCGCTTTGCTGCGGTCGCCCCTGTGACCGGGCGGCCACTGCCGGATCCGGACTGGATCTCGGCCGATGTGATCCTCGCCGCGCGCTTCGAGACGACCTTTTCCGTGCCGCATGTCTTCGACTGCGCCGGCAATCGCCGTGCAGCCTTGCCCTCGACAGGCGCGGGCGACGGCGCCACGCTCGACTGGATCGAGGTCGGACCGGACGACGCCCTGTTGGTCGCCGTCTGCAACCGGCCCGAGAACGGATAGAGGAGGATGCCCTATGACGGATGGACCGGCACGCTCGATCCTCTTGGTCGACGATGAGCCCAACATTGCCTTTTCGCTCGAGTACCTGATGCGCCGCGACGGATACGACGTCCGCACCGCCTCCGATGGCGACGCTGCGCTGCAATGCGTGCGTGAGAGAAAGCCCGACCTGTTGCTCCTCGATGTGATGATGCCGAAGCGCGACGGCTACGAGGTCTGCCAGACGCTGCGCTCCGATCCCGAAACGGCCGACATCAAGATCGTCGTGCTCACCGCCAAGGGCGGCGCGATCGAGGGGGAGAAGGCCCTCGCGCTCGGGGCGGATGCGTTCTTCTCGAAACCCTTCGGGCTCGAGGAGCTGTCGCGTCGGGTCCGCGAGCTCCTGGGCGAGGAGCGGGCCAATGCAGATTGAGCGGCTGAGCCTGCGCCTCCGGGTGTTTCTCTTCTTCGCGCTCCTCGGCCTCGGCGGGGCGGCGATGATCGCCGGGGCCGGCTGGGTCGCGGCCTCGCGCATCGGGCCTGAGGCGGCGCCCCATCTCGTGCTGACGCTCGGGGGCGCGGGCTTCGGGCTCCTGTTGCTCACCGCCTGGATCTGGCAGCTCTTCGACGAGAATGTCGCGCGGCCGATCCTGCTCCTCTCCGGCGAGCTCGAGGCCAAGGCGCAGTCAGGCGGCAAGGGGACGATCGAGACCGCGCCCGCCCGCTATCTCGGCGCGCTGGCGCCGGCCGCGGAGAAGCTTGCGGGCGCGCTGGCCACTGCCCGCGGCGAGGCGGGCGAGGCTGTCACCAGCGCGATCGGCGACGTGCTGGCGGAGAAGGCGCAGCTCGAGGCGGTGCTGCGCGACCTCCGCGAATGCGTGCTGATCTGCAACGTGAAACACGAGATCCTGCTCTACAACTCCGAGGCGCAGCGGCTTCTCGGCCTCGGCGGCGAGGTCGGGCTCGGCCGGCCGCTCTTCCGGCTGATCACCGAGCAGCCGATCCGCCACGCGCTCCAGCGCCTCCAGAACCGCGTGCGCTCGGGCCGCTACAAGACCCATCGCGACTATCTGAGCGTGGCGGTGGTCTGCGCGACGCGGGACGGCAGCCGCACGCTGCAGGGCCGGATCTCGCTGATCCTCGCGGCTGATGGCGAGACCATCGAGGGCTTCGTCGCCACCTTCCACGATGCGACGATCCTGATCTCGGACCACGCGGCCCGCGACCATCTCCTGAAGGAGATGCTCGAGGGGCTGCGCCGCCCCTCCGCCAATCTGCGCGCGGCCGCCGAGCTCCTCTCGGGCGGGGGCATGGATGCCGAGACCCATGAGCGCTTCATCGGCGTGATCGGGCAGGAGGTGGCGACCCTTTCGCGGCGGATCGAGGACCTCGCCGAGGGCTATGGCGAGCTCAGGGTCGGCAGCTGGTCGATGAACGACGTCTCGACCGCGGCGCTGGCCGCCTGTGTCGCCGACCGGCTTTCGGGCGGAGAGGCGCCGGAGCTCAGCCGCGCTGGCCCTGATGCCTGGCTCCACTGCGACAGCTTCACCGTGGTCGAGCTGCTCGGGCTCCTCTGCCGGCGCCTTGCCACCGAGCACGGGGCGCGGGAGATCCGCATGAGCGCCGCGCCGGGCGGGGCGCATATCTATCTCGATCTCGACTGGGACGGCGATCCGCTGCCGGAGGCGCTCGCCGAGGGCTGGCTCTCCGCGCCGCTGGTGCCGAGCATCGCCGGGCTGACGGGCCGCGACGTGCTGCTGCACCACCGCACCGAGATCTGGTCGGAGAGCCTCGGCGAGGGCCGCGCCCGGCTCCGGCTCCCCCTGCCGACGGCGGTCGAGGACCACGAGGCGCAGCCCGCCTCGGTGCTGCCCCAGCGCCCGGAGTTCTACGACTTCGCGCTGCTCGCGCGCGAGGTGACCGACGACATGCGCTCGGCGCGGCTCCGCGATCTGCGCTATGTGGTGTTCGACACCGAGACCACCGGGCTCTTCCCCTCGGCGGGCGACGAGATTGTGCAGATCGGCGCCGTGCGGGTGCTGAGCGGCCGGATGATACGCGGCGAGGTGTTCGATCGGCTGGTCGATCCCGGCCGGCACATCCCCGCGGCCTCGACCCGCGTTCACGGCATCACCGACGACATGGTGGCGGGGCAGGGCACGGCGCAGGAGATCCTGCCGCTCTTTCACGACTTCTGCGCCGACCATGTCTTGGTCGCCCACAACGCGCCCTTCGACCTCAAGTTCCTCCAGCTCAAGGAGGGGCTGATCGGGCGCGGCTTCGACATGCCCGTGCTCGACACGGTGCTGCTCTCGGCGCATCTCTTCGGACACGGGTCCGATCATCGGCTCGATGCGCTGGCCACACGGTTCGGGGCGAGTTTCGAGGACGGCACGCGTCACACCGCTCTCGCGGATGCGCTGGCCACGGCCGAGGTCTTCTGCGCGATGATCGGCGCGCTCGAGGATCGGGGGGTGGGGACGCTCGCCGAGGCGCTGGCGGTTTCCGAGGAGGCCGGCGCGATTCGGCGCAAGCAGGCGCGGCACTAGAGCGTTTTCCGACCAGACTGACCCAGTCAGGTGACTGGAAAACGCGACCAGGGAGGGCCGGAGAGCGCGCGGCCGATCTTCCGAGGTCGGACAGCGCTCTAGGGCAGTCTCGCCGGATCCGCCGGTCTGGCGTCGCCAAAATGCGTCAACAGTCGCGTCTAGAGCACTCGACCATAAGCGTTCCGGTCCCGCGCTCTGGACGTGCGGCTGCCCCCACGGCAAAATGCGAATCTTAAGATCGGTGGGGCCAAGCCGCCCTGCTGCCCGTGCAACCCCGTGCAACCCGACCGCGCATAACCGCCGTGAGACCGGCCCTGACCGACAAACGCCTCAGCCTGCCCGTTCTGCTGCGTCTCCTTGCGGGGCTGTTCCTCGGACTGATGCTCGCAGGGGCGGGGCTCACCGCGCTCGATCTCCGAGAGGCGGGCCGGCTGGTCGATCGCATGGCGGTGGCCGAGCGCGTCCATACCGGACATCTGGCCCTCGCGGCCCGGGTCGAGGCAATCCACCGGCGCCATGCCGAGGCGCGCGTCACCGGCGCCGCCACGGATGCGCCTGCAGCCGATCCGGTCGATGAGGGCCTCGCGCGGGATTTCGCGCAGCTTCGCGCCGGCATCGCGGCCGAGATCGAACTGGTGGGCGACGGCGAGATCGTCGAGCTCGACCGCCTCGCCGAGATCGAGCGCCGCATCGGCGAACTGATGCGCGCTGACATCGACGAGGCCACGGTCGAGGCGGACGCGATCATAGCACTCATCGGTCAGGCAGTCTCTGAGGAGATCGCCGAGATCGCCGAGGCCCGGGTCGCGCTCGACGCCCTCCTGGTGCGCCACCGCATCGGCACGCTGGTCTTCGCCGTCGCCGCCGTCCTTGTCACGGTGATCGCCGGATGGCTGATCGAGCGCCGGGTTGGCTGGCCGCTCCGACGGCTCGGTGTCGGCATCCGCCGGATCGCGGCCGGGAGTTTCGAGCACCGCGTGACCGCAGGCGGCGTCGCCGAGACGGTGGAGGTCGAGCGCGCGATCAACCGCCTCGCCGAGCATGTGGACGTGACCACCGGGGAGCTCGAGAGCCGCAACGCCCAGCTCGAGCGCCTGATCGCCGACCGCACGCGCCAGTTCGAGAACGCACTCGAGGATGCCCAACGGGCCGAGGCTCGACGTCGGCGCATGCTCGCCGATGTGAGCCACGAGCTTCGCACCCCGCTCACGGTGATCCGCGGCGAGGCCGATGTGGCGTTGCGCGGGGGGCCGAAACCCGCCGACGAGTACCGCGACGCGCTGCTGCGGGCCCGGGACGCGGCCGAGCACACGGCCCGGATTGTCGACGATCTGCTCTTCATCGCCCGCACTGAGGGGGGCGAGGCGCGGCTCCGGCTCGGCGAGGTCGAGCTCCGTGGCCTCCTCGACGGCGTGCTTGAGACCTTTAGCCCCGGGCTCGGCGTCACCTCGCATATCCTGCGCGCCCCGATCCTCGCCGATCCCGACCGGCTCCGGCAGGCGGTGCTGATCCTTCTCGAGAATGCGCGCCGCTATGGCGGGCGCGATATCGTCCTGCGTCTCGACCCAACGCCTGAGGGCTATCGCATCGCGGTGGAGGATGACGGGCCGGGCATGTCTGACGAGGACAAGGAGATGGCGTTCCAGCGCTATTTCCGGGGGGCCAATGCGGCCGACCGCCATGTCGAGGGGCTCGGTCTCGGCCTGCCGGTGGCGCGCTCGATCGCCGAGGCCCATGGTGGCACGATCATATTGTCGGATCGCGAAGGGGGCGGGCTTGTCGCGGCACTCACGGTGCCGCTAAAGCCGCTGCGGGAGACGGTCCGTCCTGCTGCCTGATATGGACCGTGGCGTTCCCGCAGCGTCACGCACCGGCCGGTGCATTCAATCAGCCGATAGGTAAGCTATGGATCTGTCGATAGAGAAGCTTGCGCCTGCCTATAGCTCGGGAGAGACGACGCCCGCCGAGGCCGTCGAGCACTGCCTCGCCCGCATCGCTGCGGAGGATCCCGCGCTCGGTGCCTTCCAGACCGTCTATGCCGAGGAGGCCCGCGAGACCGCCGAGGCGGCCACCCGTGCGATCCGCGCGGGCCGGGCGCTCGGGCCGCTCCACGGGATCCCGATCGCGCTCAAGGACCTCATCGATCTCGAGGGGCGGGTCACCACCTGGGGGGCGAAGGTCCACGAGGCCCGGATCGCGCCCGCGACCGGCGCATTGGCGCGGCGGCTGATCGCGGCTGGCGCGATTCTGATCGGCAAGACCAGGACGGTCGAGGTGGCCTTCGGCGGCTGGGGAACCAACGAGGTGATGGGCACGCCCTGGAACCCGCGCGACCGCACCGTGCACCGCGCGCCGGGCGGGTCGTCCTCGGGCTCGGGCGTCGCGGTGGCGGCGGGGCTCGCAAGTGCCGCCATCGGCACCGACACCGGGGGCTCCGTTCGGCTGCCCGCGGCCTTCTGCGGCCATGTCGGGCTCAAGGTGACCGAAGGCATGCTGCCGCTCGACGGGATCATGCCGCTCTCCCACACGCTCGACACGCCGGGCCCGATGACGCGCAGCGTGCGCGATGCCGGGATCCTCTACGAGGTGATGCGGGGCGCCGACGGGACGGCGCTCGACCGCGCGCTGGCCGCGCCGTCGGGGCCGTTTGCCGATCTCGGGCGCGGGGTCGACGGCCTTCGGCTCGGCCTGATCGGCCCGGAGGATCGCGCGGCCACCGAGCCCGAGGTGCTCGCGGCCTATGACGAGGCGGTCGGTCGGCTCCGCGCCGGCGGCGCCGTGCTGCGGGTCTTCGAGGCGCCCGAGGCCAACCCCGTCCTCCGCGATCGCACGGGCGTGATCATCGAGGCCGAGGCCTATGCCCATCATGGCCGGCGCTTCGAGGACCCCGCGCTGCCGGCCGACCCTCCCGTGCGGGCGCGCGTGCTGTCGGGAGCGCGGCACTCCGCAGCCGAGTATCTCGCAGCGGTGCTCGCGCGGGCCCCGGCGCTCGCGGCCTGGGAGGAGGCGATGGCCGGCCTCGATGCGCTGCTCACCCCCACCGTCCCGATGCTCGCGCCGCCAGTCGCCGAGATCGACCACGCCCTCTCGCCTGGCTATTTTACGCGTTCGGTCAACTATTTGGGGCTGGCCGCGCTCTCCACCCCCGTGGCGCGGGGGGGAGGGCTTCCTGCGGCCGTTCAGGTCGTGGTCCGGCCCCGGGCGGACTGGCTCGCACTCCGGATCGGGGCGGCGCTGGCGCCGTTGGCGCCGCCGATCCCCGTGTGACCGCCCCCTGACCTCCTCGGCAACGACCGGTTAACGCCTTGGCGCTACTCCGGTTCGGAGCAAGGTGAGGGGGGCGCGCATGTACGGCATGGTCAATCACGGCATCGAGCAGTTGGTGACCGAGGCCTACGGACCCGAGGTCTGGCGCGATGTCTGCGCGGCGGCGGGGACAAGCGACGCCTCGTTCGAGCCGATGCTGTCCTATGACGATGCCGTCACCTACCGCCTTGTCGGCGCGATTGCCGAGCGGGTCGGCATCGCCCCGGAAGAGGTTCTCGAGAGCTTCGGGCGCTATTGGATCGGCTACACCCAGCACACCGCGATCGGGCGCCTGTTGAAGTTCGGCGGGGACAGTTTTCTCGACTGTTTGGCCTCGCTCGACGAGATGCATGGCCGGATCCGACTCGCGATGCCGGATCTGCGCCCGCCGCTCTTCGAGATCGAGAGCACGGCCGAGGACCGGTATCGCCTTCATTACCGCTCGCCGCGTGAGGGGCTCGCGCCGATGGCGATCGGGCTTCTCTATGGTCTGGCGGCCGACTTCGGAACGCGGATCGCGGTGGAGCACGCCGAGCGTCGGGCCGACGGCGCGGCGTGGGATGTGTTCGAGATCACCATGCTCGGTCCGGTCGATGAGGTTGCGGCTGCTCTGGAGGGAGCCGAGAGCGGATCGGGCGACGAGGATGCCAGGCATCCGCCCGCTGCGCCGGCGATGTGCCACGCGTCGGCGCGCGCCTGACCGCGCCGCTCCGGGAGCCCGGCATGGAGCGCGGCACGGAGCAACGGGATGGCCCGCCGGCGAGTGCCGGGACGGGGGATCTGCGCCTTCCAACCGCGGCGCTCGACACGCTGATGCCCTTTCATCTGCGCCTCGATCCGGCGGGACGCGTGCTCGGGATCGGTCGGAGCCTCGCGCGCCTGGTGCCAGAGCTTGCCGAGACCGGTGCGGCCGCCTTCGACCACATGGTCGTCACGCGCCCCGAGCAGGCGAACACCATGGCGGCGCTTATGCGGCTGGCCGGCCGTCGGTTGCGGATCGAAAGCCGGGCGGAGACCCCTCTGCGTCTGCGCGGCACCGCGATCGAGACGGACGAGGGGCTGCTTCTTGCCGTCTCGCTCGGCACTGAGATGGCTGAGATCGTCGCCCGCGCGGGGCTGAAGGAGCGTGATTTTCCTCCGCATGATGTGTCGGTGGAGCTGCTCTACCTCCTCGAGACTCAGGCTCAGATCCTGCGCGACTCCAAGGCGCTGAACTCTCGACTCGACGGTGCCCGGCGCGAGGCGGAGCGGCGCGCGGTCACCGACCCGGTCACCGGGCTGGCCAACCGCTCGGGGCTCTCCGAGGCACTCTCCGCTCGCCTTTCGCGCCGCGATGACCGGCCGTTCGGAGTTCTTGCCATCGATCTCGACGGGTTCAAGAGCGTGAACGACAGTTTCGGCCATGCGATGGGCGATTCCGTGCTGCGCCATGTCGGCCTCGTGATCGATGAGGAGGTGGGCAGCGACGGTGTGGTGGCGCGGATCGGGGGTGACGAGTTCGTGGCCATCGTCGATGCCGAGACCGGGCGCCCGGCCCTGCGCGAGCTTGCCTCGCGCATCCTCAGACGGCTCGCAGAACCGATCGACCTCGACGGGCAGAGCTGCCGGATCGGCGCGAGCATCGGCGCCGTGCTCCATGTTCCGGGCGACGATCCCCAACCCGCCGGCGGGCGCCGCACGGTCGATGCCGAGCGCATGCTGACCGATGCCGACCTGGCGCTCTACGAGAGCAAGCGCTCGGGCCGCGGCCGGGTCGGCTTCTTCGCACCGGAGCTGCGCGTGCGCTTCGAGACCCATGCACGGCTGGCCGGGGAGCTGCGCGACTCGCTCTCGCGCGGCGATTTCGAGCCGATGTTTCAGCCGCAGATCGATGCGCGAACCGGCGACCTCGTCGGCCTCGAGGTGCTGGCGCGCTGGCGCCATCCGCTCCTCGGCCTGCTCCCGCCCGGGCGTTTCTTCCCGGCCGCCACCGAGGCGCATCTCCTCGACGCGATCGACGATCTTGTGACCGAGCGCGCCTTCGAGGCTGCGCGCGCCTGGACGGCGTCGGGCCTCCGCCCGCCCAAGATCTCGTTCAACGTCACCGCGTCGCGCCTGGCCCGGCCCGGCCTTGTCGAAGAGTTTCTCTGGGCGGCCGAGCGCGCGGATCTCGCGCCGCAGAGCGTCGCCATCGAGATCCACGAATCAACCATGCTCGACCGCCGCGCGGCCGTCACCATCGCCGGTATCGAGGCCTTGTCCGCAGCCGGCTTCCGGATCGAGCTTGACGACTTCGGCACCGGGCACGCGGCCATCTCGAGCCTTCGAGTGGTGCCCGTCGATGCCGTGAAGATCGACCGCACCTTCGTCACCGGCATCGATCGCGACGAGACCTTGCGAAAGCTCACCGGCGGGATCGTCCACCTGTTGGACACGCTCGCGATTTCGGCAATCGCCGAGGGGGTCGAGACCGAGGGCGAGATGGCGGTGATGCGTGAGCTCGGCTGCTCGCTGTTCCAGGGCTTCCGCATCGCCCGGCCGATGGCGGCGAGCGCCGTGCGGGCCTGGCTCGTCTCGGCGCCCCGCGCGCTCGACCAGCGATTGGCCGGCGGCGCCGCAGGCTGACGATCCGGCCCGCTTGCGAGGGCGTCGCCGGCACGCCATGCTTGGCGGGCCCGCCGTGTCGACCGTCCGCGGGGGCGCTCGCCGGAGACCCCGATGATCAGCCGCCGAGAGCACGATCGCGCCGCCGGGTCGTGGCAATGACCGATCTGCGCGACATGGAGCTCCTCGCTGCCCTCGCCCGGCACGGCCATTTCGCCCGGGCGGCCGAGGACTGTGGGATCTCCCAGCCGGCCTTCTCCGCGCGCATCCGCAATCTCGAGCTCTCGCTCGGCGCCCCGATCGTCAAGCGTGGCAACCGGTTCATGGGCCTGACCGCCGAGGGCGAGATCGCGCTCAAATGGGCGCGGCGGCTGCTCGACGATGCGGCAGGCCTCGCGCAGGAGATCGCCGAGGCCCGCGGCGCGCTCTCGGGCCGCATCGCGATCGGCTGCGTGCCGACCGCGCTTGCCGTCGCCGCGCGCCTGCCAGACCCGATCCGCCGCCGCCACCCGGGCCTCACGGTGCAGATCCTCTCGCGCAGCTCCTCCGAGATCCGGCAGGGTATCGAGGAATTCGCGCTCGATGCCGGCCTCACCTATCTCGATGTCGAGATGCCGCCCGCGAGCCGCGCCGAGGCGCTCTATGCCGAGCGCTATGTGCTGCTCTGCCCCGCGGCCCTTGCGCCCGCCCGCGCGGAGATCGGCTGGGCCGAGGCAGCGCGGCTGCCGCTTTGCCTCCTCACCCGCACGATGCGCAACCGGCGGATCGTCGACGAGGCCTTCGCCAGCATCGGCGCCGCGCCCGCGCCGGTGATGGAGGCCACCGCCTTCACCGCGCTTCTGGTCCAGGTCGCGCTCGGGACCGCTGCGACGATTGCGCCCGAAGCCCTGGCCGACGGCCTGCCGCTCGGCCCTGCGATCCGGCGCCTCGCTCTCATCGAGCCCGTGGTCGAGAAGCCGATCGGCCTCGTCACCGCCGACCGTGAGCCCGCGCTGCCGGCGCTGACGGCGCTCCGCCAGGCGTTGCCCGAAGCGATCGCCGGCCTCCCACGATAGCCAGTGCCGAGGGCGCCATCCGCATTTTCGATTTGCCGCGGCGCGCGGCCTGCGAGAGCGTTCGGCAAAACACCTGGGAGACGCCGATGAGCCCGCTCGACACCAAGTCCGGCATCTGGAAGGAGGGCCGCGGCCGCGGTCGGCACACGCCGAAGGGCCGCCAGATGGAGGACGCTGCACTGGCCGAGGTGCGCCGCCTTCTCGGCGACCGCCCGCGCAGGCGCGACCTCCTGATCGAGTTCCTCCACCTCATCCAGGACGCGCATGGCCACCTCTCCGCCGCGCATCTGCGCGCGCTGGCCGAGGAGATGCGCCTCGCCCAGGCCGAGGTCTACGAGGTCGCCACCTTCTACGCCCATTTCGATGTGGTGACGGAGGGCGAGACCCCGCCGCCCGCACTCACGATCCGGGTCTGCGACAGCCTCTCCTGCGAGATGGCCGGCGCCCAGGCGCTCAAATCCGCGCTCGAGGCGGGCCATGACCCCTCCGAGGTCCGCGTGCTGCGCGCACCCTGCATGGGCCGCTGCGACACCGCACCCGTCTGCGAGATCGGCCATGCCCATATCGACCACGCAACGCCCGAACGCGTTGCCGAGGCGATCGCTGGCGGCCACGTCCACCCGGTGATCCCAGACTATGAGCGCCTCGAGACTTATGTGGAGGGCGGCGGCTATGAGACCCTGATCGGCCTCCGCGAGAACGGCGACCCCGAGGACATCCAGAACCGCGTGGCGGCGTCGGGGCTCCGCGGCCTCGGCGGCGCAGGCTTCCCGTCGGCCCGCAAATGGATGTTCGTCCGCTCCGAGCCCGGGCCGCGCTATCTCGCGGTCAATGGCGACGAGGGCGAGCCCGGCACCTTCAAGGACCGCTACT
>CAYORO010000081.1:0-13154 GCA_964406355.1 uncultured Limibaculum sp.
CCTCGGCCTTGAAGCCGACATCGATCACGGCCTGGCCGTTCTCGATCGCGATCACGGTGCCTTTGACGACCGAGCCCTCGTCGGGGGTGTGCTTGTCGAGGCTTTCGCTGAGCAGCGCCTCGAATTCGTCCATGGTGGCGGTTTGCGCCATTCGGTTCAGTCTCCTGATCGTGTTGCTGGCCGGCCGGTTGGCTCCGGCGGTCTGTTCGGTTCGTCCTGCCTGCTCGGTCGCGGCGGGGGACGGCGCGTGGCTCCGCGCCCTTTGTGATTGTCACCGCCTGTCGCGACGCCTGCGCCTATAGTCGGTCAGGCGGTTCCGGGCAAGGGGCGAGACGGCAGGGCCGCCGGTGCGACGGCCGCCTCCCTTGATACTCTTGGGATTTATAGAACCTGTGGCCGCTGTGACGTTTGGTAATGCGTCTGGCTTTTTTTCGCGGAGGGGAGTTCAACGGAGTTCGTCCACAAAGGATCGACCCAGACACCCGACGAGGCGGATCGTCTGCAAGTTTATCGCGGCGATCGCGATCTGCGGATCAAGACCAGCGATATGTCGTTTCAGATCGGCGACGTCACCGACGAGACGCTGTTCGAGCTCGTCGACACGACCGAGCCCGAGGCCGAGTTCAGCCTCTCGTGGACGCCAACGCGGCCGTGCGCGTGGCAGATGGCAGCGAGTTCGGCGGTTTCCGATCCGGGCATCTGGGAGGTCGCCGGCGCCTGAGCGGGGCCTAGTCGCCCGCCCTCCCGCGCGCGGCATCGACGATCTCCACCGCGGTCGCGACGGCCTCGGCGATGCTGAGATCCGTCGTGTCGAGGAGATGGGCGCCGGCGGCCTGTCGGAGCGGCGCGTAGGGGCGCGAGCTGTCCCGGCGGTCGCGGTCCTCGATCTCGGCGAGCACGCGCTCGAGGCTGGTCTCGGCGCCGGCCTCGACGAGCTCCTTGTGGCGCCGGCGGGCGCGGGTCTCGGCCGAGGCCGTGACGAAGAGCTTCACCTCGGCCTCGGGGCAGATCACCGTGCCGATATCGCGCCCGTCGAGCACCGCGCCGCTCGGCTGCCGGGCGAGGCGCTTCTGGAACTGGACCAGCGCCTTCCGCACTCCGGGCAGGGCCGCGACCTTGGAGGCCGCGCGGGCGGCAAGCGCCATGCGCAGATCGGGCCGGGCGAGCGCCTCGGGTGTGAGCTCGCGGGCGACGAGCTCGGCCACGCCGGCGTCGAGCGTGCCGCGCCCCTGGTCGAGCGCGATCCGCCCGACGGCACGATAGAGGAGCCCGGTGTCGAGATGGGCAAAGCCGAAATGCTCGGCGACGGCGCTCGCGATGGTGCCCTTGCCGGCGCCTGCCGGCCCGTCGATCGCAACCGTGAACGCCATCACACGCCTCCCCGTTACGGAGGCTGCCCTAGGCGATCCGGGCCGGGCCGTCCAGCCTGGGGCGACGGTGCGGGCGCTACTCGAAGGCTGCGTCGAAGAACCGTCGCTGCAGGGCGACATAGGCCGTTGGCACAGCGCCGAGGGGATAGATCTCCTCGACCTCGGCCGTCCGGGTCTCGCCGTCGAATTCGAACTGCACTTCGACATATGGCGGCTCGGGGCGCTCGGCGCCGACGAACTTGACCGCTGCGAGCCTGGTTCGGACGAGCTCGATCAGCAGGGCTGCCTCCTCCGCCGTCGCGTCGCGCTCGACATAGCGGTTGTGCGGCTCGCCGCTCTCCTCGATCGTCAGCTCGCTCCCGTCGAGCGCCACCGATTTGTTCTCGGTGTTCTGCCCGGTCCGATCCGGTTGGAGGTAGAACGAGATCTCGATCTCGAAATCCTGTGAGAGCGCAGGGGACGGTAAGAGAAGGGCGGTCGCCAAAATCGTTCTCAGCATCGGGCCTTTCCTCACGTGGTCGGGTCGGTCAGTCGGGCGCCGAGGGCCTCCATCATCCGGCGGAAGCCGGGGAAGGAGGTGGCGATCGGGGAGGCATCGTCGACCGTCACCGGCTCGCGGGTGCCGAGGCCCATCACGAGGAAGGCCATGGCGATGCGGTGGTCGAGATGGGTGGTGACGGTGCCGCCGCCCGCCGGGATGCCGCCGCGACCGTGCACGATCATTCCCTCGGGCTCCTCCGTGACCTCGACCCCGCAGGCGCGCAGCCCGGCGACGGTGGCGGCGATCCGGTCGCATTCCTTGACGCGCAGCTCGCCGATCCCGCGCATCACCGTGTCGCCCTCGGCGAAGGCGGCGAGGCAGGCGAGCATCGGGTATTCGTCGATCATCGAGGGCGCGCGCGCGGGCGGCACCTCGACGCCCCTGAGCGCGCCGTGGCGGACGCGGAGATCGGCGACCGGCTCGCCGCCCTCCTCGCGAAGATCCTCGCGGGCGATGTCGGCGCCCATCTCGGCCAGCGTGTCATAAAAGCCCGCGCGTGTCGGGTTGAGCGAGATGCCGGGGACACGGACCTCCGCGCCCTCTGAGAGGAGCCCCGCCGCAACCGGAAAGGCCGCCGAGGACGGGTCGCGCGGGACGGTGACCGCGATCGCCTCGAGCTCGGGCTGGCCGGTCAGCCGGATCGCCTGGCCCTCCTCGGTCGCCTCGACCGTCACGTCGGCGCCGAAGGCCCGCAGCATCCGCTCGGTGTGGTCGCGGGTGGCCGCACGCTCGATCACCGCCGTCTCGCCCGGTGCGTTGAGGCCTGCCAGCAGCACTGCCGACTTGACCTGGGCCGAGGCCACCGGCGTGCGATAGGTGACAGGCACCGGCGCCGTCGCCCCCCGGAGCGTCAGCGGCAGCAGCCCGCCCGCGCGGCCGAGCGCCTCCGCGCCGAAGTGCCCGAGCGGGTCGAGCACCCGCCCCATCGGGCGGCGCCGGAGCGAGGCATCGCCCGTGAAGGTCGCGGCGATCGGTGTCGTCGCCATCATCCCCATGATGAGCCGGACCCCGGTGCCGGCATTGCCGCAGTCGATCACCTGGTCTGGCTCGGCGAGCGCGCCGACGCCGACACCGCGGACGCGCCAGCGGCCCTCGCCCTCGCGCGTGACCTCGGCGCCGAAGGCGCGCATCGCGGCCGCGGTGCCGAGCACGTCCTCGCCCTCGAGCAGCCCCTCGATCCGGGTCTCGCCGACCGCCAGCGTGCCGAAGATCAGCGCCCGGTGGGAGACCGACTTGTCGCCCGGGATCTCGACGGTCCCCGTGAGCCCGGGCGAGCGATGCGCAGTGAGCGGCGTCGCCGGGCCGTGACGGGTCGACGACTCGGGCGTGCCGGCGGCGGACCCGGCATCGGTCAGGACGGCTGACATGGGATCTTCGCTCCTCGTGTCGCGAACTCGGCGATCCTTAGCGTCAGGCGGGGCCGCAGGTCTAGCCTGGCAATGGAGCCGGGCCGGCGATGCCGGCCCGGCGGTCGCTCGCATCGCGCCACCCTATCCGTAGGGACCACCCTCGGCACGCGTGCGAGCGCACCCCTCCGCAGGCCGGCCCGCGCGATCCCCACGGGCCGGCAGCTCGGCCCTCGCACGGGCCGCCTGCGGCCCCAACGGTCTTTTCATATTGCAACGGGGCGGGCGTGAGGCACCGCACGCCTAAGTTTCGCCTAACCTGTGCAGCCTTCCCGGCGGCGGATGCGCAGATAGTGGGGTCGGCGGCCCTCGGCGAGCGCCTTGGCCTCGTAGCGCGTGCCGGGCCAGCCGGGCCAGGGGCTGCGCCACTCCGCAGGCCGCTCGGCGGTCCACTCGAAGGCCGGGTGGCGGGCCACCTGCTCGAGGCTGTGGCGGACATAGTCGGCGATGTCGGTCGCGATCCGGAGCTCGGCGCCGGGGCGCATTGCGCGGGCGAGCTGGTCGAGATTGTCGGCGCTGACGAAGCGGCGCTTCCAGTGGCGCTTCTTCGGCCAAGGGTCGGGATAGAGGAGGTAGACCCGGTCGAGCGCACCCTCGGGGATCACGTCGAGGAGGTCGCGCGCATCGCCCGCATGGATGCGGATGTTGGCCGCGCCCGCCCGTTCGATGGCCGAGAGCAGCATGGCGACCCCGTTGATGAAGGGTTCGCAGCCGATGATCCCGGTGTCCGGGTTCTGGCCCGCCTCGTGCATCATGTGCTCGCCGCCGCCGAAGCCGATCTCGAGCCAGATGCGCGCCTTGCCGGGGAACAGCGCCTGGAGGTCCAGCGGCGCCCGCGCGGGATTGTTGGCCCAGGTGACGCCCGGCGGCGCGAGTTCGGCAAGCCGCGTCTCGAGGAGCGCCTGCTGGCCCTTCCGCAGCCGCTTTCCGTGACGCCGGCCGTAGAAGTTGCGCCACGGCGCGCCGTCGTCTCGCTCTGGGGTGTCTGGTCCGCTCATGGCCGGGCTCTAGCGCGCTGCGGCGAACCCCGAAAGTCCCGAAGGCCTGCGCAAAGCGTGCCGCGCTAGTCGAGCGCCTTCTCCATGCGCCGCACGGCGATCTCGACCCCGCCGCGGGTGCAGTAGAAGACCGTGGCGAGCGCGCGATAGCCGGCGCTGGCAAAGAGCGGTTCGGAGGCGAGGCTGACGGTGGACAGCGCGCGGCTCGCGCCTGCCGCGCGGATCGCCTCCTCGGCGCGCGCGAGAAGCCGGGCGGCAAGCTCCGCGCCCGCCTCCCCGGGGGTGACGACGAGCGTGACCACCTCGGCTTCGTCGGCGGTGGGGTCGAGACCTGGACGCCAGCCGCAGAAGCCGATCGGCTGGCCGTCCGCCCCGAGGGCCACCTCGACGCGCTCGCCAGCCGCCACCGGATAGGCCTCCGGCGTCATCCCCGTGGCCCAGCTCTCGCGCTCCTCGAGCGTGTAGGTCTCGGCGGTCGCCATGATGGTGCTGCGGTGCAGCTCGCAGAGCGCCGCGGCGTCGGCCGGGTCAAAGGCCCGGATCACGCATGCCTGGGGCATGGGCGCCTCAACCTCTGTCGCGGTCGGCAGCTCCGAGTCAGCCATACCGTTAGAATAGGGGCGAAACCCGGCGACAGGAAGGCGCCACGCCGTCATACCGCCCGCCGGTCAGATCGCGGCCTTGAGCGCCTCGGCGAGGTCCGTCCGCTCCCAGGAGAAGCCGCCATCGGCCGTGGCCTCGCGCCCGAAATGGCCATAGGCCGCCGTGCGCCGGTAGATCGGGCGGTTGAGCCCCAGATGGGTGCGGATCCCCCGCGGCGTCAGCGACATCGATTCGCGGATGGCTTTCTCGATCCGGGCCGGGTCGACCTCGGCGGTGCCGGAGGTGTCGACATAGATCGCCAGCGGCTCGGCGACGCCGATGGCATAGGAGAGCTGGATCAGGCAGCGCTTGGCGAGCCCCGCCGCCACCACGTTCTTGGCCAGATAGCGCGCGGCGTAGGCGGCCGCGCGGTCGACCTTGGTCGGGTCCTTGCCGGAGAACGCGCCGCCGCCATGGGGCGCTGCGCCGCCATAGGTGTCGACGATGATCTTGCGCCCGGTGAGGCCGGCATCGCCGTCCGGTCCCCCGATCACGAAGCGGCCCGTCGGGTTGACGTGCCAGACGGTCTTGGCGTCGACAAACCCCTCGGGCAGTGCCTTGAGCACGAAGGGCGAGACGATCTCGCGGACCGTCTCCGAGGTCAGCTCGCGCCCGGTGCCGGGCTCACGGTCGAGATGCTGGGTCGAGACCACGATCGTGTGCGCGCGGACCGGCCGGCCGTTGCGGTACTCCACCGTCACCTGGCTCTTGGCGTCGGGGCCGAGCAGCGGCTGGGTGCCGGCATGGCGCGCCTCGGCCATCAGGCGCAGGACCCGGTGCGCATAGAGGATCGGGGCGGGCATGAGCTCCGGCGTCTCGTCGGTCGCATAGCCGAACATGATGCCCTGGTCGCCCGCGCCCTCGTCCTTGTTGTCCGCGGCGTCGACGCCGATCGCGATGTCGGCCGACTGCTCGTGGATATAGGTGTCGATCGAGCAGGTCTTGAAATGGAAGCCCTTCTGCGCGTAGCCGATCTCGCGGATGCAGTCGCGCGCCACGCCGCAGATCTCTTCGGGCGTGACCGCGCTGTCCTCGGAGATCTTCACCTCGCCCATCATCACCACCTTGTTGGTGGTGGCGGCGGTCTCGATCGCGGTGCGCGCCTCGGGCTCGCGCGCGAGGATGTAGTCGACCACAGCATCCGAGATCTGGTCGCAGACCTTGTCGGGATGACCCTCGGACACCGATTCGGACGTGAAGAGATAGTTGCTGAGGGCCATCGGCTGCGGAACTCCGTCACGCTGCGGAACATCGGCGTAGCAGGACACCACGCCGAGCGGCTGAGTGGCACGCCCGCTGCCGAACGGTCAAGCCGCGCGGGCCGCTCGCAGGCGCCGCACCGCGAAACCGCCAAGAAGGAGCGCGATGGCGGCGAAGGCCGGCCAGTCGCCGGTCCGGGCATAGAGCGTCGGCGCGTCGGCGGGCGGCAGGCGCCGGTCGATCGCGCCATGGGTGCCGAGCGGCAACGCCTCCAGCACGCGGCCGCGCGCGTCGATCACCGCCGAGATCCCTGTATTGGCCGCGCGCACCACCGGCAGCCCCTGCTCGATCGCCCGCATCCGGGCCTGCGCCAGATGCTGTTGGGGGCCGGCGAAGTTGCCGAACCAGGCATCGTTGGTCGCGTGCAGAATCCAGTCGGGCCGCGGACCGGGCGGGATCACGCCCGCGGGGAAGATCATCTCGTAGCAGATCGCCGGGGCCATCGGCGGCAGACCCTCGAGCGCGATCGACCGCGGCCCTGCGCCCGGCACGAAGCCCGCGCCGTTCATGCCGGCCACCGCTTCGAGCCCGATGCGCTCCAGAAGGCCGCGCGCGGGCATGTACTCGCCGAAGGGCACCAGGTGGTGCTTGTCGTAGCGCTCGGCGATGCGACCCTCGGGGTCGACCGCCATCAGGGCGTTGGACCAGCGCCGGAGCCCGTCCGCGCCCGTCTCGTAGAAGAGTGCGCCGGTGATAAGCCAGGCGCCGCCCGCGGCGGCGGCGAGCTGGCGCACGGCGTCGGGCGCGTCCTGCGGCAGGAAGGTCACTGCCGTCTCGGGCCAGATCACCGCGGCGGGGGGGCCGAGCGGTCCGGGCGGTGCTGCGGTCAGCTCGACTAGGCGGCGCAGGAACAGGCCGGTGTGGTCGGGGTGCCATTTGAGATGCTGCGGCGCGTTCGGCTGGACGATGCGCAAGGTGGCGCCCGCGCCTCCCTCGACCGCCGGCCTGAGCCCGCCCGCGGCTGCGAGCGCGGCGAGCGCCCCGAGCGCGGCCCATCCGGCGAGGCGCCGCGGCCCGGCCACCAGCGGCAGGGCCGTGAGCGCCAGCGTCAGGAGCGTCAGCCCGTGGGGGCCGGCCCAGGCCGCGGCCTGCGCGACGGGCGTGTCGAGCCACGCATAGCCCGCGAGCCCCCAGGGGAAGCCCGTGAAGGCATGCGACCGGATCGCCTCGACCGCCGCCAGCGCTGCCGCCAGCAGGAGCGCCCGCGTCCACCGCCCTGTGGGCCAGAGCGCACGGGCAAGCGCGAAGGCCCCGGCCCAGGAGATCCCGAACCCCGCCGGCAGGAGCGTGATCGCAAAGGGCATCGCCCAGGCGAAGCGCTCGGCATCCACGAGAAACGCATGCCCGATCCAGTGCAGCCCAGTGACGAAATGCGCAAACCCCGCGACCCAGCCGAGGATCGCCGCCGCGCGCAGCGTCGGTGCCGCATCGAGCAGCCAGACCAGGAGCGGCATCGCGAGGAAGAGCGCGGCAGGCTGCGCCACCGGCTCTTGCGCCGCGGTCAGCAGCGCCCCAGCCATCGCGGCGATCCCGGCCCGTGCCCAGCCGCCCCGCGCGGCGATCCAGCGCCGTGGCCCGTCGGCGAGACCGCCGGCGGTGTGGGCTGCGTCGGCTGGGTCAGCGGTCTCGGGGCGCACGTGCCGGCTATTCCGCGGCTTGACGGGCGGAGGAGGACGGGCGCTCGGGCTCGGCCAGGGTCGGCGACATCTCCGGGTCGGGATCGCCAGGCTGCGGATCGCCGGGCTGCGGATCGACGGCCGGCGCGTCGACCGCCGCGGGACGGGGCGCAAGCTCGGGATCGGGCAGGGGCGCCTCCCCCGTCTCGACCGGCACTTGCTGCTCCGGCACCGGCTCCGCGTCCGCGAGCGTCACGGCAATCGGGGCAACGACCCCGTTGGGCGCCCGGCCCACCGTGAGCCGGATCCGCCGGATCCGCCGGGGGTCGGCATCGACGATCTCGAATTCGTGGCCGGCCGGGTGGGTGATCACCTCGCCCCGGGTCGGCACCCGCCCTGTGAGCATGAAGACGAGGCCCCCGAGCGTGTCGACCTCCTCCTCCCAGTCCTCGGGCAGGAGCGCGACGCCCGCCGCCTCGGCAAACTCCCGGATATCGGCGCGGGCATCCACCAGCCAGACGCCTTCGCCCTCCGGGCGCCACTGATCATGCTCCTCGGCGTCGTGCTCGTCCTCGATATCGCCGACGATCTGCTCGACCAGATCCTCGATGGTCACGAGGCCGTCGACCCCGCCGAACTCGTCGATCACCAGCGCCATATGCACGCGCTCGGCCTGCATCCTCTGCAGCAGCGAGACGATTCGCATCGATGGCGGCACGAAGAGCGCAGTGCGCAGGTGCTGGCGGAGATCGAACGGGCTCTGGTCGCGCACGCAGCCGACCCCGAAGATCAGCGCGAGGTCCTTGAGGTGGACGAAGCCGAGCGGATCGTCGAGCGTCTCCTGATAGACCGGCACCCGCGAGAGCGAGCCGCGCGAGAGCGCCACCATCACGTCGTCGAGGCTCGCATCCACCGGCACGGCGACGATATCCGCGCGCGGGGTCATCACGTCCTCGACGCGCAGCTCGCGCAGGCGAAGGATGTTGGCGACCATCGTGCGCTCGGCCGGGCTCGCGAAGACGAAGGACGGCCCGAGCGCCTCCGGGTCGGTCTCACCCTCTTCGCCTGCGGCATGGCCGTTGCGCCGCCCCATCGAGGCGAGGCGGAACAGATTCGCGATGATCGACGGTTTAGATGACGGGTCCGACGCCGGCTCGGCGCTTTTCCCGTCTGATCCGCCCTCAGAGGAGGGCGCGGAACTGTGACGAGCGTCCATTCCTACCTGTCCGGGGTCCGGTCAATTCCGGGCCCTCTCAGCCGTAGGGATCGGCGATGCCGAGACGCCCCAGCGCCCGAATCTCGATCCCCTCCATCATGCCTGCCGCCGCCTCGGTGTCGTGGTCGTGGCCGAGAAGATGCAGGCACCCGTGTATGATCAGGTGAATCGCATGATCTTTCAAGTCACGGCCGGACATCTCTGCGTCCCGTCGGGTGGTCTCGAGCGCAAGTGCGAGATCGCCGAGATGGGTGCGCGGTCCCGGGCCGGGATCGGGCAGGGGGTGGGCGAAGGCCGGGAACGAGAGCACATCCGTTGGCTCGGCCCGGGCGCGGAACGCGGCGTTGAGCACGGCGATGCGGGCATCCGAGCAGGCCAGGAGCGAGATCTGCCAGCGCGCAGGATCGGCGCCCGCCTCGGCGAGGGCGAGGGCGGCGGCCGTCTCTGCGAGCGCCTCGAGGCCCGGCAGCGCGGCCTCCCAGGCGGGCTCCTCGATCACCAGCTCGAGAAGCGGATCGGCCTCGGCGGCGGCAGTCTCGCTCACCCGCCATCCTCGGACGCATAGGCCTCGATGATCCGCGCGACCAGCGGGTGGCGCACCACATCCGCCGAGGCGAAGCGCACGAGGCCGATCCCGTCGACGCCCTCGAGCACCCGGATCGCCTCGACGAGACCCGATGTCACGCCGCGCGGCAGGTCGATCTGGCTCGGATCGCCCGTCACCGCCATGCGACTGCCCTCGCCGAGGCGCGTGAGGAACATCCGCATCTGTACCGTGGTGGTGTTCTGGGCCTCGTCGAGCACCACGAAGGCATTCGACAGCGTGCGCCCGCGCATGAAGGCCAAGGGCGCGACCTCGATCTTGCCCTCCTCCATCAGCTTGGTGACCTGCTTGCCCGGCAGCATGTCGCCCAGCGCGTCGTAGAGCGGGCGCATATAGGGGTCCATCTTGTCCTTCTCGGTGCCGGGCAGGAAGCCGAGCCGCTCGCCCGCCTCGACCGCCGGGCGCGAGAGGACGATCTTCTCTACCCGTCCGTCGAGGAACATCGAGACCGCCGCCGCGACCGCGAGATAGGTCTTGCCGGTGCCTGCGGGGCCGATGCCGAAGACGAGCTCGCGCCGGAACAGGAGGGCGGCGTAGTGGCGCTGCGCCGGTGTGCGCGGCTCGATCGTGCGCTTGCGGGTGCGGATCTCGAGCCGGCCCTCGGGGAACATGTCGAGCTGGTGCGCCGGCACCGGCTCGGGCTCCTCCGGCGCGCCGCGCATCCGGATCGCCGCCTCGACATCGGCGGGCTCGACGCTGCGCCCCTGCTCGAGCCGGCGATAGAGCCGGTCGAGCGCGCCGGCGGCGAGCTCGCGGTTCTCCGCCTCGCCATGGAGCGCGATCTGGTTGCCGCGCCGCATGATCACGAGGTCGAAGCCTTCCTCGAGTGCGGTGATGTTGCGGTCGAACTGTCCGCAGAGATCGATCAGCAGCCGGTTGTCGGCAAACTCCACCACCGTCTCGCCGGGCTCCGAGGCGGTGCCGGGCAGCAGGCTCGCAGATGGGCGGGGCTCGGGCGGCAGCGGGTGCTCTCGTCTCGTCTCGCGTCTCGGCCTGACCCTGCGCGAGCGCGGGGCGCGGGGCAAGCCAAAATCCGCCGGTCAGTCGTCCGGACGGCCCTGTGCGCCCCTCGCCTGATGCCGTGCGGCCTCGACGGCGTGAAAATGCGCGATCACCCAGTCGTCGAGCGTCGCCACCACGCGCCCCAGCGAGCGGCCGAGCGGCGTCAGGCTGTAGTCGACCCGCGGCGGCACCTCGTGGTGGTCGTGACGCGCCACCAGGCCGTTCTCCTCGAGCGCGCGCAGCGTCTGGGTCAGCATCTTCTGCGAGATGCCGTCGACCGCGCGTTTCAGCTCGCCATTGCGCTTCGGGCCCTTGGCGAGTTTCGGCAGGATCAGCAGGGTCCATTTGTCGCCGATCAGCTCGATCAGCTCCCGCGACGGGCATTCGGCGTTCCACGGGTTGGGGGTCGGGCGATCGGTCACCGGCGGTCCTCGAAATCTTATAGGCACCAAAAGGTGCGTACTAAACCTCTGGTGCCTATGTAAGTAAATCGAGGGGGCGTCGCCAAGCACGCGTCACAGCCAAGAGAGGCCCCCATGACCCGCATGACCTCCGTCCTCCTCGCCGCCACCCTGATGGGGGCCGCCGCCCCGGCACTTGCCGCCGACTGCGCCTTTATGGGCGGCACCGCCAATGTCCACTATATCAGCCAGACCGAGGGCATCGCCGCCATGACCGGCGCGTTCTCGGGCGGCGCCTATGCCACCGTCACCAGCGCGCCGGAAGAGGTGGGCGGCGGCCGGACCGAGTTCGACATGCGCCACTACTTCATCCACGAGTACGGCTCGACGATCTTCACCGAGGACCGCTCGTTCCTCCAGCGCGCCGAGAGCGGGGAGATCACCGCGGGCGGCACCGACTACACGGTGGTCTCCGCGACTGGCCGGTTCGAGGGGATGCGCGGCACCTTCCACAGCCGCGGCGGCTGGCTGCTCGAGCGCGGCGTCGGTGCGCTCCGCTTCGAGGGGGAGATCTGCCGCTGAGCCGTCCCGCGCCATCCCGGGCGGACGGCCCCGCCGCCCGCCTCACTTCACGAGCGGCAGCAGCGTCTTGAAGGCCGGGGTGCCCGCCTGCCCGAGCCACTCGAAGACCACCATCTCGGTCGTGACGATCCCGGCGCCCGCGGCCTGCAGCCGGTCGAGGCAGGCCCGCTCGCTCTCCAGCGTGCGCGAGGAGGTGGCGTCGGTCACGACGAAGACGCCGTAGCCCGCCTCCATCAGGCTGACGGCCGTCTGGAGCACGCAGATATGCGCCTCCATCCCCGCGATCACGGCCTGGCGCCGCCCGGTGGCGCGAAACGCCTCGGCAAAGCCCGGATCGCGGTGCGACGAGAAGTGCATCTTGGGCAGCACCGTCGCCCGGGCCGCTGCCGCCGCCTGGGCGACCTCGGGCACCGTGGGGCCGAGACCCTGCGGATACTGCTCCGTGACGATCGCCGGTATCGAGAGCTCGGCGGCGGCCGTCAGCAGGATGCGCGCGTTCCTGATCGTGCGCGCGGGCGCCTGCATCGCGGGGACGAGGCGGGCCTGCATGTCGATCACGATCAGGCAGGAGCTGTCGGCCTCGATCAGCATGGCATCGGACATTGCGCGCCCCCGTGGCTCAGCCGAGGCGCGCCGAGAGCGAGTTCGGCCCGGCGGCGAGGATCTCGGCCGTGACGATCTCGCCGGTCCGCTCCGGCGCCACCTCGAGATGCACCGCCTGGAGATAGGGCGAGCGGCCGACCATCTGGCCCGCGTGGCGGCCCGGTTTCTCCAGCAGCACCGGCAGGCGGCGCCCGACCTGGGCGGCATTGAACGCGGCCTGCTGCTCGGCAAGGAGCGACTGCAGCCGAGCCAGCCGGTCGGCCTTCTCGGGCTCCGGCACCTGCGTGGCCTCGGCCGCGGGCGTGCCGGGGCGGGGCGAGTACTTGAACGAATAGGCCTGCGCGTAGCCGACTTCGCCGACCAGCGCGAGCGTCTCGGCGAAGTCGGCCTCCGTCTCGCCCGGGAAGCCGACGATGAAGTCGCCCGAGAGCGCGATGTCGGGCCGTGCGGCGCGGATCCGGTCGATCAGACGGAGATAGTGCTCGGCCGTGTGGCGGCGGTTCATTGCCTTCAGCACCCGGTCCGCCCCCGCCTGCACCGGCAGGTGGAGATAGGGCATCAGCGCCGGCACCTCGGCATGGGCCGAGATCAGATCATCGTCCATGTCGTTGGGGTGCGATGTCGTGTAGCGGATGCGCGCGAGCCCCGGCACCTCCGCGAGCGCCCGGATCAGCCGCCCGAGGCCCCACTCGCGCCCGTCGGGCCCAGCGCCGTGATAGGCGTTGACGTTCTGCCCGAGCAGCGTGATCTCGACGACGCCCTGGCCGACCATCCGGCGCGCCTCGGCGAGCACCCGCTCAACGGGCCGCGAGACCTCCGCTCCGCGGGTGTAGGGCACCACGCAGAAGGCGCAGAACTTGTCGCACCCCTCCTGCACGGTCAGGAACGCCGCGGGTGCGCGGCGGCGCACCGG
>CAYORO010000082.1:0-13099 GCA_964406355.1 uncultured Limibaculum sp.
GCACGATCCCGGTCTCGAGAAACGCCTTGACGAGGCACATGAACTCGCGCCGGTGGCCGATGCAGAGCTTGAAGCCGACGGGCTTGCCGCCCGAGAGCTCGCGCAGCCGGCCGAGGAACTCGGCGAACTCACGCGGGGTCTCGAAGGCGGAATGCGCGGCCGGCGAGATGCAGTCGACCCCCATCGGCACGCCGCGCGCCTCGGCGATCTCGGGCGTGATCTTGGCCGCCGGCAGCATGCCGCCATGGCCGGGCTTGGCGCCCTGGCTGAGCTTGACCTCGATCAGCTTGACCTGGGGCTCGGCGGCCTGCTCGGCGAAACGGTCCGGATCGAACCGCCCCTCCGCATCGCGGCAGCCGAAATAGCCCGAGCCGACCTCGTAGATCAGGTCGCCCCCGCCCTCGCGATGGTAGCGGCTGATCCCGCCCTCGCCGGTGTCATGGGCAAAGCCGCCGGCCTTGGCGCCCGTGTTGAGCGCGAGGATCGCCTGGGCCGAGAGCGCGCCGAAGGACATCGCCGAGATGTTGAAGAGCGAGGCGGCATAGGGCTGCTTGCAGTCCGGCCCGCCAATCGTGGTTCGGAAGTCCCAGTCCTCCACATGCACCGGCCGCATCGAATGGGTGATCCAGCCATAGCCGCCGGCATAGACATCCTCGCGCGTGCCGAAGGGGCGCTTGTCCTCGACGTCCTTGGCGCGCTGGTAGACGATCGAGCGCGCCTCGCGGGAGAACGGCTCCTCGTCCTTGTCGTTCTCGATGAGATATTGGCGGATCTCCGGCCGGATCCCCTCGAAGATGAAGCGCATATGGCCGAGGACCGGGTAATTCCGCAGGATCGAGTGGCGCGGCTGGAGGACGTCCCACACGCCGATCGCGGCGAGCGCCCCGAGCGCCAGGAACACCGGCAGCGCCCACAGCGTGACGAACGCGGCGATCCCGGAGAGGAGTGCCAGCACGCAGATCCCGGCGAAGAAGCCGTAGCGCTGGAAGCGGGAGAGGAAGCTCATCGGGGTCTCCCTGGGCGGTGTCAGATGGCGGCGGCCAGCTCGCCCGGCAGCGCCTGGTCGACGGCGCGGGCGAGCGTGTCGACGAGCTCGGCGATCTCGGCCTCGGAGATGATGAAGGGCGGCGCGAGGAGCACATGGTCACCCACCCGGCCGTCGATCGTGCCCTGCATCGGGTAGCAGATCAGCCCCGCCTCGAGAGCCGCCGCCTTGAGCTTGGGCGCGACCCGGGCCTCCGGGGCGAAGGGCGCTTTGCTTTCGCGGTCGGCGACGATCTCGACCCCGCGAAACAGCCCGCGGCCGCGGATGTCGCCCACATTGGGGTGCTGGCCGAAGCGCTCGGTGAGGGCCGCGGCCAGGCGCTCGCCCATCTCGGCCGAGCGTTGGACCAGCCCGCGCCCGATCAGCGCCTTGAGCACTGCGACGGCCGCTGCGGCCGCGACCGGATGGCCGAGATAGGTGTGCCCGTGCTGGAAGAAGCCCGAGCCTCTGGCGATCGTATCGTGTATCTCGGCCGTGCACAGCATGGCGCCGATCGGCTGGTAACCGGCGCCGAGCCCCTTGGCGATCGCGCAGATATCTGGCGCGACGCCGTCCTGTTCCGAGGCGAAGAGGGTGCCCGTGCGCCCCATCCCGCACATCACCTCGTCGAGGATCAGGAGCACGCCGTAGCGGTCGCAGATCTCGCGGATGCGGCGGAAATAGCCGGGGGCGGGCGGCACCGCACCCGAGGTTGCGCCGACCACGGGCTCGGCCATGAAGGCCATCACCGTCTCGGGGCCGAGCCGCTGGATCTCGTCCTCGAGCGCCTGGGCGGCGCGCGCGCCATAGTCCTCCGGGCTCTCGTCCTCGCGCTGGTGGCGATAGGCGAAGCAGGGCGCGACATGGCTCATCGGCAGGAGGAGCGGGCCGAATTGCTCGCGCCGCCATTCGTTGCCGCCGGCCGAGAGGGCGCCGAGGGTGTTGCCGTGATAGCTCTGCTGCCGCGCGATCAGGTGGCGCCGCCCAGGCTCGCCGCGCTCCACGAAGTACTGCCGGGCGAGCTTGATCGCGGCCTCGACCGCCTCGGACCCGCCGGAGACCAGATAGACACGCTCGAGCCCCGCTGGCGCATGCTCGACCAGGAGATCGGCGAGCGCCTCGGCGGGCTCGGAACTCAGGAACCCGGTATGGGCGAATTCGAGCCGGTCGAGCTGGGCCTTGATCGCGTCGATCACCTCCCGGTCGCCATGCCCGAGGCACGAGACCGCCGCGCCCCCCGAGCCGTCGAGATAGCGCTTGCCCGTGCTGTCGATCAGATAGCAGCCCTCGCCTCCCACGGCGATCGGCGGCGTGATGCGGCTGTGGCGGGGAAAGATGTGCGACATGGCGGGCCTCCCTGTTGGTGAAGGAGGCTACGGGGGGTGCCGGCGCGAGACAATCGGGCACAGGCGCCCAGAGTGACGCGGCGCGTGCGCTCAGTCGCGGAACTGGAGGTCGTAGAGCCGGGAGTAGAGCCCGCCCGCGCCCCGTAGCTCGGCATGGGTGCCGGTCTCGACGACGCGCCCATCCTCGATCACGTGGATCACATCGGCATGGCGGACGGTGGTGAGCCGGTGCGCGATCACGATGGTCGTGCGCCCCACCATCAGCCGCTCGAGCGCCTCGCCGACGGCGCGCTCGGTTTCGGCGTCGAGGGCCGAGGTCGGCTCGTCGAGCAACAGGATCGGTGCGGCCCGCAGCATCGCCCGGGCGATGGCGAGGCGCTGGCGCTCACCGCCCGAGATCTGCGCGCCGTTCTCGCCGAGTTCGGTCGCGTAGCCGTCGGGCAGCCGCTCGATGAAGTCATGCGCGTTGGCGGCGCGGGCGGCGGCCTCGATCTCGGCATCCGTCGCGTCGAGCCGGCCGAGGCGGATATTCGAGCGCACATCGCCCTCGAAGAGAAAGGCGTCCTGGCTCACATAGGCGATGCCGGCGCGCAGGCTCTCGAAGGTCACGGTGCTGAGGTCCTGGCCGTCGATCAGCACCCGGCCCTGCCCGGGGTCGTAGAACCGCTCGATGAGCGCGAAAATCGTCGATTTGCCCGCGCCCGACGGCCCGACAAGCGCCGTCACCTGGCCGCCCGGCGCCACGAGGTCGAGCCCGCGGAGCGCCGGCGCCTTGCCGCCATAGCCGAAGCGAACCCCCTCGAGCGTGACCTCGCCGGCCGAGACGGCAAGCGGCCCGGCATCCTCGGCCTCGCGGATCTTCGGCGGGTTGTCGAGGAGCTTGTAGAGCATCTCGACGCCGACAAGTGCGGCCTGCAGCGCGATGTTGAGCCGGGCGAGCCGCTTCGCCGGCTCGAAGGCCATCAGGAGCGCCGCGATGAAGGAGAAGAATGCGCCCGGATCGCCCCCGCCCGACACCACGCGCCAGCCGCCATAGAGGATGACCGCCGCGATCGCAAGGCCGCCAAAGGTCTCCATCAGCGGGTTGGTCGCCGCGCCCACCTGGGCGATGCGGTCGGCGCGCTCGCGCACATCCTCGACCGCGCCCTCCATGTCGCGGCGCATCACGGGCTCGAGCCCGAAGGCCTTGACCACGCGCGCGCCCTGGGCGGTCTGCTGGATCGTGGTGATGATCTTGGCCATCGAGAGGAGCTCGGCGCGGGCGACCGACTTCACCTTGCGCACCAGGAGCCACTCGCCATAGGCGATCGGCGGGCCGACGACGAGCGCGATCCCGGCGAGCAAGGGGTCCTGCACGACCATCACGATACAAAGCGCCACGAGGGCGAAGAGATCCCGCCCCATCGAGGTGACCACCAGCGTGATCGCCTCGCGTGCGGCCCGGGCGTTCTGGGAGAACCGCATCGAGAGCTGGCCGGTCGTCATCTTGTCGTAGAAGTCGATCCGGTGGCGCTGGACGTGATCGAAGAGGCGCATCTGGATGTCGGCCACCACCCGGTTGCCGATGCGCGTGAGGATCACCGTCTGCACATAGGTGGCCGCGCCCTTGACGATGAAGATCGCCGCGACCGCGCCCGAGAGCACCCACACCATGCGCGCGTTCTTGTCGATGAAGATGTCGTTGACAACGTCCTGCATCAGCCAGGCGCTGAGCCCGGTCATCGCCGCGACGATGCCCATGAAGACGAGCGCCAGCGCATAGCCCTTCCAGTGGGCGAGGCCGTTGTCGAGGAAGAGCCGCGTCAGGATCCGGCGCTGGCGCTCGGGGTCGAGGGGCGGCGGCGTCCGGCCTGCGCTGCCGGGCGTCACCGGCGTCGCCCCGACCGGTTTGCCCGGCACGCCCATCGCGCTCAGCCGCGTCTCGCGGCGGCCCGGGGACGGAGGCGGGCGGCCTCCCAGCGCGAGGCGGCCGCGGTGAGTGCGTCGGCGGCGGCCGCGATGCTGACCTCGGCCCAGAGGAAGTCGCCATCCGGATAGTGCCCCGTCCAGTCGCGATAGGGCGTCAGGCGATAGGGCAGCGGGTGGTAGTTGGGGAAGGCGGGGCCGTATTCCGCATTGGCCGAGAAATCGGTCGCCAGCACATCGACGCCGGCCTCGAGGCATTCGCGGATGTTGAGCCCGTAGCCCTCGGCCCGGTGGAGCGAGAGATACACATCGGCCGCGGCCTGAAGGCCCGCGATCTCGGCCGCCTCCATCTCGCGCTCGAAGATATGGATGTTGGGCGCGCCGGCCGCGATCTCGGCCAGCTCGTCGAGCACGCACCGCGTGCGCTTGGAGACCCGCACCTTCATCAGCAGGCGTCGCGCCGGGTTGTCGCCGAAGGCCGCCTTCCAGGCCGCGACATGGGCCCAGGGGTTCTTGCGCGCCGGGCAGGAGCAGAGATCCATGATCGCGACGCCGAGGAACGCCTCCTCTGGCAGGCCGAAGCGCGCGCGATCGAGCGGCAGCGCGCGCGGCGGCGGCGTGACCGCATGGGGCCGGACATGCACGGGAATGCCGTTGGCGGCCGGCACGAGAGCCGCGCGGCTATAGTCCGACGGGGTCCAGATCTCGTGCACCACATCGAAGGCAAAGGACCAGTCCGCCGGGAAGATCGGCGTTTCCCACACCCAGAGACCGATCCGCCGGGCGCGGGCGATCCGCTCGGGCGGCAGCGCCGAGAGCAGCGTGGCATAGCTGTCGGGCGGGGAGAGCAGGTAGACCGTGCCGATCTCCGGCCCGCTCTGATGCACGAGCGCATGGGTCTGGCGGCGCGTGGCGGCGAGATCGAGGGTCTCGATGCCCGGATGCTCGTCGCGCAGCCGGTCGAGCTCGTAGATCGCCGCGCGGCTCAGCCCGCTGTTGCCGGAGAAGTCGCCGAGCGCGAGCGCCGGCCCGTGCGCCACGGCGTCCGGAGCCTTGCGATAGGGGGCAACCGCGTCGACATTCTCCCGCAGCCACCGACGGCGGCGGGCAGGCATCCTCAATCGGCGCCAGAGCGTCGTGGCCGTCCAACGTGCACGCGAGCGCGGCCAGCGACGGAAGGCGCGCTCGGGATCATCTGTCTGCTCGTTCAAGCGGCTGATCCGTTGTTTTTACCCAGCCTTTATTGTGCTCTTATCGAGTTCCCGCGGGTTCGTCCAGCGGAGCGTCGTGACCTGCCCGGCGCAGCACCTCGGCAACCATCCGATCAAAGGCCACCACCGAGCGGCTGAGATCGTAGCGTCGCTCGACACGCGCTCGGGCCGCGCGCGAGAGCTGGGCGCGGCGATCGGGCGAGCGCACGAGGCCCTCCACGGCTTCGGCGATATGCGGCGCATCGGGGCTCTCGAGCAGGATCCCGGCATCGCCGACGACCTCGACGAAGCCCGAAGCGCGGCTCGCCACCACAGCCGCACCGCTCGCCATCGCCTCGACCGCGACCCGCCCAAAACTCTCCTCGCCCTGGGTCGGCGCAACCGCGATCGCGCTCCGTGCCATCCAGGCCCGGACCTCGGAATGCGGCGCATCGGCGATCACCTCGACCCGGTCGCCGAGGCGAGCGAGTGTCGCGTGCACCCGTGCGGCATAGTCGCGGTGCTCCCGCGAGGAGGCGATGATGAACGCCGCCCGCCAGTCGTGATGCTGGGCGAGCACGCGCTCGAGCCCCTCGGCCGCCTCGAGCACACCCTTCTCGGGGGCGAGCCGGCCGACGAAGAGGATGATCGGCTTCTTCTCGGCATCGGCCGACCAGAGCCCGCTGTCGACGCCGTTGGGCGTCACATAGACCGGCATGCGCATGCCCGGCCAGTTCTGCTCGAAGCTCGACCGGCAGCGCTCGGAGACGAAGGCGATTGCGGACAGGCGGTTGAACGCCATCCGCTTCCAGAGCCCCGAGAGCCAGTTGCGCGGCGGGTTCTGGAAGTTGTGCCGCACCAGCGCCACCGGCACCTTCGGGAAGCGGGCGGCGAGGCGCGCAGCCGTCGGCAGGTGCTGGTGCGCGACGATGAGGGCCGGGTTCTCCTCGCGCAGGAGCTGCTCGAGATGGCCCTTCGAGCGCCCGCGGGGCCAGAAGCGCGCCCGCACATCGGCGAAAGGGTGGTCGACCTCCTCGGCGAGCACCACGATGTTCTCGCGGAACTGGCTCCAGAGCGCGGTCTCGTGGATGTGCAGGTCGATCGAGGTGGCCGCATGGGGCGAGAAGCGCATGTTGCGCGGCGCCACGAGGGCGAGCTTCAGATCGGTCGGCAGGCTCGGCCGCGCATGCCGGTGGTGCGTCATGTCAGCTGCCGGCCCCACATCCGCCTGGGACGTGACCCCGGCCGCGGCCCGATCGTGCCGCACCGCCCCGGAGTGGCGGAAGGATGCGCCCTCGGCCCCTCGTGCATGCTCCCGACCCGCCATATCCGATCCCGTTGCCGGCGAGCCGCCACTACAGGGCGCGAACGCGTCGCTGTCAACATGTGGCTCGGGGACGCGGTCGGCGCTCATGACTTGTGTCCGAGGAAGAGATGCGAACGGAACGGCCCGTCGCGGCCGGCGGCGAAGTCCTCCTGGACCTCCAGCGGCGCGATCCCGGCCTCGGCCATCAGCGCGAAGACTGCGGGCTGCGGCAACACATGCATCTCCATGCCACCCGGACGGGCCGCGGCGTCGGACCCCGCCGCATAGCGATAGTGGCGCGCATAGGTCACGCATTGCACCAGCACGACGCCGCCCGGCGCGAGCCCCGCGAACACCCGGCGCAGGATCTCCGCCTGCACCGGCGGGGGGTTGTGCTGGAGGACGAGGCGGGAGAACACGAAGCCCTGCCCCTCGGCGAGCGGGCCGTAGTCCTCGACCCCGGTCACATGGGCGAGGGTGACGTTCCGGTGGCCGAGCGCGTCGAGTTCTCGCCGTGCGACCTCTAGGTGGGCGGGCGAGATGTCCGCGCCGGTGACACGGGCGAAGCGGCGCGCGAGCGCCCGCGTCGCGCGGCCGACCCCGCAGCCGATCTCGAGGCAGCGCATCGTCGCGGGATCGGCGCCCGGCACCCGTTCGAGCGCGGCGTCCACGAGCACGCCCTCGACCTCGGCGCTCGCCTCGAAATCGGGGCGGTTCTCCTCGATCCGGTCGGGGCGGAACGCCTCATGGGTGATCACCGACCAGTGCGGCGCGCTCTCGCCCAGCGCCCCCCAGGTCTCCGCGATGCGGGCCCAGAGGGCGGGCCCGTGCGGGCCGGCCTCGGTCTCCACCGGGTTGGGCGGGGGCAGGATGCCGCGGGCGAGCAGCAGCGGCACCGTGCCGGGGCGCTCATCGGCATGGGCGGGCGTGCCGTTGACGGCCTCTTCCGAGAGTGCGGCATCGGCGAGGCGCCCGAGCAACGCTTCCGCTTCGAGCCGTGCGTATTGCGCGGCGAATTCCGGGCTCCGCAGCAGGGCCCGGCGCAGCGTCGCCTCCGAGCCGATCGCCCGGTGATGCGCGAGCACCGCGGCGGTCTCCGGCTCGCGGCCAAGGATCGCCCGGAAGGTTGCCGCCACCGTCTCCTCTGACAGCATCGCGCTGTCCTCCTCCGCGTCCGCCGCATTCACAGCGTCTGTCGATCGTCCGCCTGCCACTGCCATCTCCGTGCTTCTGGCCGCGCTTCTGGTTCGGCGCCTCCGATGCCTTATACAGTGAACTTTACACTACAGCAAAATGCTGTAGCCTAGAGGGGATCGCAACGAGCGAATCTCTCTTGGAGACCCGTGCCATGTATGTGCACAACCAGAAGACGAGCGAGGCCGATGTCCAGGCGCTGCGACGCGCCGGTGGCCAGTGGCTCAAGGAACTGCGCCAGAGCCGCAGCCTGTCGCAGCGCGAGCTCGCCCATGCCGTGGGCGCGGAGTACTACACCTTCATCTCGCAGCTGGAGAACGGGCGCGGCCGCATCCCGCCCGATCGCTACCAGCAGTGGGCCGACGCGCTGGGCCTGCCGGTCTGGACGCTGGTGTTCAACATCATGCGATTTTACGATCCGGTCACCTTCGAAATTCTCTTTGGCAAAAACGGCGAATACGCTAATGATCCGTCACGCTTCGAGTTGCTGACCTAGGGGCAGGGCCGGAGCGCGCGCGAAGCCGGGGCAACCGGCCGTATGAGGGCAGCAAGTGAGAGGTCATCGGGCATGACAGCATCGCTCGTCTCACTCTTCCAGCCGCGCCAGGGTTGGACGAACGATGAGCGCGCTCAGTTCGCCCGGATCGAGCGCCTGCTCGAAGATGCCGGCTTCGGCGTCGATGTCGAGCACGGGCTCTCCGACGAAGGCGAGCCGTGGTGCGTGTTTTGCTCGCGGATCACCGGGGATGTGGTCATCCATGTCGCCTGCATCGACGGGCGCTTCATGTTCGACAGCTCGACGCTGCCGCGCCCGATCGAGGGGGCGAGCTTCACCCGCTGTGCCGAGCGCTTCTTCGAGGATGTCTCGCTGCCGATGCCGTTGGCGCAGCGCCGCGACCGGGTGCTGCTGCACCCCTCGGCGCTGCTGGCGAGCCTCTTCATCACGGTGCTCCTCTATGCCCAGGCGACGACCGAGCAGCCGCTCTTCGATGCCGAGCCCGTGGATGTCGACGATCCCGACTCGGCGGCGCAGCAGCTCTCGCCGATGGCGCTCCGGATCCGCGCGATCGCGCAGCAGGTGGCCGACTATGTGAACGGGAGCGAGAACGGGCCCCAGGCGGCGCAGTCTGCCGCGCAGGCCTATGTCAACCCGATGCTCGCGTCGATCCCTGCCGGGATGGCCTTTGCCGTGATCGCGATCGCGCAGGACCTCGCCAGCGCCGAGGCGGCGCTGACGCCCCTCCTGGACGGCGAGTCGCGCCTCGCCCCGGATGACGAGGACGAGGCGCTCGCCCGGGCCGAGGTGCTCGCACCGGCCGAGCAGAAAGCGGCCGAGGACGGCGATACCGAAGCGAGCGAGCGGCTGCTCACGGCCCATGTCGCAGCGACGACCACCGCCACCGAGACCGAGGGCGATGTCGTCCCGCCGGTGACGGAAGCGTTCTCCGCGCTGCTCGAGGAAATCGCCGATGGTCTCGCGACGACCGTCGAGACGGCGCGGCGTGCGGTCGACGGCCTCGATTTCGCCCTCTGGTCGCCAGGCGCCGAGGACGAGACCGAGATCGCGACAGTCGGCGACGGTACGTCGGAGACCGGATCGGCACAGGCCGAAACCGGGTTCGGGGTTTCGGGCCTCTTCGTGATCGTCGAGGGCCTGGAGGCCGTGCTTCAATCCGACACCGTGTCGATCGCGCTCGATGACCGGCTCTGGGAAGTCGAGGTCTTTCGGGTGGTCGAAAGTACCATTGCCCGGATCGAGTCGGTTCTGCTGGGCGAGGATGCGCTCGCCGACAGCTTCGTGCTGGCGGATGGGGCGGTTATGATCGACGGCGCCGAGGCTGCGCCGGACGGCACTGCGACGACGACTGACGGCGATCCGCTGGCGGGCGATGACACCGGGGCCGAGAGTGCCACGGGCCAGGTGGATCTTGCCGAGGCGACTGAGGAGCCGGTGGTCCCGCCGTCGCCGTCCACCGCCCAGGACGGTGCCGATGCGGACGGTCTGGCCGATGAGGATGCCGCTGCCGGGCCGAGCCTCGAGGGGCCGACTGACCCGTCGCAGGTCGCCGGGCTCGACGGGGGTCTGGACGGCGGTGACGATGGCCTCCCGACGGGACCAGCCCGGCCAGTGAGCCCCGTGCGCCCCTCGGAGAACCGGGACCCATATCAGCCCGAGGCGCCGTCGCCCGCGCCGTCGGGTGGTCAGGTGCGCGCCGAGCCCTTGCCCCCGGAGCCGCGCGACCTGCCGGTCGTGTCGGTCGCCGAATTCGGGAACCTGATGAATTCCTTCGCCGAACAGGTGGGCCTCGATCCGCTCGACCTCAAGCCGATCTCCGGACAGTCGACCTGGCTGATCCTCGACGACAACATCACCGACCCCTCGCGCGGTGCGGTCGGCTCCGAGGATATCGTCTGGACGTCGGTCTATGTCGCCGAGCTGGGCGTCGAGGCGAAGTTCGCCGGCGCGGCCTGGGATTTCCAAGGGTTCGACCTCTGATCCCGTCACATGGCGACCATGACGCCGCGCCGCCGGAGGCGCGGCCAGGTCCCGTTCTCCGCGTCTTCCGTCCCGGGATCGCCGAGCGCCTCGGGGTCGCCGGGCTTGACGTGGACCGCGAAAGACCGCACGCGAAGGCGCGCCGCTCATCCCGCCGATCCGGCCGCCCGCGCGGCCCCACCCAGACCGAGACCACGCCGAGACCGATGCGCGACGACAAACCCCCGAGCCTCCTGAAGCGCGCCGAGCGCTATTTCTCCGCCGCCTTCAAGCTGGGGCGCACCGCCCGGCTCGCCAAGAGCGCGAGCCACAGCGCCACCGTTCTCGAGCCGCGCATCGATGCTCTCACACAGGACCTCTACGAACTCGTCGACCGCCACGAGGAACTGGAAGGCGTTCGCGACGCGGTTTCGGATCTCGAGCGCCGGATTGCCGAAAGCGCCGAGACAGTGGCGCGCGAGGCCGAACGTTTCCGCGCCGACACGATCGGCGATCGCGAGCGACTTGCCGGAGCGGTCTCGGTCGGCGAGCGACATGACGCCGAGATTGCGAGCCTGAGGGACGGGACGGCCGAGCTCGTCCGCGCGGTCGAGTGGATGGGGGAGCGGGTCGATGCCGCGGCGGCTGCGCCCGCCCTGACGCGCGATCTGCTCCTGGCAAAGCTCGACGCGCTTCGCGAGGTGGTCGAGACCCGCCTCGGCGTCCAGGGCGACCGGATCACGGCCATCGCACGCTCGCTCGAGACGCTCGCCCCCCGTCTGGATGCGCTTGGCGGCGATCTCGACGCACTCCGTGACCGGGTGACTGGCGGCGAGACCCACTTCAGGGGCCTCCAGGACGCGTTCCGCCGGGCTTCGGACGATGCGCATGGTCGGCTCTCGGCGGTCGAGGGCGAGCTCGGGCAGCGGGTCACGCCCGCGCTCGAGCGGCTGGACGCCGCCGCCGCCGCGGCCGGCCGCCGGCTCGATCGCACGGCGTCGGACATCGCGCAGACCGGCCGCGGCTATGCCGAGCTCTCGCGCCGGCTCGACCTCCAGCGGTTTCGTGGTGCCGAGGCCGCCACCGACACGCCCCCTGCCGCTGACCCCGCCCGCGATGGGCTCGATGCGCTGCTCGAGAGCTTCTACGGCCGGCTCGAGGACCGCTATCGGGGCGCGCGCGAGGAGATCAAGGGCCGCCTCGCCGTCTACCTCCCCGACATCCGCGCCGCCGCCGAGGCGACGGGCGCCCTCCCGGTGCTCGATCTCGGCTGTGGGCGCGGCGAGTGGGTCGAGCTCCTCGCCGAGCAGGGTATCCCGGCCACGGGCATCGACCTCAACCCGGTGCAGATCGCCGAAGCGCGCGCCGCCGGTCTCGATGTCCGCGAGGGCGACGCGCTCCGGGCGCTCGCCGAGGCCGCGGACGGATCGCTCTCGGCCGTCACCGCGCATCACCTGATCGAGCACCTGCCGTTCGAGACCGTCGCCTGGATGACGCGTGAGGCGCTCCGCGTGCTCGCCCCGGGCGGCGTGCTGATCTACGAGACGCCCAACTGCCACAACCTGATCGTCGGCGCGCGCAGCTTCCACAACGACCCGACGCATCTGAGCCCGCTGCCGTCCGAGCTGATGACCACGCTCCTCGATACCGTCGGCTACCACCCGGTCGAGGCGCGGCCCCTCCACCCCTCCGAGACGCTCGACGCGTTCCGCCGCGAGAGCCGGGCCGATCCCTATATCGCCGAGCTCCTGTTCGGCCCGCAGGACCTCGCCGTGCTCGGTCACCGCCCGCGGACCGTCTGATGCGTGTCGGCGTGGTCACCACCCAGGCGCCGTTCATCATCGGCGGCGCCGAGCGGCACTCGGCCAATCTCGTCACGGCGCTGCGCGAGCGGGGCCATGAGGCGACCGAGATCTCGATCCCCTACAAATGGTACCCCGCGAGCGCGATCGTCGACCATGTGCTGGCGGCGAAGCTGATCGATCTCGAGGGCCTCGGCTACCCGGTCGACCTGATGGTGGGGCTGAAGTTTCCCGCCTATCTCGCGCGCCACCCCAACAAGGTGTTCTGGATCCTCCACCAGCACCGGCAGGCCTACGACATCTGGGAGGCCGGCAACTCCGAGCTGCAGCGCGACCCCGACGGCGCGGCGGTGCGCGAGCTGATCCGCGCCGAGGACCGGGCGGCGATCGGGGCGGCGGAGCGGGTCTATGCCAATTCGCGCAACGTGGCGGCGCGGCTTGACCGGTATCTGGGGCTCGCCGCCGAGCCGCTCTATCACCCGCCGCCCAATGCCGAGCGGCTTCGGCAGGGCGGGTTCGGCGATTACCTCTATGCGCCGTCGCGGCTCGGGCCCACCAAGCGCCAGCGGCTGATGATCGAGGCGCTGGTGCATGCGCCGGGCGCGCGGCTGGTGATCGCTGGCCCCCCTGATGCGCCGGGTGAAGACGACGCGCTTCGCCGGTTGGCGAAGGACCTCGGTGTCGCGGCGCGCTGCGAGGTGCTCGGGGCGGTGTCTGATCCCGAGATGATTCGCCTCTATGCGGAGTGCCGGGCGGTCGTGTTCGTCCCCGTCGACGAGGACTACGGCTACATCACGCTCGAGGCGATGCTCTCAGGCAAGCCCGTGATCACCGTGACCGATGCCGGCGGGCCGCT
>CAYORO010000083.1:0-13031 GCA_964406355.1 uncultured Limibaculum sp.
CGGGGATGGTGGACGGCGTGACCACCAACCCCTCGCTGATCCTGAAATCCGGGCGCCGGATCGAGGAGGTCACAGCCGAGATCTGCGCCGCCGTCGACGGGCCGGTCTCGGCCGAGGTCGTCGCCACCGAGGCCGAGGCGATGATCGCCGAGGGCCGGCGCCTCGCCGCCATCGCGCCCAACATCGCGGTCAAGGTGCCGCTGACCTGGGCGGGGTTGCGCGCCTGCAAGACGCTCTCGGACGAGGGGCGGATGGTCAATGTCACGCTCTGCTTCTCGGCCAACCAGGCGCTCCTCGCGGCCAAGGCGGGGGCGAGCTTCATCTCGCCCTTCATCGGCCGTCTCGACGACATCTCGCTGGATGGGTTGCAGCTGATCGCCGACATCCGCCAGATCTACGACAATTATCACTTCGCGACAGAGATCCTCGCCGCCTCGATCCGCCATGTCGGCCATGTCCAGGAGTGTGCCAAGATCGGGGCCGATGTCGCCACCATGCCGCCCGCCGTTCTCAGGAAGCTGGCCGAGCACCCGCTGACGGACAAGGGGCTCGAGCAGTTCCTCGCGGACTGGGCCAAGACCGGGCAGACGATCCTTGCGTGAGCGGAGCGCGATGGATGCGGGCTCGGCCGGGTTCGAGCTCAACACCGACGAGCGGGACCTGATCCGCTCGCTGATCGTCGCCGATCCCGAGCTGGTGCTGGCCGACGACCAGGTGATGCGCGCGCTGATCGGCGAGGCCGCCGATGACGCGCGCCAGATCGTCGATCTGCGCGACCGGCTGGTCGAGCGGCTGGAGACCCGGCTGAAGCGGCTCCTCCAGGCCAACCGTTCGGTGATCGCCGCCGCCTACGAGAATGTCGCCGGCACCCGGCAGCTCCACGCCGCGGTGCTCGATCTCCTGTCGCGCCCCGATCTCGGCGGGCTGCTGCGCTGCCTGACCGCGAGCGTGCCCGAGATGCTGGGCGTCGAGGAAGCGCGGCTCTGCCTCGAGGCCAATGTCTCCGAGGCGCAGGCGGCCGATGGCCTCGGCGAGGGTCTCGAGGGCCGGGTGATCGCGCTGCCGCAGGGCACGGTCGCGGATTACCTCTCGCTCGAGGGGCCCATCACCGGCGAGACCGTGGTGCTGCGCGAGGCGAGCGGGGCGGCGGAGCTCCTCTTCGGGCCGCGGGCGGTGGTGCGCTCCGAGGCGCTGGTGCGGCTCGACATCGACGGCGCCGCGGGTCTCCTCGTCTTCGGCTCGGCCGATCCCGACCGCTTCGCGCCAGACCAGGGGACCGAGCATCTCGTGTTCCTCGGCAGCGTGGTCGAGCGGCTGCTGCTTCGCCATCTCGTCGTCGAGGAAGCCGCCCCGGTCGATGACCGCTGACCCGCCGCCGCGTGCGGCCCCCGCCCCCGAGACGGCCGCGCTGATGGGACGGTGGCAGGCGCATCTCGCGGCCCGCGGCCTCCGGCCGGCCACCCGCGACGCCTATGCCTCCGATCTCCAGGGGTTTCTCGGTTTTCTGGCCCAGCATCTCGGGGCGCCGCCCGAACCGGCCGATCTCGCAGCGCTCACGATCGGCGATTTCCGCGCCTTCATGGCGTCAGAGCGCCGCCGCGGCCGGGGCGCGCGCTCGCTGGGGCGCGGGGTCTCGGCGATCCGGGCGCTCTTTGCCTATCTCGCCGAGGTCGAGGGGCGCGACTGTGCCGCGATTCGCGCGCTGGCGACGCCGCGCGCCCCGCGGGGAAAGCCGCGCCCGGTCGCCGAGGCCGATGCGCGCGCGATCCTGGCCACGGCCGGGGCGCCTGCCGAGACCGGGCCCGAGCCCTGGATCGCCGCGCGTGACGTTGCGGTGCTCACGCTCCTCTGGGGGGCCGGGCTCCGGGTCGGCGAGGCGCTGTCACTGCGCTGGGGCGATGCGCCTTTCGGACCGACGCTCGCGGTCATCGGCAAGGGGGGGCGCGGACGCCAGGTGCCGGTGCTGCCAGCGGTGCGCGACGCGGTCGAGGCCTACCGGGCGCTCTGCCCCCATGAGCCCGGCCCCGGGGGCGCGCTCTTTCTCGGGGCGCGGGGCGGGCTGCTCAACGACCGGCTGGTGCGCCGCGCGATGGGCGAGGCGAGGCTTGCGCTCGGCCTGCCGGCCACCGCGACGCCGCACGCGCTCCGCCACGCCTTCGCCACCGAGCTCCTGCGCCGCGGCGGCGATCTCCGCGCGATCCAGGAGCTGCTCGGCCATGCCCGGCTCGCCACCACGCAGGTCTATACCGGCCTCGACGAGGCGCGGCTCCGGGCCGTCTATGACGCGACCCACCCGCGCGGCGGGTGAGTCGCCCGGACAATCGGCCTCAAGTGGTGACCCAGAAGCCGTCCTCGATATCCGCCGCGGTATTGGCGAAGTTCTCGTCGTTGTTGGTGAACGCCGTCAGCAGGTCGGGCCGGTCGATCAGACCGTTGTCGAGCTGGCCGAGCCAGAATGCGAGGCCGCCCGCATCCGCCTCGCGGCCGAGCACCGCCTGGAAGAGCGTGTTGATCACCGCCTCGTTGCTCAGGTCCTCGCCGAGAATCGAGCGGAACTCGGCGCTGCCCTCGAAGGTCTCGGCGAGCTCACGGCGGGTCGTGCCCTGCTCCACAGCGTCGTCCCAGAAGAGAAACCCGTCGCGGTCCGGCGTGCGGCCGAGGACCGCCGAGTAGACCCGGTAGACGAAATCGGCGTCCTCCGAACGGCCGTAGAGATAGGTGCCGTCGGTCAGCTCGAGCTCCTCGAGATCCGTGACCTGGGCCGTGCCGTCGGCGGTCTCGATCGAGACCGTCCCGTCCTCGGCGAGATCCACGGTCACGTCGGCGCGGGCGAGGTCGTAGATGAGCACATCGCCGGCCGTGCGGAGCACGTTGTTTGCATCCGCCGGCAGCTCCTGGCCGCCGAAATCCACGACGATGTCGGTGAGGATGTCGTCGAGCGGGATCTCCGGCTCGGTGGCCGCGATCTCGGCCAGCAGGTCGAGCCAGGCGCGCGCATCGACGATGTCCGGATCGCGAGCGGCGAAGCCCTCATTGTCGAGCGTGAGATCGGCGTCGCTCAGATTGATCTCGATGTTCGACAGCACACCCCAATTGAGGATGTTGAGCTCGGCATCGGCCATCAGCATGGCGTCGCGGATGGTGAGGAGCGGATCGCCCGACGGGTCGAACACGCGCACCTCGTCGAGCGTGCCGCCCGAGAGGCCGGTCAGGGTGATGTCGGCATCGGCGCGCACGCCATTGTCGAAGACCACCGACGCGGTGCTGGCGAAAATGTCGATCGAGGTCTCCGGTTCGACCTCGAAGTCGATCTCGTCAAGCAACGGAAAGACAATCTGCGCCGGCTGGAAGACGTCGAGGATAATAGGCTCCATGGCAGTCACTCCTACTGGGTCTCGGGAGTTGCAGGGGGCCCGAGTCGCTAACGCAATGTCAACTGCGGAGGTTGCCGCCCGGTGCGCGGCTCTGGACGCCACCGGCACAGAGGGCTTTTATGCCCGGATGGCCATCCCTTCCAAGACCCCGACCCGATGAGCTCCCCCACCCCGAGTGGGGCGCTCAGCGCCGTCCCGCTCTCCGACAATGCCAAGGGCGCGCTCTGGATACTCGGCTCGGTCGCGGGCGCCACGGTGATGACGCTCGCGGTGCGGCTGCTGACGCCCGATCTCCACACCACGATGATCGCGTTCCTGCGCTCGGCCCTGACGCTGCTGCTCGTCGTCCCGTTCCTCTGGCGTTCGCGGCACGAGGGGACGCGGCTCACCTTCACGCGCTGGCCGCTCCATCTGGCGCGCGGGCTGCTGATCGGGGTGGCGCTCAATGCCGGGTTCTATGCGATCTGGCAGCTGCCGCTCGCGACCGCGACGATCCTCTTCTTCATGGCACCGGTGTTCGCGACGGCCTTCGCCCGGCTGATCCTCGGCGAACAGGTGGGGCCGCGGCGCTGGTCGGCGATCGCGGCGGGGTTTCTCGGGGCGGCGGTGATCCTGCGCCCCGGGTTCGGCGCGCTCGAGCCCGCGATGCTGATCGCGCTGGTCTCGGCGCTGGCCTTTGCGGCCTCGCTGCTCCTCGGCCGCCAGGCCTCGCGGGCCGACGGGTCGGATGCGGTCTTCGTCTCCTCCAGCGTGATCGCTGCGGTGGTGACGCTGCCGCCGGCGCTCCTGGTGTGGGAGATGCCGGCGGGGTGGCTTGCCTGGGCGGTGATCGGCCTTCTGGTGCTCGGATCGGGGCTGCGCACCTATTCCGATATCCGCGCCTATGCGGTGGGGGATGCCGGCTTCATCGCGCCCTTCACCTATCTCAGGCTGCTGACGATCGGGCTCGCCGGCTATCTCTGGTTCGGCGAGGTGATCGACGGCCCGACGGTGGCGGGGGGCGCGATCATCATCGGCGCGACGCTCTATATCAGCCTGCGCAAGGCGCATCTCAGCCGCCGCCGGGGCTGATCTTGGGCGGAACCTGCGTCAAGGAGGGCGACGCGGCCGCGGGCGGGGTGTTAAGCTCGCTGTCGGTCGAGGCGACGGCAGGCGGGCGAGGGCGGGTGTGCGGACGGCGATGCGGGTGATCGGCAGGCTCCTCGGAGCGGCGCAGGCCTTCGCGCTCGCCCAGGCGGCCGCAGCCGGCAACACGTCGTTCGGGGCGGCGCCGGATGACATCGACCGCCCGGTGCTGCTGATCGAGGTTGCCGCCGATGGACGCGTGACGGCCAGCGGTCGGCTGCCAAAGGGACTTTCGCGGGGCGAGCTCGCGGATCTCGTGCCGGGCCTCCACCGCGGATCGCTCGCGGGGGGCGGGACGGGCGACGCCGAGGTGTGGCGCCGGGCGCTCGGCGCGATCCCGGTGGCGCTGCCGCGAATCGAGGAGGCGCGAATCGAGCTCTGCGACGGCCTGATCTCGATCGCCGGGCGGCTCCGGCCGGGCTTTGCCCGCCGCGAGACGGGGCCCGCGATCCGCGCCGCCGCCGGGCCGGACTGGACCGTGGAGGTCGCGCTCACCGAGACGCCGCCGGCCGCCGAGCTCGTCTTCGGCACCGGCGCGGGCGGGCGGTGGCTGACCGGCTTCCTGCCCCACGGGCTCGCCGTGCGCCAAGCGCGCGCGATCGTCGCGCCGGATGCGGGCGGGCGGCTCACCACAGGTGCGATGGGCGACAGCGCGGCCTGGATGCGTGCGCTCGGCGTCGTCGACCGGCTGCTCGCGCTCCACGACGACGCGCATGGTCAGATGGCGGACCGAGAGATCCAGATCGACGGTCGCCTCGCCTCGGGCCAAACCCAATCCGAGATCGCCGGCTGGGCCGAGGCGACACTGCCGGAGGGCTGGTCGCTCGCCCTTTTCAGCGCCGAGCGGGCCGCCGAGCCCGGCGCCACCCGGCTCGACCCGGCGAGCGGCGAGACCGAGCGGCTGATCAACGGACACTGGATCCCGCTGCTGGCGATCGAGCCGGGCCGGGGGCCCTGCGACCTCGCGGTCGCCGAGGCCCAGCGCGCGCGGCGGATCGGCTTCGTCACCGGCGAGAGCGAGATCGCGGCGGAGGCCGAACGTGTGCTCGACCGCATCGCCGGGATCGCGCTCGCCTGCTTGCGCGGCGGGCTGCAGCTCCTGGTCGGCGGCCATACGGACAACACGGGCGCGGCGGAGCGCAACCGCGCGCTCAGCGAGGCCCGCGCGCTGGCCGTGCGCGACGCCCTCGTCGCCCGCGGCATCGCCGCGACGGCGATCCGGGCCGAAGGCCATGGCGACCGCTACCCCCTCGCACCAAACGACAGCGAGGCCGGGCGGGAGCGCAACCGGCGGATCAGTTTCAACTGGGTGCCCGGCTAGCCCCGGGCCAATGACAAGGTGCGCGCGGCCGATGGTCGACGCGGACCGCAACTGGGGAGACGCGAGATGTTGAGCACCATCGTTCCTGTGATCGGGATCTTGATCGGATTGGCGATGATCGCCTGGGGGGCCGGGATCATCGATTTCTGGGCCGACCTGGGAGGCAAGCCCCACAGCGTGTCGACGCCGGGCGACAGCAAGCCCGCTGCCGGTGACGAGACGGTCGCGCCGGCGGCCGAGGCCGCGCCGCCCCCACCAGCGCCCGCCACCATGCCCGCTACCATGCCCGCCGCAATGCCCGCCGCAATGCCGGCTGCCGCGCCGGCCGAAACAGTCGCGCCGCCGCCCGCCAATCTGTTTTCCGAGCGGCCGGCAGAGGTCGACAACCTCCAGCGCATTAAGGGGATCGGCCCGAAGATGGAGGCGATGCTGAACGCCCGCGGCGTCTACCAGTTCGCCCAGATCGCGGCCTTCACGCCGGAGGATCTCGTCTGGCTCGACCGCGCGGTCGAGAGCTTCCCGGGGCGCGCGGCGCGCGATGGCTGGATCGAGCAGGCGCAGGCCTTCGCGGCGGAGTGAGGCCCGGGCCCAGTCGGCCGTCACGCGGGCGCGCGGCCGGGCGCCAGTCGACGCCGTCAACGCGCGGTGATCGGATCGTAGCTGTAGAGCCAGTCGAGCTGGGCGGCGGCCAGGGCCGGCGCCATCCAGGCGACCGCGGCGATCGGCGCCCAGGAGAAGAAGCGGCCGAGCTCGGTGCGCTTGTGAAACAGCAGCCCGTTGGACCGACTCTGGGACTGCACCCGCGTCACGCGGGCGAAGCGAGCGTTTTCGTACTCCATCAGCGCATCGGCGACCGAGGCGGAGCGATCGAGGCATCGCGTGAGGATCGCAGCGTCCTCGAGCGCCATCGCCGCCCCCTGCGCCATGAAGGGGAGCATCGCATGCGCCGCGTCGCCCAGAAGGCCGACCCGGCCGTCGCACCAGCGCACCTGCTCGGCCCGCTCGAAGAGCCCCCAGAGGAAGGGCTGATCGACCGCCTGAAGCAGCGTGCCCACGTCCTCGTGCCAGCCGGCGAAGCCCGCCCGGAGCTGCTCGGGGTCCCCGGGCGCGGCCCAACCCTCGGGCGCAGCCGCCTCGGTTTCCTCGACCGCCACGAGGTTCACCAGGCTCCCGCCCCTGAGATAGTAGGTGACGAGATGGCGCCCGGGACCGGCCCAGACGGTGGCCTCGGGCGGCACCAGCCCCTCGGGCAGCCGCTCGGCCGGGATCGTGGTGCGCCAGGCGATCTGGCCGGTGTAACGCGGTTTCTCGGGGCCATTGAGCACAGAGCGGAGCGCCGAGCCGATGCCGTCGGCCGCGATCAGCAGATCGCCCTGCTCGACCCGGCCATCCGATAGCTTGAGACGCACGGTCTCGGTGCGCGTGCCATAGCTTTCGACCGGGGCGCCCGTCTCGAGCGCGACACCTGCGTCCTTCGCTGCCTGAAGAAGAATGCCGTGCAAATCAGCCCGGTGCACATGGTAGTAGGGCGCGCCCCACCGCGCCTCCGCCGCATCGCCGAGCTCGACCCGGTAGATCGAGCTGCCGGTCACGCCGTCGCGCATCGAGGCGGCCCGGGGGCGAAAGGCGATCTCGGAGACGTGGTGGAGCACCCCGAGCCAGCGCAAGACCTTGCAGGCATTGGGGCTCATCTGGAGGCCAGCGCCGACTTCGCCGAACTTCTCGGCGCGTTCGAAGACCGACACGCTCCAGCCCGCGCGCGCGAGCGCCAGGGCGGCCGCGAGCCCGCCGATCCCGCCGCCGGCGACCAGAGCGCGGCGCGCCGTGGTGGCGCGCGCCTTGCCCGCACCAGCGGACATACCCGGATCGGATATCGTTGCTCCTGCCATCGGCCCCTCTGCGGTCCGCGCCTGTGCCGCTTACGCCCGAGCTTGCCCCGGCCAGACACGGATCGGCAAGCGGCGAGAGCGCCGGAGCCGATCATTCGGACGAAACGGGTGGTGCGTGGATGACCTGATCGGGTGCCTGCTCAGCGTGGGCCGCGGCGCCGCGATGGCACCAGGCGAATGACCCGGCGGCCGGGCGTCGCCTGCGGTTTCGGCGGCTCTGCGGGCGCAGGCTCCTCGGTGACCTCGGGCGCGGCAAGCGGTTGCGGAAGTCCCTGAGGCGGAGCCACAGGACCGTCCTCGACCGGCTCTGCGACAAGTGCGTCCGGGTCCTCCTCAGCCGGCCTGGGGGCGAGCGCCGCTCCCCCGCCTCCGGCCACACGCTGGACTCCGCCGCCCGGTCCACCGGGGCCGACGGGGAGGCCACCGGGAGAGACGCCGGCCTGTGCCGGCTGGGTCTCGGAGGCCTCCGCCGGCGCGTCCTTGTTGCGGCGACGGCTCGGGCGCGGCGCGGTCGCGGCATCGAGCGCGATGATCTCGCAGAGCGGGGCATCGGCCCGGCTGTGGCGGACCCCGAGCTTGAGCCGCAGCGGCTGCTCCTCCGCACCCGCGATCACCTGACCGTCGCTGACCGCCAGCTTCTCGTCGATCATCTGCCGCGCGACCTCGAAGGCGTGCTCGATCATCGTTTTGGTCGGCGTCTCGGACGGCCGCACGAGGACCTCGTTGCCGATGAAGGGCGCGAGGCCGACCGTGATCAGCCCGGGCTCGAGGTCCTCCATCTCGCCCGGCGCCAGCACCTGCCAGCGCAGCCAGAAATCGAGCGGGGCCTGCCCGTCGCGCAGCTTGTCCATCGCCGCGCGAAACGTCGCCATCGGCACAGAGTTGCGCCCGGCGGCCCAGACCGCGCCCACCGGCTCGGCAAAGCGCGAGACCACCGAGGCCGTCGCGGTGACCGCCGCCGCCCGGTCGAAGGTGGCGTCCGGCCCCTCCTCGCCCTCGATGCCCGCCTCGTGAACACGGAAATGCGCCCGGTGATCGGCGAACTCGCCGAGGCCATGGTCCCACATCACGGGATTGACGAACCGCCCCATCTCGAGCCGCTCGGCAAAGGGCTCGGAATGCATCGCCACGCGCAGCCGCACGCCGTCGAGCTCGAAGGCGACGGTTTCCGGCGGCGACCCGCGGAACGAGGAGAGGAGCCCGCCCCGTTGCTGCGCGGGCTGATGGAGGCTGCGCGGATCGATCCGGACGGTGGCGCCGGTCTGCTCGACCAGGAGCCGCATCTCGGCGATGAAATCGCCCGGATCGAGCTTCATTCGACGCTTCAGCGGCAGGAAGAGCGAGAAGCTTTGCGTCACAGTCTGGCCCTCCGGACCGGCCTTCCGGCGAGATCTCGCCGCCACCACGCTCCAAACCGTCGTTGCACTGGCCCCGAGAGTATGGGGCCCGATGTTGCCAATGGGAACCGCGATCCGTAACGAGTTTGCTGATCCGCGACCTCAGCCGCGGCAAAATCCTCGGAATCGTGCAGGTTTGTGGCCGATAAGTCAACCTGACGGCCCGATCTTGCCTTGGCCGGCAGGCTTCGCCACATCTCGCTCAGGAGGTGCCCCATGAGCCAGCCCGATCACGACCGCATACCCGAGACGGCGCTCGCCTGGCATGGCGAGGGCAAGGGCGCCGCGCTGGCGACCGTCGTCGAGACCTGGGGATCGGCGCCCCGACCCGTGGGCGCACAACTCGCGATCTCGGGCGAGGCGGATCTGATGGGCTCGGTCTCCGGCGGCTGCGTCGAGGGCGCCGTGGTCGCCGAGGCGCTCGAGGGGATCGCCGATGGCGGGGCGCGGCTGATGGAGTTCGGCGTGTCGGACGACGACGCCTTCGCGGTGGGCCTTGCCTGCGGCGGCCGGATCCGGGTGCTGGTCGAGCCGGTGGGCCAGGCGCTGCCCGCGCCGCTGCTGGCGGCGCTCGCCGAGGCGCGGGCGGCGCGCCGCGCGGTGGCCGTCGAGACCCGGCTGGCGGCCGACGCGCTCAGCCCGGGCGCGCCGGTGGCGGCGGTCGGACATCCGTGCCATCGCCTGCTCGGCTATGCCGACGCTCCGGCGCGCTTCGATGCCGACCGGTCGGGGTTCGACGAGGCCGACCCCGGGCGCTTCGTTACCATCCACACCCCGCCGCTCCGGCTCGCGATCATCGGCGGCGTGCACATCGCCCAGCCGCTCGCCCGCATGGCGCGGGAGGCGGGCTACGACGTCACGATCATCGACCCGCGGGAGGCCTTCGCCTCGCCGGGCCGGTTCCCGGGCGAGCGGCTGGTGCATGACTGGCCGGACGCCGCGCTCGACGCCCACGGGCTCGACATCCGCACGGCGGTGGCGCTGCTGACCCACGACCCCAAGCTCGACGACCCCGCGCTCCTGCGCGCGCTGCCCTCGCCCGCCTTCTATGTCGGCGCGCTCGGCTCGACGCGGACCCATGCAAAGCGGGTCGAACGGCTCCGGGCGGCAGGGCTCACGGAGGCGGAGATCGCCCGGATCGACGCGCCGATCGGCCTTGCCCTCGGCGCCCGTTCGCCGGCCGAGATCGCGGTGGCGACGCTCGCCCAGATGACCGAACGGCTGCGCCGGCCCGAGACCCGGCCCGGCCTCGCCGCGGCGGCCTGAGCCCGGTGCGCTTCGGCCCGACCCCGCTGACCGAGGCCGAGGGCGCAGTGCTGGCCCATTCCCTCGCGCTGCCGGACGGCCGGCTCAAGAAGGGTCGCGTGCTCTCGGCCGCGGATCTCGCACGCCTGGCCGCGGCCGGGCATGCGAGCGTGATGGCAGCCCGGATCGGCCCCGACGATGTCGCCGAGGATGCCGCCGCCGCCCGTATCGCCGCCGCGATGGCGCCGGAGCCGGCAGCCCTCGGCCTCTCGGTCTCCGCGCCCTTCACCGGGCGGAGCAACCTCTTCGCCGCGGGCCCCGGGGTGCTGGTGCTCGACCCCGTGCGAATCCATTCGCTGAATGCGCTCGACGAAGCGGTCACGCTTGCGACGCTGCCGAACCATGCCCGTGTTGCGGCGCGTCAGATGGTGGCGACGGTCAAGATCATCCCCTATGCCGCGCCGCAAAGGGCGGTCGAGGCCGCGGAGGAGCTCGCCGCCGGCCCGCCGCTCCTGCGCGTCGCGAAACCCACAGTCGCCGAGGCGTCGCTCCTTCTCACACGCGTGGCCGGGCAATCCAATCGCGTGATCGAGAAGGGGGCCGACGCTGTCCGCACCCGCCTTGCAGCGCTCGGGATCCGCCTTGCCGCAGAGCGCGTGGTGGCCCACGAGACCGACGCGGTCGCCGCCGCGCTCACGGAGCTGCCCGGCGGGCTCGCCCTCATCCTCACGGGCTCGGCGACCTCCGACCGCGCCGATGTCGCCCCCGCAGGCGTCGTGGCGGCCGGCGGGCGGATCGAGCGCTTCGGCATGCCCGTCGACCCCGGCAACCTCCTGTTCCTCGGCCTGCTGGGCGAGCGGTCGGTCATCGGCCTGCCGGGCTGCGCGCGCTCGCCGAAACTGAACGGGGCGGACTGGGTGCTCGAGCGAATCGCCTGCGGGCTCGAGCTCGGCGACGGCGAGATCGCGGCCATGGGGGTCGGCGGGCTGCTCAAGGAGATCCCCTCGCGCCCCTCGCCCCGCACCGCCTCTGGCGTGCCGACCCGGCCGGTGGTCTCGGCGATCCTCTTGGCGGCGGGCTCGGCGCGCCGGATGCGCGGCCGCGCCAAGCTGCTCGAGCCGGTCGCCGGAGAGCCGCTGCTGGCCCGTGCCGCCCGCGCGCTCGGCCAGAGCGGCGCCGACGAGGTGATCGCCGTGCTCCGCCCCGGTGACACCGCCCGGGCCGCCGCCCTCGCGGGCACCGGCGTGCGGATCGTCGAGAACCCTCGTGCGCAGGAGGGCATGGGCGCCTCGATCGCCGCGGGCGCCGCCGCCGCCCGCCCGGACGCCGCCGCGGTCCTGATCGCCATGGCCGACATGCCCGAGATCGGCGCGGCCGAGATCGACCGCCTGATCGCCGCCTTCGACCCCGAGGAGGGCCGCGAGATCGTTCGCGCGACCGCCGAGGACGGCACGCCCGGCCACCCGGTGCTCTTCGGACGGCGGTTCCTCGAGCCGTTGCGGGCGCTGACGGGCGACGAGGGTGCGCGGGCCGTCCTCAAGGATCATCGCGAGTTCCTCGTCGAGGTCGCGCTGCCCGGCCGCGCCGCGGTCACCGATCTCGACACGCCGGAGGCCTGGGAGGCCTGGCGCGCCGCCGCAGGCTGAGCCGAGCCCCGGTCGCGGATGGTGCTTTGCAACGCCGGACCTCCGCGCTAGGCTGCGGCATGCGTCCGATGCTTATCGCCGCCGCCCTGCTCTTCGCGAGCCCTGTCCTCGCGGATGACGCGCGCCCACTGGCCCAGTTCCAGCTTCCGACGCCGAAAGAGGGCTACAGCTACCCCGAATGCTATTGCCGCGACTCCTCAGGCGGTCGCGTCGAAGTGGGCCAGACCGCCTGCCTCACGATCGGCCGCCAGCAGGTTACCTCGCGCTGCACAAAGGTGCGCAACCTCACCATCTGGCGCCACCAGTCCGAGGGGTGTCAGCCCGGCGTCTGACCCCTCTGCCGCCGGGGGCCGCGCGCGGGCGGGTGGGTCGTGCAGCGCGCGTCACAGGAGCCCTCGCCGACAGGGAGCGCGCGGCCCCCGGCCTAACCGCCAAGGGCAGCCAGCCAGCGCTCGACCCGTGCCGCGTTCACCCCCAGATCGGAGTAGCCGAAGCGCGAGCGCGACCAGATCGCGAGGCCTGCGCCCTCACCCACCGGCACCGCGCGCACCGACACATAGTCCGGGAAGCCGAAGACCGCGGAGCGCTGCACATAGGTGACGAAGAGATCCTCCGGCCGCCCCGCGACCACCGACACCCTCGGCTCGGCCGTCGCGACGGCGTGGAGCCGATCCATCAGCGCCGCCGGGCTCCCGGCCGCCGGCTCGAAGACCCGGTCGACCGGCGCCGCCGCCATCCCTTCGGGCGCCACGAGATAATCGTTGGGCCGCCCCGTCCGCTCGGCCACCAGCGGATCGGCATGCCACCGCGCCGGGTCGTGCCCCACCATCCAGATCATCGCGCACCCGACCCCGATCAGCCCGACAACACCCAGCGCCGCCAACAGGACCGCGCGGCCGGCGGTTAGGCTCATTCGGCGGCGGTCTTCTCAGGATCGGTCGCGGCTTCGTCGGCGGCCTTCTCGGCCTCGATCGCGGCTGCCTTCTTCTCGACCTGCTCGACGATGTGGTCGATCATCTTCTCGTTGTCCATCG
>CAYORO010000084.1:0-12837 GCA_964406355.1 uncultured Limibaculum sp.
CCCCACCCACCCGCCCGCCTCCGGCAGGCCCGGCCCCTTGCGGCGCGACGGCCGCGCCGATAGACCGACGCCCGAGCCTCACGGAGCCGCTATGAGCATCGACCGAGAGACCGCCCGCCGCATCGCGGCGCTCGCCCGGATCCGCGTCGCCGAGGATCGGCTGCCGGCGCTTGCCGAGGAGCTCTCGCAGATCCTCGGCTGGGTCGAGCAGCTGCAGTCGGTGGATGTGGAGGGCGTGGAGCCCATGGCGGCGGTCAACGCGACGGCGATGCCGATGCGCGAAGATGCGGTGAGCGATGGCGGGATCCGCGACCGGGTCGCGGCCAATGCGCCCGAGATGCGCGAGGGCTTCTTCGCCGTGCCGAAGGTCGTCGAATGAGCCTCGCTGCGCTCACCATCGCCGAGGCGCGGGACCGGTTGCGTCAGGGCGACACGACCGCGGTCGCGCTCGCGGAGGCGTGCCATGCCGAGATCGCCGCGGCGGGCGCGCTCAATGCCGTGGTGCGGCCTTCGCCCGAGCGCGCGCTCGAGATGGCCGACGCAGCGGATGCGCGCCGCGCGGCGGGCGAGGGCCAGGATCAACGGGGGGCGCTGCTCGGGATCCCCCTTGCGGTCAAGGACGTATTCTGCACCGAGGGTGTGGGCTCTCAGGCGGCGAGCCGGATCCTCGAGGGGTTCGTGCCGAGCTATGAGAGCGGGGTCACCGAGCGGCTCTGGGCCTCGGGGGCGGTGCTGCTCGGCAAGACCAATATGGACGAGTTCGCCATGGGCAGCAGCACCGAGCATTCGGTCTATGGCGCCTGCGTCTCGCCCTGGCGCGCCTCGGGCAGCGAGGCACCGATCACCGCGGGCGGGTCCTCCGGCGGTTCGGCGGCGGCGGTGGCGGCCGATCTCTGCATCGCCGCACTCGGCACCGACACCGGAGGGTCGATCCGTCAGCCCGCCGCCTTCACCGGGACCGTGGGGATCAAACCGACCTATGGCCGCTGCTCGCGCTGGGGGATCGTCGCCTATGCCTCCTCGCTCGACCAGGCGGGGCCGATGACCAAGACCGTGCGCGATGCGGCGATCCTGCTTGGCGCGATGGCCGGGCACGATCCGCGCGACGCAACCTCCTCGGAGGCGGCGGTGCCGGATTTCGAGGCGGCGATCGGCGGCAATGTCCGGGGCAAGCGGATCGGACTGCCGGTCGAGTATCGCGAGGGGCTGCCGGAGGAGACCGCGGCGCTCTGGGACCGGGGCGCCGAGATGCTGCGCGATGCCGGCGCCGAGACGGTCGAGATCCGCCTGCCGCACACCAAGGCGGCGCTGCCGGCCTACTACATCATCGCGCCGGCGGAGGCGTCGTCGAACCTCGCGCGGTTCGACGGGGTGCGCTATGGCCGCCGCGCCCGGCTCGAGCAGGGCGACGGCATCGTCGATCTCTACGAGAAGACGCGCGCCGAGGGGTTCGGGCCCGAGGTGCAGCGCCGCGTGATGATCGGCGCCTATGTGCTCTCGGCGGGCTACTACGACGCCTATTACCTGCGCGCGCAGAAGGTGCGGGCGCTGGTGCGGCGCGATTTCGAGACGGCGCTCGGCGAGGTGGATGCGATCCTCGCACCGGTGACGCCGGGTCCGGCCTTTCCGATCGGGGCGCTCGAGGGCGATCCGGTGGCGATGTATCTGCAGGACGTGTTCTCGGTGACCCTCAACCTGGCGGGCTTGCCGGGGATCGCCGTGCCGGTGGCGCTCGGGAGCCAGGGGCTGCCGCTCGGGCTGCAGCTGATCGGCCGGCCCTGGGGGGAAGCCGAGCTGTTCGCGCTGGGTGCCGCGCTCGAGGCGCGCGCCGGGTGGGCGGCCAAGCCGACGCGCTGGTGGGCCTGAAGACCGAGCGAGGCTGAGCCCGGCTCAGACGGTGCCTGCAAGGAGGGCGGCGATCACCCCGGCCGTTGCGGCGAAGAGCGCGAGTTCGCGTTCGAGCCCGATCACGATTGCAATGGTGAGCGGCACCAGCACGGCCAGAAGCATCGTCTCGGAGGTGCTCAGTTCCAACGCCTCGAGAAGGCGGGGGGCGGTGTCGAAGTCCATGCCGAAAGCTCCCTTCGGCTTACGAATAACCCCAGCTCGACATCCACCCCCAAACACCTTGCCCCAATTCTCGCCACATTTCAAGCTTGTCGGCTGCGCCCACGGAACGGTGCGCCGGGGTGGGTGGGCGGGAGGCGTGCCGATCCGAGGGCGCGAGAGCCGCGTGCACGCGCGTGCACGGGGCCTCGGTCGGCCGAGAGCCCGGCGTTGACCGCGCATGATCGGCCTTCGGCAGTTGATCCTTGCGCGGGCCTTGTCATAGGCAATGGGACTGCATCGGCTTGAGCGGGCGTGGCGACGGGCCGCGGTCAGGCTGCGAATGGGGGGCGTCGCTCGGCATGCTGGGTGCGGTTCGAGGAATGCTGGTGCTGGTCGGGGGGACCCTGAGGGACCTCGCGCCAATCATTCTGATCGTCGGGCTCTTCCAGTTCCTCGTGATCCAGAAGCCGATCGACAATCTCGCCGACATCCTGATCGGCATTCTCGCGATCATGCTGGGGCTGGCGATCTTCGTGCGTGGTCTCGAGATGGCGCTCTTTCCGCTCGGCGAGGCGCTGGCCGACGCCTTCGCCCGCAAGGGCTCGCTGTTCTGGCTCCTCGCCTTCTCCTTCAGCCTCGGGTTCGGCACGACTGTGGCGGAGCCCGCTCTGATCGCCGTCAGCGAAGAAGCGGCGGAGGTGATGGCGCAGGCCGGCGCAATCGACGCCGGCGAGGAGAGCGAGGCCTGGCATGCGGATGCGCTGCGCTACACGGTTGCCGTCTCGGTCGGGCTGTCGCTCGTGATCGGCGTCTTCCGCATTCTGAAGGGCTGGCCGATCCACTGGCTGATCATCGGCGGCTATGTGATCGTCGTCTTGATCACGGCGGTTGCACCTGACGAGATCGTCGGGATCGCCTATGACAGCGGCGGGGTAACCACCTCGACGATCACCGTGCCGCTCGTCACGGCGCTCGGCGTCGGGCTCGCGAGCGTCATCAAGGGACGCAACCCGATGATCGACGGGTTTGGGCTGATCGCCTTCGCGAGCCTGATGCCGATCATCTTCGTTCTCCTCTTCGGCGTGGTGATCGCGGCATGATGCAGGAGGTCGCGACCGAGATCCTGGACACGCTGCTCGCCACGATCATCGACGTGGCGCCGATCGCGGCTATCCTCGCGGGCTTCCAGGTCGGCGTGCTGCGCAAGACGATCCCGAACCTCGGATCGGTTCTGATCGGCGCCGTCTATGTGATCCTCGGCCTCGCGCTCTTTCTCTTCGGCCTCGAGCGCGCGCTCTTCCCGATCGGCAAGGAGATGGCCGCCCAGCTCACCGACCCCGAGTTCCTCGGGGTCTCGGCGGTGGCCGACGGTGTCGACTGGACCGACTATTACTGGACCTACGCCTTCGCCTTTGCGATCGGTTTTGCGACAACGATCGCCGAGCCGTCGCTGATTGCGGTCGCGCTCAAGGCGCGCGAAGTCTCCGGCGGCGCGGTCGGGGCCTGGGGCCTGCGCCTGGCCGTGGCCTTCGGGGTCGCGCTCAGCCTTGCGGTGGGCGTCTTCCGGATCGTCACCGGAACGCCGCTCTATCTCTACATGATCGCGGGCTATGCGATCGTGGTCGTCCAGACCCTGGCCGCGCCGCGCATGATCGTGCCGCTCGCCTATGACAGCGGCGGGGTGACCACCTCCACCGTGACGGTGCCGCTCGTCGCCGCGCTCGGCCTCGGCCTCGCCTCGACCGTGCCCGGCCGGAGCCCGCTGCTCGACGGCTTCGGTCTGATCGCGCTTGCCAGCCTGTTCCCGATGATCACGGTCATGGGGTACGCGCAGATCAGCGCCTGGCGCGCGCAACGCAGGAAATCCGCCAGCAGGGCCCCCGAAACGGAGCGATCCGAATGAAGTTCAAGCTGATCGTGGTGATGGCCGAGGACGAGCTGACCGAGCGCGCGATCGAGACGGCGCGCGAGCACGGTGCGACAGGATCGACGACCATCACGAGCGCCCGCGGTGAGGGCCTCACGCCCGCGACGACCTTTCTCGGCCTCTCGGTCGCCGGGCAGCGCGATGTGACCCTGTTCCTGGTGGAGGAGCACCACAGCCGCGAGATCCTCGAGGCCATCGGGCGCGCATGCGGGTTCGATCGCGAGCCGGGCACCGGGGTGGCGTTCCAGATCGACATCGAGGACGCCGTCGGGCTCCGCGCGCAGATCGACACCATTCAGGCCGGCATTCGGGAGGAAGAGCTGTGAGCCAGAAGCCAATCATCCGCGTCGCCGAGGTGACCCGTCAGACGGTGCACCAGATCAACGGGCTCCGGAGCGTCCAGAGCGCCATCGCCGAGATGAAGCATCACAGCGTCAGCTCTCTCGTCATCGAGCGCCGAGACGAGGACGACGAGCACGGCGTCATCACGGTCCAGGACATCGCCGCCAATGTGATCGCGCTCAACCGCTCGACCGAGCGCACCTCGGTCTACCAGATCATGACCAAGCCCGCGGTCACCCTTGATGCCGGGATGAACGTGAAATACGCGATCCGCCTGCTGTCCCGGCTCGAGCTTGGCCGGGCGCTTGTCACGCAGCGGGGCGAGCTCCTCGGCATCGTGACGCTGCGGGACCTCGTGCTGGCCTATGTCGACGGGGATGAGGAGGCCGAGGCGGAGACCTGACCCGACCTGTCCGGACCGGGCTCGACCCCCACGCGGCCCGCGGCCGGGTCGCCCGCTCCCGGGTGGTCGCCGGGCCGCGCCGACACTATCTCCCGCGTTGCTCAGAGAATGGAGCCCCACGTCGTGCAAACGGCCCAAACCGCCCCCGACATCTTCGCCTTCGACAACAGCTATGCCCGGCTGCCCGAGCGGCTGTTCGCCAGGGTCGAGCCCGCGCCGGCGCCCGCGCCGCGGCTCCTGCTGCTCAACCGCCCGCTCGCAGAGGAACTCGGGCTCGATGCCGACCATCTGGCGAGCCCCGACGGCGTCCAGATCCTGGCCGGCAACCGGATCGCGACCGGCTCGGACCCCATCGCCATGGCCTATGCGGGCCACCAGTTCGGCAACTGGGTGCCGCAGCTCGGCGATGGCCGGGCATTGCTCCTCGGCGAGGTGATCGATCGGTCTGGGCGCCGGCGCGACATCCGGCTCAAGGGATCCGGCCGCACGCCCTTCTCGCGCATGGGCGACGGCAAGGCGCCGCTCGGGCCGGTGCTGCGCGAATTCGTTGTCAGCGAGGCGATGGCGGCGCTGGGCATCCCCACCACGCGCTCCCTTGCCGCTGTCGCGACGGGCGAGCAGGTCTACCGCGAGAGCGGCCTCTCGGGCGCGATCCTCACCCGGGTCGCCGCGAGCCATGTGCGGATCGGGACCTTCCAGTACTTCTATGCGCGGCAGGACCTCGACGCGCTTCGGGTGCTGACCGAGCATGTGATCGCCCGCCATTACCCTGAGAAGTCCGAGGCCGCCTCCCCGGCGCTCGCCCTGCTCGAGGGGGTCATGGCGCGCCAGGCCGATCTCGTGGCGCGGTGGATGGGGGTGGGCTTCATCCACGGCGTCATGAACACCGACAACATGACGATCTCCGGCGAGACGATCGATTACGGCCCCTGCGCCTTCATGGACGCCCACCGCGAGGGCCAGGTGTTCAGCTCCATCGATGTCGGCGGGCGCTACGCCTATGGCAACCAGCCGCAGATCGCACACTGGAACCTGGCGCAGCTTGCGCAGGCGCTGCTGCCGCTGATCTCGACCTCGCAGGATGCGGCGATCAAGGCAGCGCAGGCGGCGATCGACGGGTTTCCCGACCTCTTCCGGGACGCATGGCTTGGCGTGATGCGGCGCAAACTCGGGCTCTCGACGCCTGCCGAGGAGGATACCGAGCTCCTTTCCGAGCTCCTGTCGACCATGGAAGCCGGCGCGGCCGATTTCACCCTCACCTTCCGCAGGTTGGCGGATCTCGCAGCACCCGACCGGGCCGACGGGACCGCGGCTCGCGACCTCTTCGACGACCCCGCCGCCTTCGATGCCTGGACCGAGCGCTGGACGGCGCGCCTCGCCGCCGACCCCATGCCGCCTGCCGAGCGGCGTGACGCCATGCGCGCGGCCAACCCCCTCTTCATTCCGCGCAACCATCGGGTCGAGGAGGCGCTCGCGGCCGCCGAAGACGGCGATCTGGCCCCGCTCGAGACGCTCCGAGAGGTGCTGGCGCGCCCCTTCGAGGATCAGCCCGCCGAGGCCCGTCTTGCCGAGCCTCCGCGCGCCGGTCAGGCCGTTCACCGGACCTTCTGCGGCACCTGAGCGAGATCGGGGCGAGTGGCAGCCCGCTCCCGGGGCAGATTTGCGCTCCACATTCGGCCCATTTCAGGCTATTGTGTAGACAGAGTTTAGAGATTTTGTATTGGAACGAATTGATATGGGCCTTTTCACGATCAGGATTTCACATCTATCCGCCCTTGGCCTTGCCGGACTGTTGGGCCTTCCCGCACAGGCATCCGATCTCGGCTATCTCCACCAGAACTGGGATCGCGCCACCCGTGAGGCCTACTACTTCACCTCACAGGGATCGCACATCATGCCGAATGCCTGGTTCCGGGCGCTGGCGACGCGGGAGGGCATCCGGTTCGCCGATCCCGCTCACCTCGCGCGCTTCGGACTGTTGCGCCATGACGTGCCCTCGGCCCTGAACCCGGACGACTACGCGATCGGGCTCGCGGTGGGCCGGGACAGCGAGGGCACCGAGACCGTCGGGTTCACCTGCGCGGCATGCCACACCGGGGAGGTCATGGTCTCGGGCCAACGGATCCGCATCGATGGCGGGGCCGGGCATTTCGATTTCGACAGCTTCTACCAGGCGCTCGCGGAGACCGTCACGGCCACGGCGCTGGACCCGGCCGCCTTCGAGGCGTTTGCCTCACGCGTGCTGGGCGCAGATGCCGAGCCGCCCGAGATCGACGCCCTGCGGACGGCGTTTGCCCGCTTCCAGGTGACGCTCCAGGGCGATGCCGCGCTTCGCCGGCCGGCGCTGGCCTCCGGCTTCGGGCGGGTGGATGCGCTCACGCAGAGCATCAACGCCCTCGCAGTGCGCGACCAGCGGACGGTGGCCAATCTCGTGCCCGTGGCGGCGCCCGTCAGCTATCCGCCGATGTGGTTGGCGCCCGACCTCGAATTCGTCCAATGGGGACCCGTCGCGGCCAACCCGCTCGGGCGCAATGGCGGCGAGGTGCTGGCGGTGTTCGGCGCGGCGGAGCTCGGCGAGGGCACCGACACGCCGTTCGCCTCGACCATCGAGGTCCACAATCTCGATCTGCTCGAGCAGTGGATCACCGAGCTCGCGCCCCCGGCATGGGACGAGACGCTGATGGGCACGATCGACCGCACGCGGGCCGATGAGGGCGCCGCGCTCTTCAGCCAGTACTGCGCGGGCTGCCACAACATGGCGCCCTACCGCCGGACCGACCCCGGCGAGAACGCGTTTGGCAAGACCTTCATCGAGATCGGGCGCGTCGACTATCGCGAGATCGGCACAGACAGCACCTATTTTGACGTGCTCTTGCCCCGTCAGGTGCTGACGAATGCAGTGACGGCGCCAGTCTTCGACGGCAAGGCCCAGGTTCCCGCGCCGGCGTATTTCCTCGGCACGGTCGCGGCGGCGGTGCAGGCGGCGCTTGCGCCGCTCGAGCTGTCCGAAGAGGAGCGGCTGCGCCTGAGCGGCTATCGCTTCCGCAAAGGTCCCGATGGCGAACTGGTCGGTTACCAGCCCCCGAGCCTCACCGACTTCAAGGCCAGCCCGCTCGCGGGCCTCTGGTCCACCGGCCCGTATCTCCACAACGGCTCGGTGCCCACGGTCTATGAGCTGCTCTCGCCGGAGGAGGACCGCCGCGACGTCTTCTGGACCGGCGGGCGCCAGCTCGACCGCGACCGGATGGGCTTCGAGAGCAGCGAGGCCCCGGGCCGGTTCCGCTTTGACACCTCGCTGCCCGGAAACGGCAATGGCGGCCACCTCTACCCGCCGGGCGGGTTGAGCCCGAGCGAGCGTTGGGCCGTCATCGAATACCTCAAGACCCAGTAGCTGCCACGCCCGCCGCGCCGCCGGTCTGCGTCCGGCGGTGCCCAGCCAGAAGGAACGGCCCGATGTCCAATGTCGCCGGCAAGGCCTATGCGATGAACGTGATCACGCCGAGCAGCAGGCGCCGGACCTGGCTGAACCGGCTGGTGTTCATGGTCGGGCGCGCGCGGCCGGCGACGCTCGGCGGCCTGATGGGCCTGTCGCTCATCCATTTCGCCCGCTGGGTGATCATCAAGCCCGAGCAATGGCCCAATATGGGCCAGGGCCGCCAGCGGCTGAGCAAGGACTACATGCTGTTCTGCTCGAACTTCAACGGCACCTGGGACCAGTATATCGACGCCTTCTCGGACGGCATCCCGAACGGGCTCAACCTGTTCTGGATCACAGCCGAGCAGTATCCGGGCTCGATCCCGATCGCGGCGTTCAAGCGCTACATCACCTGGAACCAGATCCAGACCGACTATTACTACAACGCGACGCCCGGCCACGCGCAGCGCGACGTGAAGGCGGCGATGCGGGTCGGCAAGGCGGTGCGCGCGCTCGCCAAGGTCCATGCCAGCGGCGATGTCGCGGCCTTCGCCAAGGCCTGGCGGGCGGCAATGCGCGACGTGCAGGGCTCGTTCGTCGAGCCGGGCTTCGCGCCGGTCGCGAGCCTCGATACCGAGCATGCGGACGTCAACCGGATCCCCTTCCTGCGCCCGACCGACCCGCGCGAGAAAGACGGAGGGCCAGAGCATGCCGAACTTTGACGCTGGAACCTATTTCCTGACCAGCCTCGCGCCGATCCGTGCGGGTGCGGCCGAGGACGAGCAGGGGCGCCCCGTCTCCTGGCAGCAGCGCCTGCGCGAGGAACTCGCCCGCCTGCCAAGGGCGGACCAGTCGCCGGCGACCGAGGGCGGCGAGAACTCGCCGTTCTCGCGGAACCTGCGCACCCATCTCTGCCGCTTCGTGATCATCGACGACGTGGTCTATAACGGCCGCCCGCCCTCCACGGCGCTCGGCAACTCGCTCCGGGGCGTCGATCCGATCGAGCCCGAGCCGGTCGACCGGCTGAACGCGGCCTATCTGCTCTTTGCGGCGGAGTTCGACGCGGTGACCGAGGAGGGTGCGCCGCTGCCGACCGAGCTCACCGAGAGCGCCCAGGACCGGGTCCGCGACAGCTATGCGAAACGTCTCTGGGAGACCATGGAGCCGGAACTCCGCCGCATCTATGGCTGCTGCGTGGGGTTCGAGGATGTCGAGGACGCCGATGCGTTCGCAAAGTACATCCGCCGCAGCCAGGTCGAGACGACCATGCCGTTCCACGACTACTGGATCAGCGCACCGAGCCTGCCGCAATTGCCGGTTGGCGCGATCGCGGTGGCCGTGGGCGCGCCATTCGTCGCCTTTCTCCTCGGGCTGATCGGCTGGATCGCGGGATCGGAGACCGCGTGGATCCTCGGCGGGTGGTTCGGCTGGGATGCACGCTCCACCACGCTGATCGGGCTCGCGCTGACCGCGCTGGCCGTGGCCGGGGCCTACCGCTTCGTGATGCGCCGCGGCATGAAGCCCTTCCCGCCACCGGAGCATGGCGCGCTGCCGGCGCTCCTGAAGTCGATCTACCTCCAGCAGCACTTCACCCGGTTCGCGACCGACCAGCAGGGCGCGTCGGACGAGGCTCTGCACGCGGCCTTCGGCGAGTTTCTCGAGACCCATCGACCCCACGATCTTGCCGGTCCGACCCAGCCGCCCGGGACGATCTCGGTCGATGTAACAGGCACCGCTGCGACGGGAGGCCGGACATGACCCGCCCGCTGAACATGGACGACATCCAAGGCAACATCATGCGCGCCTATGGCCGCTTTAACTATCCGGTCGCGCGGTACTTCTTCCTGCATATCAACGATAAGGCGAGGGGCCGGGAGCTGATCGGCGCGCTTCGGCGGAAGGTCACGACGGCGGCGGACTTTGGTCCCGGGACGCCTGAGGCGAAACGGCCGGAGGTGACGCTGAATGTTGGCATCACCTTCTACGGTCTCCTGCATCTCGGGCTCCCGACGCGCACGCTGCAGCGGTTTCCCGGCGCGTTCATCGACGGCATGCGCGCCCGCGCCTATCTGCTCGGCGATCGCGATCCCACCGAGGTCCACGACACGGACGGGGCCCGGTGGGATGCGCATTGGGACGGGATCTGGCGGAGAAACCGGCCGGGATACGCGCCGGCAGACGCCGACGTGCATCTCTGGATCTCGATGAATGCGCGCGTGCAGCCGTGGACCGACCAGCCGGTGCCGGCGCTCGAGGAGCAGACACGGTGGCTCGAGGGCCTCTGCCAAGAGACACTGGACGGGGGCGTCCGGATCCTCAAGGGCCATGGGCCGGACAACGACATCGGCTACCAGGCGGCGACGGCGCTGTTCGAGGAGGGCCCCGACGGTCGGAAGATCCCGGTCGCCAAGGAACACTTCGGCTATCGCGACGGCATCGGAGATCCGGTCTTCGCCGGCCAGTTCCCCAAGGACAAGGAGAAGACCCGCGTGATCGGCCGCGGCAAGCGGATGGGCGCCAAATGGGAGCCACTGGCCACGGGCGAGTTCCTTCTCGGCCATCCGGACGAGAGCCAGGAGCTGCCGCCCGCGGCCCCGCCGCCGGAGTTCATGCAGAACGGCACCTTCATGGTGTACCGCAAGCTCCACCAGAATGTGGAGGCGCACCGGCGCTGCATGGATGCCGAGGCCGAGCGCTATGCGCGGGTGATGGGTGTCGATCTCGAGGAGGCGCGGGAGACGGTCGGCGCCAAGACGGTCGGGCGCTGGAAGGACGGGGTCCCGCTGGCGCATGCCCCGACCTATGCCGACTGGCGGGCGTTGCAGGCGAAGAAGGGGTTCGACAATCCCGACCCGGATGAGCGCCGCAAGGCCTACTCCGCGTATTTCAGCTCGAGCGAGCCTTCGGATTTCGGCTATGCTGACGACATGGCGGGCGCCAGGTGCCCCCTCGGCGCGCATTTGCGCCGGGCCAACACGCGCGACTATCTCGATCCGCTGAACCGGATGGATGGCGCCAACCCCGACGCCACCACCCGGCTGAACAAGCGTCGCCGCATCCTGCGCCGCGGCCTGCCCTATGGCCCCAGCGACGCCAGCGCGGCACGGGATGCGGGTGAGAACGGCACGATCTTCATGGCGCTCTGCGCCGACATCTTCCGCCAGTTCGAGTTCGTGCAGCAGCAGTGGATCGAGTACGGGCTGGACTTCCACACCGGCAACACGACCGATCCGCTGATCGGCCGCGCCGGGCCCGGCAAGCGTCATGTCATCCAGACGGACCCCAAGGGCGACGGCGTGCCCTATGTCATGACGGAGCTGGCCGAATTCGTGCAGACTCGGGGGGGTGAGTACTTCTTCCTGCCCTCGATGACGGCGTTGCGCATGATCGAGATGGGCGTGGTCGATCCCACCTGAGCGCGGGGCATTGCGGAGACCGGCGACCCCGTTCCGGCCGACATTGTTCTGGGGCCGCGCGAAAAGGCGTGCCAGACTTGCATCTCGGGCCGCTCGGTGATGTCTGCCGAGTGAGAGACGGAACGAGGCACCGCCCTGAGCGCATCACCGGTCAGTTTTCCGAAGCGGACCCTCTGGGCCAGCGTGACCGAGACGCTGGCCAAGGAGATCGGTGATGGCGCGCTGCGGCCCGGCGACCGTCTGCCGGCCGAGAGCGCGCTGATGGCCCGGTTCGGCTGCAGCCGGCATACGGTGCGCCGCGCGCTGTCGGAGCTGGTCGATCTCGGGATGCTGCGCGTCGAGCACGGGCGCGGCGCCTTTGTGCATGACACCGCGATCCATTACCGCCTTTCGCGCACGGTCACCCATTCCGCCAACCTGATCCGCGAGGGCCGGCGGCCGAGCTCGACCATCCTCGACATCGAGACCTGCCGCGCGGATGGCGAGGTGAGCGCCGGCCTCGGGATCGCAGCCGGCACCCCGGTGCGCTCGATCAAGAGCCTGAGCTTCGCCGACGATGTGCCGATCGCGCTGAGCCTCAACTATGTCGAGGCGGCGCGGTGGCCGGAGATCGACCTCGCCAAGCGGTCGCTCCTGCGGATGTCCGCGGTCTATACGGCGATGGGCTGCCCGACCTACCGTCGGCTCTCGACCGTGGTCCTTGCCCGGGCCCCCAAGCCCGAGGAGGCCCGGCTGCTCGAGCAGCCCGCCTCGCGCTGGGTGATGGTGACGCGCAAGACCGACGGCGATCCGGGGGGCACGCCGATCTGCTACGGCGTCACGGCCTGGTGCGCCGATCGCGTGCAATTCGTGATCGATCCCGAAGACCCGTGACGGGCGCAACGTCATCACACTGACAGCGTGCTGTCGCTCATATGTGATCCCCAACTTGTACGGACGAGTTGCGTGCGGGCCCTGTCCGTCCTGTGGTCGCGGGGCCGTGCGGTCGGGCGACGCCCGAGGCCCCCTTGTGCCGAGCCCGTTCGGCCGACCCGAAGGAGACAGAGATGAGCCTCAAGAGACCGCTTCTTGCAGCCCTCGCCCTCGCCGCCGCGGCGATCGGCGGTGCCGTCCGTGCCGAGCCTGTCGAACTGGTGGTTCAGTACACCCAGCCGCAGATCTTCGATGGCGTCTTCGAGCGCCTCAAGGCCGAGTTCGAAGCGCAGAACCCGGACGTCACCGTCACCTATCGCGCGCCGCTGCCGAACTACGGCGCGGGCGTGCAGGCGCTGCTGCGCGAGGCGAC
>CAYORO010000085.1:0-12763 GCA_964406355.1 uncultured Limibaculum sp.
CGCTGTCCACCTGCGCCTTCGGGCAGGCGAGCGAGTCCATGCCGATCCGCGGGGCGGGACCAGCCCGGCTCGGGCTGGCGTCATGGGCTGGGCGCGGCGCTGTCATGGCGCCCCCTTAGCCCAAGCGCAGGGCCGGCGAAAGGCCGGGCGCCCGCGGGCGCGCCCCGCGCCCGAGCGGGCCGGGCGGGGGTCGATCCCCCGCACGGGCCGCCCCACGGCGCTCAGACCCGCAGCTGGTAGCTCGCCGGCACATAGCGGAAGCCGTCGCCCTCGGCCACGAGATAACCCACCGCCGGGCTCGGCATGTGGTAGCCGACGAACGGGATCCGGTCGGCGGCGATCATCCCGAGGATCTCGCGCCGCGAGGCCACCGCCGCCTCCTTGTCCATATCGAAGCGGATATGCCAGTCCGGCCGCTGCAGCGACATCACATAGTGGTTCGAGAGATCGGCGATCAGCATCAGCCGCGCGCCCTCGCTCTCGATGTGGAAGCAGTGATGCCCCGGCGTATGGCCCCAAGCCTTGACCGTCTCGATCCCCGAGACCACCGCCTCGCCGGGCGCGATCATCTGCGCCTGCTCCGCGAAGGGCACGACCTTGTCCTGCACGAGCTCGGCGCGGCCCTGCATCGACTCGTCGAAGAGCAGATCCTCGTTCGACCAGAAATCGAACTCCTCGGCGCCGAACACATAGCGCGCATTCGGGAAGGCCGGCGCTCCGGCCTCGGTCAGGCCGCCGATATGGTCGCCATGGAAATGGGTGATCACCACGACGTCGATCTGATCGGCCGAATAGCCCGCCTGCCCGAGCCGCTCGAGCAGCAGCCCGGCATTCGGCCGGCGCCCGGTGTCGCCACCATTGCCGGTGTCGAAGAGCACGAGCTCGCTCCCGGTGTTCACCAGCGTGACGGTGAAGGGGATCTCCATCTTGTCGGCCGGCAGGAAGTTCTCCGCGGCGAGCTCGGCGACCTCCTCGGCCGTCACGTTCTCTCCGAAGATCGGGTGCACCGTCGGCACGGGCGCCGCGCCGTCGAGGATCGTGGTCACCTCGAACGAGCCGATCGGGAAGCGCAGGAAGGTCGTCTGCGTGGCGCCCAGCATCGGGGCCGCGGCAGCGGCCGGGCGGGTGCCCGTGGCCAGGGCGGCGCCGATGAGCGCCGGGGCGGCGAGGGCGGTGCGGCGGGTGATCTCTGTCATTGGTGGTCCTCTCACGAGTGGGACGGCCCTGCAGGGTGTGACAGGGCGCCGCACAAGATCGCGCATTGGCCCGTCCTGTCGAGTCCCCTCTAGCCCTGCCCGCCCGTGATCGGGGGCCCAGCGGCCAGCCGGGCGAAGCCGCGGCTCGTGCCATGGGCCGTCTTGTCCCACCAGAAGGGCGCGACCACCGTCTCGATCACCGCCTTCCAGGCCGCGACGGCGCCGAGCGTCCAGTAGACCGGCAGCGTCGGCACCACGATGAGCAGCGAGGGCGTCCCCCGCCGGATCATGGCGAGCGCCGCGCAGCCCACCATCACCGCCTGCCCGAGGCCGAGCGAGACGAGCGCCGGCCAGATCGCCCAGCCGGGCAGCGCCGCCTCCCAGAGCCCCTTGCCTGTCAGCGCCCAGCCGATCAGCGTCGCCCAGAAGAGCGGGATCGCGAGATAGGCGGCCGCCGCCCCGAGGAAGAGGAGGTTGAGCCCCAGGAACCCCCGCGGGCCCAGCTCGCGCCAGAGCCGGCGGGGGCTGCGCATATGGCTCGCCCAGGTGAGCAGATACCCCTTCAGCCAGCGCGAGCGCTGCCGGATCCAGGCGCCCGGGCGGCAGGCGGCCTCCTCCTCGGTGACCGAGCGCAGCACCGCGCAGGTGTAGCCCCGCCGCGCGAGGCGCATGCCGAGATCGGCGTCCTCCGTGACGTTGTGCGCGTCCCAGCCACCCACGGCCCGGAGCGCGGCGCGCCGGAAATAGACCGAGGTGCCGCCGAGCGGGATCGGCAACCCGAGCGCCTGCCAGCCGCGGAGCAGCACCTCGAACCAGATGGCGTATTCGATCTGGAAGCAGCGGGAGAGCCAGTTCTCCCCCGCGTTGTACCAGGCGAGCTGGCACTGCACGCAGGCCACGCGCCCCTGCGAGGCACCGAGCCGGGCCACCACCGCGCGGAGCTGCTGCGGGTCGGGCCGATCCTCGGCGTCGAGGATGCCGACGACCTCGCCGCCGCAGAAATCGAGCGCGTAGTTGAGCGCCCGCGGTTTCGTGCGCGGCCGGCCGGGCGGCACCACCAGCGGGCGCACCCAGGGCGGCAGCGCGGCGGCGGCGACCGCCCGGCGGGTCTCGGCATCGTCGGCCTCGAGGAGAAGGCGGACCTCGAGCCGGTCGCGCGGATAGTCGAGCGCCTCGAGCGCCGTCAACAGCGAGGGGATCATCCGCGCCTCGCGATAGAGCGGCACCAGGAGGCTGATCTTCGGCAGCGGGCGATGGGCGGCCAGCGGGACGGCACCGTCCGGCAGCGCGGCGGTATCGGGGGCGCGGCGACCCGCCAGAAGGGCTGCGATCCGGAGCGCCGTCGTCGCCGCATTGAGAACGAAGAGCGCGACCAGCGCGGCCGCGAGCGTCGCCTTGGCGGCCAGCGCGAAGAGCGCGCCCAAGGCCAGGAGGGCGAAACCGGCGCGACGGCGGAGCCCGCCGATGCCCCGAACGGAGAGCCTCCCCGGCGTGCGGGTTGCGGCGCGCTCGGCGAGCGGCCCCTCGAGCGACCGGGCGACGGCTCCCTCGATGGCGGCCCGGCTCGCCACCACGGCGCAAACGAGGTCCGGCCGGTCGGAGAGGCGGGCGAGCCCCGGCGCGAGGCGCGCGGGCTCGGCCACGGCATAGGTCGTCACACGCCCGGTGCGCCGCCAGGGAAGGATGCCGCAGGCGAGATAGGTCTCGACATCCTCGACGCGGAGCAATGCCGGGTCCGGCGGCTGCGCCTCGAGATCGGCGGTGCCGAGCCCGTGGCGAGCGGCAAGGCGCGCCTCCGGCCGGGCCTGCGCCGCCGCGGCGGCCCAGAGATGCGGGCGGCTCGGCGCGTTCATCGCCGGCCCCGCAGCGGTTCGATCCTGAGACGCACGCCCCACCCCTTTCGCGCAATTCGACGCGAAAAAGGCTAGGTTCCGATCATTAACGCCTGATTAACCGCAACGCCGCCCTGACCCGACATGCGTCAGTCTGGCTTGTCAGCGGCTCGCCATCGCCTGGGCAAACCGCGCGAAGAGATAGGCGCTGTCCTGCGGCCCGGGGCTCGCTTCGGGGTGGTACTGGACCGAGAAGGCCGGCCGGTCGCGCAGCCGGAGCCCGCAATTTGACCCGTCAAAGAGCGAGACATGGGTTTCGATCGCGTCAGACGGCAGCGTCGCGGCGTCCACCGCAAACCCGTGATTCATCGTGGTGATCTCGACCTTGCCGGGCTCGAGGTCCTTCACCGGGTGGTTCGCCCCGTGATGGCCATGGGCCATCTTGATCGTGCGCGCGCCGAGCGCGAGGCCGAGGAGCTGGTGGCCGAGGCAGATCCCGAAGAGGGGCACGCCGGCCCCGAGCACGCCCTGGATCATCGGCACGGCATACTCCCCTGTCGCCGCCGGATCGCCCGGGCCATTGGAGAGGAACACACCGTCCGGCTCGCGCGCCAGCACCTCCTCGGCGGTCGCAGTCGCGGGCAACACGGTGACGGCGCAGCCATGTTCGGCGAGCTGGCGCAGGATCGTGCGCTTCGCCCCGTAGTCGACCGCGACGACCCGGTGGCGCGGCTCGGCGCCGGGGCCGAACCCCTCGGGCCACTCCCAGCGCCCGCCGGTCCAGTCCTGGCTTTGGCGGACGGTCACTTCGCGGGCGAGATCGGCCCCCTCGAGCCCCGAGAACGCCCGCGCGGCGGCAACCAGCGCATCGGCATCGATCCCGCCCTCAGGCGCATGTTCGAGCGCCGCATGGGGCATCCCCTCGGCGCGGATCCGGCGGGTCAGCCGCCGGGTGTCGACGCCGGAGATCCCCACCCGTCCGTGCCGTGCCAGCCAGTCCGAGAGGCGAGCCGCCGCGCGCCAGTTGGCCGGCTCGGTCACCGACCAGCGCACCACCATGCCACGGGCGACGGGCTCGGCCGCCTCCTCGTCCTCCGGGTTGGTGCCGACATTGCCGATATGGGGGAAGGTGAAGGTGACGAGCTGATGGGCATAGGAGGGATCGGTCATGATCTCCTGATAGCCCGTCATCGCGGTGTTGAAGCAGAGCTCGCCCACCATGCGACCGGCGGCCCCGAAGCCATGCCCCCAGCAAAGCGATCCGTCGGCGAGCGCGAGGCAAGCGGTCGCGGCGCGCCGCATCTCGCGGCTCTCTCGGATCATGGCGGCCTCCGCGGGGATGTCGCCGGCCGGATACAGGGGCGCCGGGCACCGGTCAAGCGACGGCAGCGGGCGGGCCATGCGTTGCCCAGCCGAACCCGCTGCGCTAAGGTCCCGTCGCGCTATCCGCGGGGGAGGGTCGGCCATGCGCACGCGCATCCAGACAGCACTCAAGGAGGCGATGCATGACGGCGACAGCCTGCGTGTCAGCACCCTGCGGCTGATGCTGGCGGCGCTGAAGGACCGGGAGATCGCCCTTCGCGCGGAGGACGGCCCCGATGCGCTCGATGACGGGCAGGTGATGGCGCTGCTTGCGCGCATGGTGAAGCAGCGCGAGGAATCAGCCGCCACCTACGAGGAGGCCGCGCGGATGGAGCTCGCCGAGAGCGAGCGGCGCGAGGCGCAGATCATCCTCGAATTCCTGCCAAAACCCCTCAGCGAGGCCGAGACCGCGGACGCGATCCGCTCGGCGATCGACACGACAGGGGCCGCCTCCATCCGCGACATGGGCAAGGTGATGGCGTGGCTGAAGTTGCACTATGCCGGGCGGATGGACTTCACTGCCGCCGGCGCCCGGGTGAAGTCGGCCCTCGGCTAGCCGCGCGCCCGGTGAAAACGATTGTGTTACAGTTGAATGAAGCGTGGCATCGCGATGTTGTTTTCCAGCGGCCGCGAAATCCCTTGCCCGGCCCGGCAGTTTAGCAATATCTGGAGCTCCGGCCCTGGGTTTGCCACTTAGTTGCACGCTGAAAGGCCCTACATGACCGACCCCGGACCGCCCCGCCCACCGTCACCTCGTTGATACAAGAGACACAGAAAGGCGCTTCCCATGATTCGTAACTTATCCATCGCGGGCATCGTATTGGCGATCGCGATCCTCGCCATCGTCTTTGTGGTCGGCGTCTCTGACCCGGTGCTGTACTCCCGCGCGGCGATTGTCATCTTAGGCGCAACACAAGCTATTGCGCTCGTGTTGGGGCTCATGATGCGGTCCAACGAAAAAACCTCAGGCCTTGGGGTCCTCGTCTACCCGATCGCCGGCCTTGTGCTCTTCGTTGTGCTGTTGTTCCTCGCCTGGGGTAGCGGTCTGGACACCGATACGGCGCCGCAGATTGAGACGGACACCACCGGATCGTCCAACTGAGCGACAAATCCAGACAGGCGAACGGCGGGGGAACGATCCCCCGCCGCACCAGACCTCCCAGACGACCTCAGGCCGCCGGATGCCTCACTTGATCTGGCCGATCGACAAGCTCTTGCCATTAATGACGAACTCGGCATAGCCGCTGCCGCCATTGTTCGAGACGCTGTAGTTGAACAGCACCGACCCGGTCGGCTCGACCAGCCCGCGTTTCAGCCGCACATCGGGCTCGAGATCGACGGTGACCGAATAGAGTGGCTCGAAGATCGTCGCCCATTTGGTTACGACTTTCGCCTTCATCTGCTGGATGAAGCGCTGCCGCAAATTTCTCGCCTCGACATACGTATACCAGAGCACGAATTCGAGTTCGAATGTCTCGGTCGACTCTTTGGAGAGGCCGAGGTACTCGAAGAGGTTTTGGCCGTTATTGTCCCAGGACAACTTGACCGAGGCTGGTCCCACGCGCGTGTCCTTGCGCCCCTCGGGATTGGGCTCCGGCGGAAGCTCCATATCCTTGATCGCCGGGGAGTTCACGGTCTTGCTTCCACGCAGGCTCTTGGCAATACTCACGCCCTGATCGATCGCGCGGTTGACGTCGAGTTTGACGTCGATCTTTGCATCAGCCATGATTTATCCCCCTCACTTCCGAACAATCATTTGTTTTGGATTGACTTTGGACAACATCGACTTGGAGTTTGCAATCTCAGACGCAAACTGAGTCGCAACCTTCATTGTCTCCTTGTCCTTCTTGTCAATTGACTTGAGGATGGCCTGCACTTCTTTCTCGGATTTCTTGAGATTCCCAAGGTGAATCGGGACCGCCTTCATCGGAGACTTCTTCAGGTTTTCACGACTCTTGTCGAGATTCGTGGCAACCTTCTTGAGCTTGTCCGCTTCAGCGCCCTTCTTCAATTTGGAAACAATAGGTCCATACTTCGACATGGTACATCTCCTGAGTCTTTACTTAAGGTCTAAGGCCGGGGCGGCCGCGACCGAATAAAAGTCCGCCCGCAACGTTCCCGAATCGTCCAGAGCAGACCTTGCTGCTCCGAGCCCCATGGACTAGGGATCGCAAGCCAACGTCAAGCCAAACGAGGCCGAGGGCATGGGCAACGAGAAACCGAAGCGGCAGCCCCGGCCGAAGGCGCAGACCCCGCGCGGCTTCCGCGACTATTTCGGGCCGGAGGTCATCGAGCGCCGCCGCATGCTCGACCGGATCTGCGAGGTCTACCACGCCTACGGCTTCGACCCGCTGGAGAGCGCCGGGATCGAGACGGTCGAGGCGCTGGGCAAGTTCCTGCCCGATGTCGACCGGCCGAACGAGGGCGTCTTTGCCTGGCAGGACGACGACGAGACCTGGCTGGCGCTCCGCTACGACCTCACGGCGCCGCTCGCCCGCGTGGTGGCGCAACACCGCGAGCAGCTCCCCTCGCCCTATCGCCGCTATGCCGTTGGCCCGGTCTGGCGCAACGAGAAGCCGGGGCCGGGGCGATACCGCCAGTTCTACCAGTGCGCCGCCGACACCGTGGGCGCAGGCTCGGTCGCGGCCGATGCGGAAATCTGCATGATGCTGGCCGACGCCTTCGAGGCGGTGGGGATCGGGCGCGAGGACGTAGCGATCCGGGTCAACAATCGCAAGGTCCTCAACGGGGTGATGGAAGCCGCCGGGCTGTTGCGCCCCGACGCACCCGAGAGCCTGGCCGCGGAGCGCGGGATCGTGCTGCGCGCGATCGACAAGCTCGACCGGCTGGGCGAGGCGGGGCTGCGCGCGCTGCTCGGTGCGGGGCGCAAGGACGAGTCGGGCGACTTCACCAAGGGCGCGGGCCTGGCACCCGAGCAGGCCGATGTGGTGATGGGCTTCGTCGCGGCCCGGCGCGAGGGCGATGCGGCCACCTGCGCGCGCCTGCGGGAGCTCGTCGGCGGCTCGAAGACCGGGGCCGACGGCGTGGCCGAGCTCGAGACGATCGCGGAGCTCGTGGCAGCGCAGGGCTATGGCGCGCGCATCTCGATCGACCCATCGATCGTGCGGGGCCTCGGCTACTACACGGGGCCCGTCTACGAGGCCGAGCTCACCTTCGAGATCACCGATGAGGATGGCACTCGCCGCCAGTTCGGCTCGGTCGCGGGCGGGGGGCGTTACGACGATCTCGTCAAGCGCTTCACCGGCCAGCAGGTGCCGGCGACAGGCGTCTCGGTGGGGGTCGACCGGCTGCTCGCCGCGCTGGCTGCGAAGGGGCGCACGGGCTCCGAGGCCGCCGGGCCCGTCGTGATCCTCGCGATGGACCGCAGCCGGATGGCCGATTACCAGACCATCTGCGCCGAGCTCCGCCAGAGCGGCATCCGCGCCGAGGTGTTCCTCGGCGGCGGCAACATGGCCAAGCAGCTGAAATACGCCGACAAGCGCGCCGCCCCGGTCGCCGTGATCGAGGGCGAGGACGAGCGTGCGGCAGGCCAGGTGACCCTCAAGGACCTCGCGCTCGGCGCACGGCTCGCTGCCGAGATCGAGACCCGCGAGGAATGGACCGCCCAGCCCGCGCAGAAGACCGTCGCGCGTGCCGATCTGGTGACCGAGATCCGCGCCATGATCGACGCCGCACCCCAAGGCGGAGCCTGAGCCCATGCACGCCTGCCTCGAGGGCCGCGCGCTCGATGAGCGCGAGGCGATGCTCGGCCGGATCCGGGCACTCTTCGTCGCCGAGGGCTACGCGCCCGTCGAGCCGCCCCATCTGCTCGACGCCGAGGCGCTGCTCGATCTCTATGGCGAGGACATACGCACCCGCGCCTTCCTCTTCCCGGAGCCCGTGAGCGGGGCCGAGCTCTGTCTGCGGCCCGACTTCACGCTGCCGGTCGCGATGGCCCATGGCGCGCGCGGCTGGGAGCGCCCCTCGGCCTATTGCTATGCGGGCCCGGTGTTCCGCCTGCAGACCGAGGTCGCGGGCCGGCCGCTCGAATACCTCCAGGTGGGCATCGAGCGTTTCGGGGAGCTCGATCGCGCACGCGCCGATGCGGCCGTGCTGGCGCTGACGCTGAGCGGGCTCGACGCGCTCGGCGCCGGGGGCCGGGCCGTGGTGACCGGCGACACCGGGATCGCCTTCGATCTGCTCGACGCGCTCGGCCTGCCGCCCGACCGGCGGGCCGCGCTCCGGCGTCACTTCTGGCGGCCGGCGCGGTTTCGGGCGTTGCTCGCCCGCTTCTCGGGCGCGCGAGCGGAGCCCGGAGCCCGGCGCGCGGCGCTGTTGGCCGCCGTCGAGGGCGGTGCCGACGCGGTCGAGGCCCTCGCGGCCGAGGGGCGCGAGCTGGTCGGCGCGCGCGGGCTCGACGAGATCGCGGCCCATGCCGCGGCGCTCGCGCGCGAGGTGGCCGTCGCCCCCATGCCGGCCGAACAGGTGCGGCTGGTCGAAGCCGTCCTGGGGGTCCGCGGGCCGTCCGGCGCCGCACTCACCGAGCTTCGGCGGCTGACGGTGGAGGCGGGCATCGACATCGCCGGCGCGCTCGACCGGTTCGAGCTTCGCCTCGACGCACTCAACCGGGCCGGGATCGACGCCGAAGAGCTGCCCTTCGACGCCCGCTTTGGCCGCACGATGGAGTATTATGACGGCTTCGTCTTCGAAATCACAGCAGTGGGCCGGACCGAGCTGCCACCGCTGGCCGGCGGCGGGCGCTATGACCGGATGACGGCACGGCTCGGCGCGCCGCGGCCGGTGCCCGCCGTCGGCGCGATGATCCGCCCCGAGGCCGCAGTGGCGGCCCGCGCTCTCGGCACCACGGGAGCGGGCGAATGAGCGCGCTCGCGATCGGATTGCCCTCCAAAGGGCGGCTGCAGGCGGACACCATCGCCTGGTTCGCCGAGCGCGGCATCGTGATCGCGCCGTCCACCCGGGCTCGCGAGTATCGCGCCGAGATCGACGGCGTGCCGGGTGTCACGGTGGTGATGCTCTCGGCCGGCGAGATCCCGAGCGAGCTGGCGGCGGGCCGGCTCCATCTCGGCGTAACGGGCGAGGACCTGATCCGCGAGCGCGTCGCGTTTCGCGGGCGCCGCGTGCGGCTCGCCGCGCGGATGGGGTTCGGCCACGCCGATCTCGTGGTCGCGGTGCCGGATTTCTGGATCGATGTCGAGACGATGGATGATCTCGACGAGGTCTGCGCAACGTTCCGCACTCGCCACGGGCGCTCGCTTCGGGTGGCGACGAAGTACCACAACCTCACACGCAGTTTTTTCCGCGCGGCCGGAGTGGCCGACTATCGGATCGTCGACAGCCAGGGCGCGACGGAGGCGGCGCCGAAGAACCGGACCGCCGAGGTGATCGTCGACATCACATCGACCGGCGCGACGCTCGAGGCGAACCATCTGCGCGTGCTGGAGGATGGGCTGATCCTCCGCTCGGAGGCCAATCTCTGCGTCTCCGGAGAGGCGAGCTGGGCGCCAGAGACCGAACGCAGCTTTGCCGCGCTTGCCGCCCGGCTCGGGCTCGACGCCGACGCGTCTCAATAGGCGGCCGCGATCGCGGCGGCCGCGGCTTCGACCAGCATGTCCTCGGCCGCCGGGATCAGCGCATGGAGCGCCGCGTAATCGGCAAGGCCCTGCACGGTCGATCCGTCGCCACCGGACTGGCGCAGTGTCGCCACCGGCCGGTCGACGAGGCGCGCTTCGGCCCACCCGATCGCGGCTCCGCTCACGGCATCGAGCAGGAGGGCGAGACTGGCACCATGTGCCTCGCTGGTCACCGTCGTGGGCACGATCCCGCCGAGGAGCGGAAGCTGCGCAATCGCTGCCGGCAGCGGGTCATCCTCAACGGCCACAGCGAGTTCATAGATCAGGACAGCGTCGAGCCCGGCAGCTCGAGCCGCCTCTGCTGCCACTCGTTGGAGCTCGGCCGCATCGGCCGGCGCCCCCCCGACGGGCGCCAAGGGCACGGCCATCACAGGGGAAAGCAGCCGGTGGTTCACCTGCCGCAGCGCCCCGCGCCAACGCACGAACTCGTTCGCGGGGATCGCTGTGGCCTGCCCGCCGACCAGGCGAAGGAGCCCCAGCCGCGCGGGTAGCTTCAACCCCGGCAGGATCACCGGCGGTGCCGAGATGAGGAGCGGCGGCGGAGCCGGCAGAAGGCGCTCCGGCGCCGACGTGCAGCCAGCCAGCGCCAACAGGATCGTGATGACAAGCGAGGCGCGCACGGGCCCCTCCACGCGACGGGATCGGTCTGACGCCTTCTATGCGCGCCATGGTTAACGGGCCGTGTGCAATGTCAGCAGAGGCTTGAGCGAGCGCCGCCTGCCGCCCTATAGAGAGCCGGGGCCGGTCTAGCTCAGCTGGTAGAGCGCCTGATTTGTAATCAGGATGTCGGGGGTTCGAGTCCCTCGACCGGCACCATCTTTCAAGAAAAACTGGCTTTGTATCAAGCACCCAGGACTTCCGCTGCTCAGTTTTTCCAGCCTCGATCCCCTGATGGCCCAGGTCAAGCGCAGTGGCGACACCTCTGCGTCAGCCACCTGAGGGCCTCGTGATCGTCGGCCCGGCTCTGACCGGTGCTCCGCTGCAGTTCGGAACGGCAAACCAGATCGTGGTGAACGCGGCCGCAATTTCGGATTCTCTGGGGCTGGGTGCGGCAGATGCCATCAACACTCATTCGTCGCATCTGCTCACAGTTCAGACACCGGACAGCAAGAGTGCAGACCAAGCAGCCTCTTCCAAGTTCGAGAAAATCCATCGCGCCGGAGAGCATCGCGCTCCATAGTTTAATCACCTTATATTGCGTTGCAAAAAGATAAACGCTTCAGAACTATAAAATCATTGAAAACTTCGCATTAGGCGCAGTGGCGTGCAGAATTTTGTCAAGTATTGTGCTCACAAGCTCTGCCCGAAAACTTTACTCTGTATAAATCAGCATAGAGTATGTCCGTTATCTATATACAAGACGTCACTTAAGTCATAATATTTTACAATTGTTAGTGCTTTTTTATGTAATCTAGAAAAGTATTTCTTAGTTGTTCAGCCATCATAACCCTTTTCTCAACGATTTCAAGATCATCGGAGCTCTCACGAAATTCTTCTGTTACTCGGCGGAACAAAGCATCGATCATTTTCAGATCTGGATCTTCAGGTTTCGCAGTAGATTCATCATCTTTTTTTTGGTCTTTATCGCCCTCTGTCTCGTCTGCCATCGTTGCGCTGCCTTCCGCTGACGTCTCGGCACAGGTCAAATCGTCTGGCTGACGCGCGGGTGGGGAAGTACGTAACGGTGACAGAGGCCGACATCGGGGCCGTGGTGCGGTCATTGGCAAAGATGCTGCCGCTGGATCTCGGCGGTAGACTGCAGCACAGCCGATCCAGCCACAGAGCCCAGTCACGGAGCCGAGCCGCGGGGCCCAGCCACGGAGCACGGGAATGAACGAGACGAGCGAAGGACTGCCGGAGCGCTCCGAGGTCGAGGATGCGCTTGCGGCCATCGCCAGCAGCGGTGCGCTCGGCCAGAGATCGCGCCTTGGTCGGTTGCTCGACTATCTGGTAACTGAGGAGCTGGCTGGGCGCGGCGCTCAACTCAAGGGCTACACCATCGGCACCAACGTGTTTGACCGCGCCGCGGATTTCGATCCGAATGCGGACAGCATCGTCCGCGTCGAAGTCAACCGCCTGCGCCAAGCCTTGGCGCACCACTATGCGACCGAGGGGCGAGAGTCACCGCTCCAGATCGACATACCGAAGGGCAAATACCGCCCGCAGTTCACACGCGCCGCGCCAAAGCCGGCACCGCGTCCCGGCCTTCGGACCCGTCTCGCCGTGGCCTTCATCTTGGCCGCGGCCGTCGGTCTTGGGCTGTTCCTCGTGTCGGATCACGAGAAGGTATTGGGACCCGGCGAGTTTGCCGGGCCGCGCCTCCTCGTGCCGAGGTTCACCGCGAGTGGAGATACGGAGACGGCCGGCGCGCTCGCGGCCGGCTTGACTGCAGAGCTGATCGCGGATCTCACCCAGTATCCGTTCCTGTCGGTCGCATCGATACCCGACACCGACAACCTGCCGACGCTCATCGATCCTGAGCGCGTCGGCCGCGATGGAGCGTATCTTCTGACCGGAGACATTGCCGCCCAGGGAGACTTGCTGGTCCTCTCGGCCAGCCTCGCGACTTTGCCTGACTTGACGGTGTTGTGGTCTGGGAGCTTCGACGAGCTCATCCGGCCGAAAGACGTCGACGGCGCTGGTCACCGCCTCGCGACCAAGGTTGCCGAAACGGTGGGCTCGGCCCACGGCGTTGTGGCCAGTCTTGAGGGCTCGACGAACA
>CAYORO010000086.1:0-12516 GCA_964406355.1 uncultured Limibaculum sp.
GATCGTCCAGATGCCAAAAGGGATCCCGGTCGCGACCTTCGCCATCGGGCCGTCGGGCGCGCAGAACTCCGCGCTCTTCGCCGCCGCGATGCTGGCCACGACCGACGCGGAGGTCGCGACCCGGCTCGAGGCCTGGCGCGCGGCGCAGACGGCCGCGGTCGCCGAGGAGCCTTCGGGTGAGTGAGCGCGCCCTGCCGCCCGGCAGCACGGTGGGGATCCTGGGCGGCGGCCAGCTCGGCCGGATGCTCGCGATGGCCGCCGCACGCCTCGGGCTTGCGGCGCGCATCTACGACCCTGCCGAGGCACCGCCGGCCGCCCAGGTCGCCCCCCACATCCGCGCCGCCTATGACGATGCTGCCGCGCTCGCCCGCTTCGCCGAGGCGGTGGATGTGGTGACCGTCGAGTTCGAGAACGTGCCCGCCGCGACCACCGCGGCGCTCGCCGTGCATGCGCCCGTGCGTCCCGCCCCCCGCGCCTTCGCGATCGCGCAGGACCGCGCCGAGGAGAAGGCCTTTCTCAACCGCCTCGGCATCGCCACCGCGCCCTGGGCCCCGATCGGCACGCCCGAGGATTTCCCCCCCGCGCTCTCCGAGACCGGTACGCCCGCGATCCTCAAGACCCGTCGCCTCGGCTATGACGGCAAGGGCCAGGCGCGCATCGCCGAGGGCGCGGGGCTCGCGCCCGCCTGGGACGAGATCGGCGCCGTCCCTGCGATCCTCGAGGGTCGCGTGGCCTTCGACTGGGAGATCTCGGTCATCGTTGCACGCGATCTCGACGGGCGCGTGGTGTGCTACGACCCCGGCCTCAACGTGCATGAGGGCGGCATCCTGCGGCGGACCACGGTGCCGGCACCGGTCCCCCGCCCGGTCGCCCAGGACGCGATCCTGATCGCCGGCCAGATCGTCAATGCGCTCGACTATGTGGGCGTCATGGGGGTGGAGTTCTTCGTCCTCGGGCGCGAGCTCCTGGTCAACGAGGTCGCGCCGCGCGTGCACAATTCCGGGCACTGGACGCTCGATGCCTGCCTCGTCGACCAGTTCGAGCAGCATATCCGTGCGGTCGCGGGCTGGCCGCTCGGCGACGGGCGCCGCCATTCGGACGCGGTGATGGAGAACCTGATCGGCGCCGAGGGCGAGGCCTGGCGCCGGCTCGCCGGCGAGCCGGTGGCGCTCCACCTCTACGGCAAGGACGAGGCCCGCCCGGGGCGCAAGATGGGCCATGTCACGCGGCTCGGCACCCGCCGCTGATGGGCTCGGGATGCGCGAGGGGTGCCCGCTGGGCGCCCTGCAACGGATACCCCGAAGCGTCATAAGCACGGCACCCCTCGGAGGCGCCGATCGCTGGTCGGCTCCGCGGATCCAAGTCTGTCTCTTGTTCTCCGACCGCCTGATGCGCGCCGCCGCAGGCGAGCGCGAACAAGCCACAATTCCACGTCGCCCGCTGCAGAATCGCGGGCGGCGATCACAACTGACGCACGCGTCACTCGCGCGATCTGACAGCCCGGAGAGCCCTGTTACAACCCGCTTGGGGCGTGGGCGCGCGGGCCCTTTATCCGGCGGCAGAGAGGCGGGGCCGGCGCCCCGCACCCCCGACACCGGAGACACACATGTCCACCGCCACCCCGACGCTCGGCCGCGCCGCGGCCTTCCCCGCCATCACGCTCGACACCCTGGTCACCATCGTCGTCGCCGGCGCGCTCGCGACCGTCGCCTTCGACTTCTTCGGCCAGACGCTCAGCCCGCTGCTGAGATCCATCGCGAGCCCGTTCCTCGGCGCCAAGCTCGCGCCCGTGCCGCTCGCCTCCCAGGTGCTCTCGACGGTGACCGGCGTGCCGGGCCGCGAGCTCGGCGCGCTCGGCATCCCTTACGGCCTGCACACGCTGACCGGGCTCGTCGCCTATCCGCTCGGCTATCTGCTCGTGGTGCGCCCGCTGCATCAGCGCGTCGCGCCGGGCCTGCCCTGGGTGGTGCCGGCCGCGCTCTACGGCGTCGCGCTCTGGGTCTTCGCGCTCTACGTCATGGCGCATCTCGTGGCGGGCAACCCGGCCTTCCTCGGCTGGGGCGGGCTCACCTGGGTTGCGCTCTGGGGCCACGTGATCTTTGCCCTCGTCGCTGCGACCGTGATCGAGGCCCGCGCCCGCAGCTGATGGTGCCGGCGCCCGAGGCCGCACCGCGCCCCTCTTGTCGCAGCATTTGCCCGCTCCGGCGCGTAGCCGGGGCGGGATCGCTGCGCTAGGGTCGCGCCCATGACGGCGCGTGAGACCCATTTCGGCTATGAGACGATCCCCGAGGCGGAGAAGACCGAGCGTGTGCACGACGTCTTCACCTCGGTCGCGCGGCGCTACGATCTGATGAACGACCTGATGTCGGCCGGCATCCACCGCGCCTGGAAGGCGGCGATTGTGAGCTGGCTGGCGCCGCGGCCGGGGATGCGCGTGCTCGACGTTGCGGGCGGCACGGGCGACATCGCCTTCCGCATCCTCGCACGTCAGTCGGCGGCGGCCGTGACCGTGCTCGACCTCACGGAGGCGATGCTGGCCGAGGGCGCGCGCCGGGCCGAGGCACGCCGGATCGAGGGGGTGGCGTGGGTCTGCGGCGACGCGATGGCGCTCCCCTTCCCGAGCGGGACATTCGACGCCTACACCATCGCCTTCGGCATCCGGAACGTGACCCGGATCGAGGACGCGCTCGCCGAGGCGCGCCGCGTGCTGCGCCCGGGGGGGCGGTTCCTCTGCCTTGAGTTCTCGCGCCCCGGGCCCGAGGCGGTGCGCGCGCTCTACGACCGCTATTCCTTCGGTGTGATCCCGTCGCTCGGCCAGGCGGTGACGGGCGACCGTGCCTCCTACCAGTATCTCGTCGAGTCGATTCGCCGTTTCCCCGATCAGGCGCGCTTTGCCGAGATGATCCGCGCGGCGGGGTTCGACCGCGTCGCCCATCGCGACCTGACGCTCGGCGTCGCGGCGCTCCATTCCGGCTGGCGCCTCTGATGATCGACGCGGTGCAGCAGCTCTGGCGGCTGCTCCGGACCGGCGCGACCTTCGAGCGCACGGGCGCGATGCGCATGATCCTCGACGAGTTCGGCCTGCATGGCTGGCCGCGGTTCCTGATCCGCGCGGTTGCCCGCCCGTTTGGCTTTTTCGGGCGCGACGGCGATCCGGACCTGCCGCCGGTGGCGCGGGCGCTGCAGGCGATGGGCCCGGCCTATGTGAAGTTCGGCCAGATCCTCTCGACCCGCCCCGACGTCGTCGGCCCCCGGATCGTCGAGCAGCTCCGCTATCTGCAGGACCGGCTGCCGCCCTTCCCGATCGAGGCGGCGCGGGCGATCATCGAGGCCGATCTCGGGCCGAAGGCGGCGGAGCTGATCGTCGATCTCCAGCCGCCGGTGGCCGCCGCCTCGATCGCCCAGGTCCATCCGGCGCGCTGGCGCCCGACCGGCGAGAAGGTCGCGGTCAAGGTGCTGCGCCCCGACATCGCCCGCCGGTTCCGGCGCGACATCGGCACCTTCTACTTCATCGCCGGGGCGGTCGAGGCGGTGGTGCCGGGCGCGGACCGGCTCCGTCCCCGGGCGGTGGTCCAGCATTTCGAAGGCGTGGTGCAGACCGAGCTCGATCTCCGCCTCGAGGCGTCCTCGGCCAGCGAGTTCCTCGACAATTCCCGCGCCGAGGAGCGCCTGCAGGTGCCCGCGATCTACTGGGAGGGCACCGGGCGCTCGGTGATCACGATGGAGTGGGCCGAGGGTCTGCCGCTCGATCCCGAGACGCTCCGCGAGGCCGGGCTCGACTGCGCCGAGATCGGCGATCGGGTGATCCAGGTGTTCCTGCGCCACGCGCTGCGCGACGGGTTCTTCCACGCCGACATGCACCAGGGCAATCTCAGGGTGAAGCGGGACGGCACGCTGGTGATCCTCGACTACGGCATCATGGGCCGGCTCGATCCGATCACCCGCCAGCACTATGCCGAGATCCTCTACGGCTTCCTGACGCGCGACTATCGCCGCGTCGCCGAGGTGCATTTCGAGGCGGGCTATGTGCCGCTCGACCGCGATGTCGATGCCTTCGCCCAGGCGCTGCGCTCGATCGGCGAGCCGATCTTCGGCCAGGATGTCAGCCAGATCTCGATGGCGCGGCTCTTGGCCTATCTCTTCGAGACCACCGAGCGCTTCGGGATGCGCACGCAGGTGCAGCTCATCCTGCTCCAGCGCACCATGGTGGTGGTCGAGGGGGTCGCCCGCTCGATCGACCCGCGCGCGAATGTCTTCCAGGCGGCGCGGCCGGTGGTCGAAGGCTGGATCCGCGACAATATGGGGCCGCGGCAGGTGCTGCGCGACGCCCAGCAGACGCTGATGGTGCTGCGCCGGCTCGGCCCGCGCCTGCCGGGACTGGCCGACGAGGTGCTGCGCCTCGCCGAGGAAGCCCGCGCCCGGCGGCTCTTCGGCCCGCTTGCGGTGGATGTCCGCCAGCTGCCTCCGCTCTCGCAGCGCGGGCCGATCCTGCTTGCCCTCGTGGTGGGCGGCCTCGTCGGGGCGTTCCTCCACTGGCTGGCCGTCTCCCTGTGACAGCTCCGTGAGGTCTGACAGCTCCGTGAGGGTGGTGCGGATGTTCCGGGTTGCGGCCGGGTGACCGCAGATAGTACATCCCAGTCGCGGAGTTCTGGCCATTGACCGGCCGCGGTCTGGGGGAGCGCATGCAGGGACGGCACATCCTCCTGATCATCGGCGGCGGGATCGCGGCCTACAAGGCGCTGGAGCTGATCCGGCTGGTCGCCAAGGCCGGCGGGCGCGTGACCCCGGTGATGACGCGGGCGGCGCGGGAGTTCGTCACGCCGCTCTCGGTCGCGGCGCTGGCAGGCTCGAAGGCCTATGACGATCTCTTCGACCTGACCGACGAGGCGGAGATGGGCCATATCGAGCTCAGCCGGGCCGCCGATCTGGTGGTCGTGGCGCCGGCGACGGCCGATCTGATGGCCCGCATGGCAAACGGCCACGCCGACGACATGGCGACCACGCTCCTGATGGCCACCGACACGCCGATCCTGATCGCGCCGGCGATGAACCTGCGGATGTGGCTGCACCCGGCAACCCAGCGCAATCTCGCGACGCTTGGGGCCGACGGGGTGGCGGCGGTGGGCCCCAACGAGGGCGACATGGCCTGTGGCGAGTATGGCCCCGGGCGGATGGCCGAGCCGGCAGAGATCCTCGCCGCCATCGAGGCGCGCCTCGCCGATCCCGCGCGGCCCGGGCATCTCGTGCTGCCGGCCGAGCGCACCGGTGGGGCGCTCGCGGGGCGCCGGGTGATCGTGACCTCGGGGCCGACGCATGAGCCGATCGACCCCGTGCGCTATATCGCCAATCGCTCCTCGGGTGCGCAGGGGGCGGCGATTGCCGCAGCGCTCCGCGACCAGGGGGCCGAGGTGATCCTGGTGAGCGGCCCGGCCACCGCGCCCCTGCCGGACGGCGTCACGCTCCACCGCATCGAAACCGCGGCCGAGATGCTCGCCGCCGTCGAGGCGGCGCTGCCGGCCGATGCAGCGGTCTTTGCGGCGGCCGTGGCGGACTGGCGCGTGGCCGCAGCGTCCGGCTCGAAGATCAAGAAGGGCGCGGATGGCCCGCCCGCGCTCGAGCTCGCCGAGAACCCCGACATCCTGGCCACGGTCTCGCGGCTCGCGGACGGGCGCCGGCCCCGCCTCGTCGTCGGCTTCGCGGCCGAGACCGACGATGTGGTCGCCCACGCGACCGCCAAGCGCATGCGCAAGGGCTGCGACTGGATCGTTGCCAATGATGTGCGCCCCGAGACCGGGATCATGGGCGGGACGGAGAACGCGGTCACGCTGGTCACCGCCGAGGGCGCCGAAGAATGGCCCCGCGCCTCCAAGCAGGCGGTGGCCGAGCGGCTCGCCGCGCGCATCGCCGGGGCGCTGGCGGCATGACGGTCGAGGTGCTCTTCGCGCCGCTTGCGCATTACGACCCGGCGCTCGGCCTGCCGGCGCGGGCGACCGAGGGCGCCGCCGGCCTCGATCTCCGCGCCTCGCTGCTGCCGGATGATCGCGAGGCGGGCCTCGCCCTGCCGATGCTCGGTCGGATGCTGGTGCCGACGGGCCTGCGCATCGCGATCCCCGAGGGCCATGAGGGGCAGGTGCGCCCGCGCTCGGGCCTCGCCGCGCGCCAGGGGGTGACGGTGGCCAACGCGCCCGGCACCATCGATGCGGACTACCGCGGCGAGCTGACCGTGCTGCTGCTCAATCTCGGGCTCGAGACCGTCCGGATCGAGCATGGCATGCGGATCGCCCAGCTCGTCGTCGCGCCGGTCAGCCCGGCCACGGCGCGCATGGCCGACACCCTGCCCGAGACCGCGCGCGGGGCCGGCGGCTTCGGCTCCACCGGGACCGGGTGAGCCGGTGCTGAGGACCTCCCGCAAGACGCTGCTCGCGCTCGAGGCCGTGCTCGACGTCGCCTACAACGCGCGCCCCGACCCGGTGCAGTCAAAGGACATCACCAAGCGCCAGGGCATCCCCCAGCGCTATCTCGAGCAGGTGATGCAGGCGCTCGTCCATCGTAACATCCTCAAGGGCGTCCGTGGCCCCAAGGGCGGCTACACGCTGGCCCGGGAGCGGCGCAAGATCACGGTGGCCGACGTGATCCGCGTGGTCGACCAGCTCGACGCGGAGGCCGACACCGACCCTGTCTCCGAGGCCGATCTCGGCGAGAAGGTGATCGCGCCGCTCTTCTCGGAGACCCGTGAGGAGATGCTGGTGCGGCTCGAGAAGATCACCATGGAGGATCTCTGCCGCCGCGCCGGCGAGCTCGGCGTGCCGCACGGCACCAAGGCAACCCCCGACTTCAACATCTGAAGGAGCCCAGGCGATGGACGAGGAGCGACGCAACGATCCGGTGCCCGTCCGCGTGCCCCCGAGGGGGCGGATCTATGGCGACATCACCGAGACGATCGGCGGCACGCCCATGGTGCGGCTCGCGCGGCTCGCGGCCGCGCGCGGGGTCGAGGCCGAGCTGCTCGCAAAGCTCGAATTCTTCAACCCGCTGGCGAGCGTCAAGGACCGGATCGGCGTCGCGATGATCGAGGCGATGGAGCGGGCGGGCCGGATCGCACCGGGGGGCACGCTGGTCGAGGCGACCTCGGGCAACACCGGCATCGCGCTCGCCTTTGCGGCTGCCGCCAAGGGGTATCGGCTGATCCTCTGCATGCCGGCCTCGATGTCGATGGAGCGGCGCAAGATGCTGGCACTGCTCGGCGCCGAGCTCGAGCTGACACCGGCCGAGGAGGGGATGAAGGGCGCGCTCGCCCGTGCGCAGGCGCTGGCGGACGACATCGCTGGCGCGGCGATGCCGGAGCAGTTCGACAACCCGGCCAATCCGGAGATTCATCGCGAGACGACGGCCGAGGAGATCCTCGCGGATTGCGACGGCCGGCTCGACGTGCTCGTCTCGGGCGTCGGCACGGGCGGCACCCTGACCGGCGCGGGCGGACGGCTCAAGGCGCGGCTGCCGGGGCTCAGGATCGTCGCGGTCGAGCCCGAGGACAGCCCGGTCCTCTCGGGCGGCACGCCGGGGCCGCACAAGATCCAGGGGATCGGGGCGGGCTTCGTGCCGGGCAATCTCGAGGTGGGGTTGATCGACGAGGTGCTGACGATCTCCAACCAGACCGCCTTCGACATGGCGCGCGAAGTGGCCCGTCTCGAGGGCGTGCCTGGCGGGATCTCCTCGGGCGCGGCAGTGGCGGCAGCGGTCGAGGTGGGCGAGCGCGCCGAGATGGCGGGCAAGCGGATCGCGGTGATCCTGCCCTCCTTCGCCGAGCGCTATCTCTCGACCGCGCTCTTCGACGGCCTCTGAGCGCGAATGGCGGAGCTGACTGTCTGGGGCGCCGGCTACAGCGTCTACAGCCGGATCCTGCGCCTCGCGCTCGCGGAGAAGGGTGTGGCGTACCGGTTCGTCGAGACCGATGTGTTCGACGATCCGGCGGCGCGGGCAGCGCAGGCTGCGCGCCACCCCTTCGCCAAGATCCCGGCGATGGCGCATGGGGCGTTCCGGCTCTACGAGACGGCGGCCTGTCTCGGATACCTTGAGCAGCGGGTCTTTGGCGATGTGCGGCTCGACCCCACCGAACCCCGAGCGCGGGCGCGGTCCGACCAGATCGCGGGTCTCGTCGATACGTATGGGTACCGCGCGATGATCTGGCAGATTTGGGTCGAGACGGAGAAGGGCGCGGCCGGCGACCCCGATGTTATCGCTGAGGGTCAGGCGGCGGCCGGACAGGTTCTCGATGCGATCGAGGCCCTGGCGGCCGACGGGCCGCTCGGGGTCGACGGGCCGCTCGGGGCCAACGGGCCGCTCGGGGCCGATGGGGAACTCGGGGCAGACGGGGCTCTGGCCGGCCCGGCGGCGACGCGCGGCATGCTCTATCTCGCCGCGGTGCTCGCCTGTGTCGCCCGGTTGCCCGAATGTGCCGCGGCCGTCGCGGCCCGTCCGCAGGTGGCGGCGTGGTGGGCGGCGTTCCGGACGCGGCCCTCGATGGTGGCGACGCGCTATCCCGGGGAGCCGGCATGGTCCTCCTCTACGAGCTGCTGATCGGGCTCGGGCTCGCGCTCGGCTGCTGGCTGCTCTGGCGCTCGGGGCTGGTGGCCGGCCGGGCCGGCGGCGCGCTTCTTGTCGCAGTGCCGGTGGCCTATGTCGCGCCGCTCCTCTGGCGGGCCGACTGGGCGCTCCTCGGGCAGGTCGGTCTCGGTGCGGCGATTGTGGCGGTGCCCGTCCTTGCTTACGTCTATCTGATCCGCCGCATCCGGCGAGCGGTCGAGGAGCGCGAGGGCGAGGGCGAATGAGCTTCACCGACGAGGAGGTCGAGCGCTATGCGCGCCACATCGTGCTGCGCGAGATCGGCGGCGCGGGGCAGCAGCGGCTGCGGGCGGCGCGGGTTCTGGTGGTGGGCGCGGGCGGGCTGGGCTCGCCGGCGATCCTTTATCTCGCGGCGGCGGGGGTCGGCACGCTCGGGGTGATCGACGACGACGCGGTCTCGCTCTCGAACCTCCAGCGCCAAGTGATCCATATGACGGAGGAGATCGGCGAGGCGAAGGCCGCGAGTGCGGCCCGCGCGGTCGGTCGGCTCAATCCCAATGTGACGGTCCGGCGCCACCAGACCCGGCTCTCGGAGGCGAATGCCCGCGTGATCTTCGAGGACTACGATCTGGTGCTCGACGGGTCGGACAATTTCGAGACGCGGTATCTGGTGAACCGCGTGGCCGCCGATTGCGGGGTGCCGCTGGTCTCTGCGGCGCTCGGGCGCTGGGAGGGGCAGCTCTCGGTGTTTCATCCGGGTGGGGGAGGTCCCTGTTATGAGTGCGTCTTCCCCGAGCGACCGGCGCCGGGGCTGGTCGCGCCCTGCTCCGAGGCGGGGGTGATGGGCGCGCTGGCGGGGGTGCTCGGCGCGCTGCAGGCGGCCGAGGCGGTGAAGTGGATCACCGGGGCGGGCGAGCCGCTGATCGGGCGGCTGCTGGTCTATGACGCGCTTGCGGCGGAGTTTCGCACGATCGGGCTGTCGCGTCGGCCGGACTGCCCGGTCTGCGGAGGGCTGGCCGCTGCCTGAGCGACCCTTGCCGAGTCCTTGCGCTGTCAAACGGCCCGCCAAGAGCACGGACGGCGCCTGCCACCAGGTAGATTTCGTTGCCGAGCCCCAAAATGTCGTTCATCATACATTCGCTTTAACCACGTTCAGTGGCAGGGAAAAATCAAACATTTGGAGAGAACAGAATGGCCGAGGATCTTGGTGAAACCTATCGCAAGCTACGGATAAAGGTTCGGAATCAAACCTCCAGCTTGAAGGACATGCGAAAGAAATTTGTCTCCAAGTCTAATGAAGTGATTGGGAAGACAAGCGATTTTCGCAATAATGTTAGAAAATTAAGGCAGGAATATCAAAATAATTTTGGCGGCTTCGACTATGCCATGAAGGAATGGCTTGCGAAATGCGATAAGATCAAGGCGCAGCAGACCGAGCTCGATGCTGCCAAGGCCGCTGGCGACTCGAAGAAGGCACAGGACATCGAGAAAGCGATGCAGGCGAACCACAAGGCGGCGGAGGGCTTTCGCAAAGTCATCGAAGCCGCAGCGGGCAAGGGCCCCGACTATGAGAAGAAGCTGAAGGATCTCGAAGCCCTCGCCGATGCTTTGAACAAGACGAAGAGCGTCTGAGCCGCGTGGGTCAGGGGAGTGCGAGATCGACCCAGACGAGGCGGTGGTCCGAGCTTGCGAGCGTTCGGCCGCGGCGGGCGACGAGCCGGGCGAGCGGGTCCTCGCGGCTTGGCCAGACGACGCCCGCGCCGAGGATGCTGAGGTCCGCCGGGGGCAGGACATAGTCGACGCGGAGATTGCCGGGGCCCTTGGGCGGGTCGGCCCAGTCGGCGGTGTGGAGCGCGGGGTCTCCCTGCCGCGGAGCGCCGCCGCCGGCCTCGGCGGCGCCGGGGCTCCGGGGCTCCGGGTCCTGCAATCGGGGATGGGCGAGGAGCGCGGCGATCTCCGCGCGGATGCCGTCGCCGTCGAGCGCGTCGGCGTTGAGGTCCCCTGCCACCACCGCGAGCGCGTCTGGCGACAGGCCGCCGGGCCGGCCGCCATCATCCGTGAGCCAGGCGGCGCCATCGAGGATCTCGCGCAGGAGCCGGATCTCGTCGCCATTGCGCCGCCCGTTGCGGTCCTCGGGGCCGTCGAAGACCGGCGGCGTCGGGTGCGCGGCGAGGAGATGCAGCGTGTCGCCCGTGGGGAGCGCGACCGGCACCGCCCAATGCGCCTTGGAGGAGAGCCGCATCGCGGCCCAAACCGGGTCAGGGTGGAACGGCGTCCCGTCGGGCCGCACGGGGCGGCGGGCGCCCGGCATCGCGGACCATGCGAGGCGCGCCCAACTCCGCACCTCGCCCGCGAGCGGCAAGCGCGAGAGGAGCGCCATCGCGTATTGCCCCGGGAAGCGGCCATAGCCGTGCGCGTCGCCCGGGCCCATGCTGCGCCCGTCGCCGTCGAGATCGTGGCCCGAGGGAAGGCCGACATTCTGCGGCCCCTGGTGGCGGTGCGGGTAGTCGAGCCCCGGCAGGCCGGCGACGCCCTCGGCGAGGCGGGCGGCGAAGGCGTCAAGCGCGCGGCCCTCCGGGTCGGCGTCGAGCTCGTTGATCAACAGGATGTCCGGGCGGGCGCGGAGGATGATCTCGGCCACCGCTTCGACCTGGGAGTGGCGCCGCTCGATATCGCGCAGCAGCACCCCCGCGCCCTGTCGCACGAGCGCCGCGTTGAACTGCGCGACACGGATCGCGCCCTCGGGAACCGGCGGTGGCTCTGCCGCGTCTGCCGCTGTCGAGGCTCCGAGGAGCGCCATCGCGAGCCATATCCCCCTGATGCGCGCGCGGTGCCGGCTCACGCGTCCGACGCCCGGCCCGTGATCGCCTGGGCGATCGGCTCGCTCTCCGAGAGCCCGATGCGAATGACCGCCACGCCGATGAGCGCACAGGCGATCGCACCGCCGCATTTGAGTGCGATCAGCAGGAAGATCCCGAGTTCGACCGTGATCACGCCGGGCAGCACCATCGCCTCGGTGACGTAGCTCTCGCGAAGCGGGAAGTAGAGGGCGACCACGGCAATCGCGAGATTGCGCAGCGCGCCGGTCCCGAAGCGCTTCTGGGATTTTGCGTGGCTGAGCTCCACCGCCCGGCCCGCCCTGAAGGAGAGCGCCCAGTCCCGCTCGCCCGCCCGGGGGAAACGCGCCGTGAGCAGCCAGACGATGCCGATGAGGATCAAGAGGAGGCTCAGCATCAGGCAGGCGGCGTGGGTGTCGGAGAGCGTCCGGGGCAAGGAGGAGAGCCAGATCGGTCCGAAGCGGAAGCCGAGGAGGTCGCGCGCGCCGCCAAGAAGACCAGGTGCTTCCCGCCCCGCGGCCCAGGCGTTGACACCGATGATGGCCACGATCTCGACGGGGATCAGGGCCAGGTACACGAGCTCGTAGACCGGCGGCGGGGCGGAGAACACCCCGCGCCCCGGGATTGCGACGATGCCGAGGGCGATGGCGAGGCCGAGTGCACCCCAGCCGAGCCGCGTCTCCCAGGCCATGCCCGGGATCAGGAACGCCGGCAGCGCGACCATGAGCAGCACCAGCAGCCCGCGCGCGAGCCGGCGTCGGCGCGCAAGCGTCCCGCCGACCCAGTCGGGCTCGTCGTCGAGGCGGCTCATCCGGGCGGCGGATTGAGCCAGGGCGTGGCGAGGCGGGCGCGCTCCTCGAAGGCGTCGATCGCCTCGGATTTCTCCATCGTCAGGCCGATATCGTCGAGTCCCTCGAGCAGGCAGCGCTTTCGGTGGGCGTCGATCTCGAAGCCGATGCGTCCGCCATCGGGGCCACGGATCTCCTGAGCCTCGAGATCGACGGTGAGGACCGCATTGGCGCCGCGCTCGGCGTCGTCCATCAGCTTGTCGATCTCCTCCTGGGGCAGGACGACCGGCAGGATCCCGTTCTTGAAGCAGTTGTTGTAGAAGATGTCG
>CAYORO010000087.1:0-12474 GCA_964406355.1 uncultured Limibaculum sp.
CGCCCGCCAGCATCTGGTTGTTGCCCTGGCCGGCGAAGTCGCCCTCGTTGCCGTAGTTGCCGTCGGTCTGGATCCAGACAAGGCCGTTGCTGTCGAAGGCGAGGCCGTCCGGCGAGTTGAACATGTTGTCCGGCGTCACGTTCGACGAGCCGGCATAGGCGTCCGAGTGCACGGTCGGGTTGCCGGCCAGCACATAGAGGTCCCAGGTGAAGCCCGGCGCGGTGTGATCGCCGCCATCCGGACGCCAGCGCACGATCTGGCCGTAGTTGTTCTTCTCGCGCGGGTTGGGGCCGTTGACCGAGGTGTCGTCGCCGCCGGCATTCGGCTTGACGCCGCGGTTCTTGTTGTTCGTGAGGCAGCAGTAGATCTCCGGCGCCTTGGGGTTGGCCGAGATCCACTCGGGACGGTCCATGGTGGTGGCGCCCACGGCCGAGGCCGCCTGGCGGGTGTGGATGTGGATCACCGCGTTATCCATGCCGGTGGTCTCGGGCGTCAGCGCGACCCAGGCGCCGGTGCCGTTGTCGCTGAACTTGGCGGCGTAGAGGATGCCGTCGTTCAGCAGATCGTCGGTCGACGCGCCCGGCGCGTAGACGCCGTTGGACACGTAGCGATAGACGAACTCGCCGCGCTCGTCGTCGCCCATATAGACAACGACCCGGCCGTCATTGTTGACCACGGCCTCGGCGTTCTCGTGCTTGAAGCGGCCGAGGGCGGTGCGCTTCTTCGGGGTCGAGGTCGGGTCGGTCGGGTCGATCTCGACGACATAGCCGGCGCGGTTCGGCTCGTTCGGGTGCTTGTTGACGTCGAAGCGCTCGTCGATGAGGTACCAGTTGTAGCCCCAGTCCTGCTCGTTGATGCCGTAGCGGGCGAGCTCGGGCGAGATGCTGACGGGCTTCTGGTCCTGGATCTCCTCGGTCGAGGAGAAGTAGCCGTTGAAGTTCTCCTCGCAGGTCAGATAGGTGCCCCACGGGGTGACGCCGTTGCCGCAGTTGTTCCAGGTGCCGAGCGAGCGGGTGCCGGTCGGGTCGGCATCGGTCTTCAGCAGGTCGTGGCCGGCGGCGGGGCCGGTCAGCTCCATCTCGCTCTTCGGTGTGATGCGGCGGTTGAAGGGGCTGTCCGGGACCATGTTCCAGGTGCCGCCCTCATTGGTGATCTCGACGACCGAGATGCCGTGGGCCATCATGCCCTTGGCGATGTCGGCCTCGTCCATGATGCGCTTCTCGACGGCGCTCAGCGCGATGATGTCGCGGTTGGTGTACTCGTTGTTCACCACGAGCAGCGTCTTGCCCTCATGGCTGAACACGTCCATGCCGTCGGTGTTGTCGCCGAAGGCGCGCTCCTGGCTCTCGGCGGTGCCGCGGGTCGCGTGGTCGAACTCCGGCGCGTCGGACCAGAGCGGGTCGCCCCAGCGCATCAGGATCTCGACCTTGTAGCCCTCGGGCACGATCACGTCATCGGCGGTCGAGGTGGCGATCTGCTGGAAGGCGAAGCGGCTGGTCGAGGCGTGGGCGGTTGCGCCCGGCATCGTGCTGCTCAGCGCCGCAAAGCTGCCGAACGCCAGCACGCCGCCGAGAAAGCCGCGGCGGTCGAGGGCGGTTTCCACGATCCGGTCGAAATCGTTCTCCTCCGGGCGAGGGTTCACGATCTCGTCGAACTCGTCGAACGAGAGGTTCGTCGTATCGATGCGCGTCATAGGGATCTCCCTGGGGCTGATGACCAAGCCTGGTCGCTGGCTCTGGGCGAGGAGCGTGCAAGGCGCCCGCAGGGGGCGCCCCGCCATCGTGGCTGTGCAGTTCGAGATGTGTTGGGGCGTGCCGTGACGGACCGCCCGTTGCTCCACTATAGCTGCCAACATCTCAGGAAGATGACGGTTGGGGCATAGGTGTCGTTTCCATCTCGTGGTAGACGCGCCGGGCTCGCAACAATGTCATCGGGCATGCATAGTTGCCGTAACGACAGCACATGACCCAAACACGCGGAGTGCACAGTGAACAGTCGGATCATGCAGGTCCTCCTCCTGGCCGTCCCGTCGATGGCCCTGGCCCTGCCGCAGGAGGATCACTGGAGCGTCGAGATGGAGCCCGCCGCCGCGGCGGCGCTTGCGCAAAGCCGGCAGCTGATCGAGGAGGAGCGGTATGGCGAGGCGTTGCCGATCCTCGAAGGGCTGGCGCAAGAGCTGCCCGCGAATGCCGATGTCTTCAATCTGCTGGGCGTCGCGCATCGCAAGACCGGCAATCTCACCGTCAGCGGCGCCCACTACGCGCGGGCCCTTTATCTCGACCCCGAGCATCTCGGAGCCCTCGAATACCAGGGCGAGCTCTTCCTGATGCTCGGGGATCTCGAAGGCGCGCTCGGGAACCTCGAGCGTCTGGAGGCGCTCTGTGCGACACCGTGTGAGGAGCGCGACGAGCTCAATGAGGCGATCCGCGCCTGGCAGGCGCGGTGACGCAGCGCGCCCCGTGTCGCCCCGGCGCGGGACGGACCACCGCACCTTGCGGAGGCCGAGCGGGGCCGCGCCGAGGTGCCGGAGAAGCGGTTACGCCGTTTCGCATGGCGCGCGTCTGGCCTAAGCAGGGAGACATGGTGTCCACCATTCGGAAGAGGCGTCTTCGATGAGCGATCATGCCGCCGGTTCGCCGGCCTGGAGGACCGACCCGCATGCCTATCTCGCCGGCCGCCCCGGCGAGCACGCGCCGGTCCCGCCGCGCTCGCGCTACCTCACCATGCGCGACGGCGTCCGGCTCGCGACCGATCTGCATCTGCCGGACGGCGCGGAGGGGCCGTGGCCGGTGGTGGTGATCTTCACGCCCTACTACCGCCGCTTCCGCGTGGCGGCGGGGTCGACCGCCGAACCCTCGCCCAATATCGCGATCTACCGCGACATGTTCGTCACTCGCGGCTATGCGCTGCTGGTGGTGGATGCGCGGGGCGCGGGCGCGTCCTTCGGCTGCCGCGACAGCTTCCGGTCACCGGCCGAGCGGGCGGATGCCGCCGAGGTGATCGCCTGGGTGGCGGAGCAACCCTGGTGCAGCGGCGCCATCGGCTCGACGGGGATCTCGTATCTCGGCGCCTCGGCCTGCTTCGCCGCCGCCTCGGGGCATCCGGCGCTCAAGGCCATCGCGCCCATCTCCGCGGTGTGGGACAGCTATCGCGACCACTTCTATCCGGGCGGTTGCCGGCTCTCGGACCTGATCGACGGCTACGGCCGGTTGCTGACCGCCCTCGACCACGATGATCGGCCCGGGCTCCGGCCCTTCGTGTTCTACGGCAATCCGGACTATCGGGGCCCCGCGCCCGTTGACGAGGACCCGGACGGCACGCTGCTGGCCGAGGCCGTGCGCGGCCATGCGGCCAACGCGCCGATGCAGGATTTTCTCCGCGAGTTCCAGTTCCGCGACGATGCGCTGCCCTACGATCCCGGCTTCACCAGCGACAGCTTCAGCCCCCATGCGGTGGCGCATCAGTGGCGCGAGGATCTGGCGGTGCTGTCGATCTCCGGCTGGTATGACGGCGCCTATGCCAATGGCTCGATCAGCCGCTTCCTCGGCGCCCCTGGTGGTCGGACGGCGCGCGACCGACGGTTGCTGCTCGGCCCCTGGGACCATGGCGCGCGGGTGAATGGCAGCCCTTACCGCGCGCGCGAGGTGCCCGAGTTCCCGGTGCTGGCCGAGATCCTGCGCTTTTTCGACGAGCATCTTATGGGCCGCGAGACTGGGCTGGCGGAGGAGCCGCCGGTACATCTCCATGTGATGGCGGCCGAGCGCTGGCAGGGGCGCCCCGCCTGGCCGCCGGAGGACGAGGCCTGGGTGCTCCATCTCGGCCATGACGGGCTGGGGGAGGCGCCGGCCACCGGAGCCGTCCCACTGCGGGTCGATTACGGGATCGGCACCGGCAATGAGACCCGCTATGACCGGCTGCAACTGCGCGATGTGCGGGCCTATTACCCGGACTGGGCCGCCCGCTCGTCGGAGATGCCCGCATTCCCCTCTGCACCGCTCGATGCCCCGCTCGCCATCGCGGGCCACTGCGTCCTGCACCTGACGCTCACCTCGGACCGCAAGGATGCCTGCGTCTTCGCCTATCTCGAGGACATCGCCCCCGACGGAACCCGGCGATACGTCACCGAGGGGATGCTCCGCGCGCTCCATCGCGGCGGCGGGCCGCGGACGGACAGCTACACCAGCAGCTGGGCGGTGCCCGACGGCACCCGCGCCGCAGCGCGCCCGCTGATCCCCGGCGAGCCCGCACAACTCGAGATCCCGTTTCTTCCTGTCGCCTGGGAGTTCGCGCGCGGCCACCGCATCGGGCTGCGGCTCGCGGGGGCCGACCGCGATAACTTCGCGCTCTGGCCCTATGGCCAGCCGGGTTCGTGGGAGATCGGCATCGGCCCCGACGGCTCGCGCCTCAAACTTCCGCTGCTCGCCGGCCCATAGCGGCGGCTTCGGGCCACGGATGGTCGTTTGCCGCCCCGCGCAGGAGGCCCCGTCTCGCCATCAATGGAGGTTCAGCCACCCCTGAGCGGTGGCATCAGCCGGTGCCGCTCGCGGCATCTGCAACACGGGAGGCCGCCGGCATGGGTATGACACTTCTCGATGGCGGGCTCGGCCAGGAGCTGGTGACGCGCAGCACCGCCAAACCGACACCGCTTTGGTCGACCCGGGTCATGCTGGACGAGCCGGATCTCGTGCGCGGCGTGCATGACGATTTCTTCGCCGCCGGGGCCGAGATCGCCACGGCCAACACCTATGCCGTGCACCACGACCGGCTCCAGGCCGCGGAGATCGACGATCTCTTCCAGGATCTGCACCTGACCGCCTGCAGCATCGCCCGCGCATCCCGCGACGCCCATGGGGCGGGGCGGGTCGCCGGCTCGCTCGGCCCGCTCGGATGGTCCTACCGCCCGGACCTCGCGCCACCGCCCGAGACGGCCGCCCTCGCCTATGCGGAGATCGCCGCGCTCCAGGCGGCGCATGTCGATCTCTTCATCTGCGAGACGATGGCGAGCGTCGAGCAGGCGCGCGGGGCGCTGATGGGGGTGCAGGACGCCGGACGTCCTGTCTGGCTCGCGGTCACCACGCTGGAGGAGGACGGCACGCGCCTGCGCTCGGGCGAGGCCATCACGGATGTGCTCCCCCTCGTGGACAGCTTTGAGCCCGAGGCGCTTCTCATCAACTGCACGGCGCCCGAGGTGATCGGGCAGGCGCTCCGCGCGCTCCGGCCCCATGGGATCCCGATCGGCGCCTATGGCAACGGCTTCGTCCGGATCGCGGAGGACTACAAGACGAGCACCGCGACAGTGCAGCAATTGCAGGCCCGGCAGGATCTCTCGCCCGAGCGATACGCCGATTTCGCCGAGAGCTGGGCGGAGCTTGGCGCCACGATCATCGGTGGCTGCTGCGAGATCGGGCCGGCCCATATTGCCGAACTCCGCAAGAGGTTCGTCAGCTAGGCCCGTGCCCCTGTCGGTCGCGGGGGGGCACATCCTCGGCCCCTTGCCCCAGCCGAGAGCTCAGACCGCCCTATGCGTCGCGGGCGAGCCAAAAGGGCCGGCACTCGGTACCGGTGCTGCTTGCCTGCGTGAACAGAGAGGCCAAGTCTTCGCGTGTTCGGCGGTCCGCCGAGCCGGGTCGGTGAGCTGCGCCGAGCCTCGACATTCTCTCCCCACGCCGCCCCCGAGCGGCGAACCCGAAAGGTACTGCGCCATGAAGAAACTCGCCCTCGCCGCAGGCTTGGCTGCGGCGCTTCTGATGGGGGCCGTCTCGGCCCCGGCATTCGCGTTCGACGAGACCTCGACCGCTGCGGTCAATGTCGACGCCGAGGGCCTTGGCCTGCGCGGCTACGACCCGGTCGCCTATTTCGCCGTGGGCGCGCCGGTCGAGGGGCTCGAGGCGATCACCGCGAGCCATGCCGATGTGACCTACCGCTTCGCATCCGAGGCCAATCGCGACCGGTTCCTCGAGAACCCGGCCCAGTATGCGCCGCACTATGGCGGCTTCTGCCAGATGGGCGCGACGCTCGGCAAAAAGCTGGACGGCGATCCCGAGGTGTGGCGCGTCGCCGACGGCCAGCTCTTCGTCTATGCCTATCCGGCGGCCAAGGTCGGCTTTCTGAAGGACGTGGCCGGCAACACCGCCACGGCGGACACCAACTGGCCGCTCATCAAGGACAAGGCGCCGAACGACCTCTGATCGCCTCTCCAGCCATGCGCCGCCCGGTCATCCGATCGGGCGGCGATCATCTGCGCTGGGGGATGGTGGCACACGGGCGTACGCCCTCACCCCGAGCACAGGTCGAGCACAGACTGGTGTGGCCGCGCTGCATCTGCGCACCGCGGCCCGTCCCAGCTCAGTTCGGCGACAGCATGTGGATGTCGCCGCCATCGACGGCCGCATAGAGATTGCCGTCCGGCCCCAGCACCAGCGAGCGGAAGCGCCCGGCCGCCATCGGCAGCGACATGGCCTCGGCGGCTGCGGAGGTGCCGTCCTCGGCGACATCGATCACGTCGATGCGCATGCCGACCGCGGTCCCGCCGAAGCCGATGCCCATGATGCCGACCGCGAGCTGGCCTTCCCACTCGCCCCACTGCGCGCCCTCGAGATAGGCGGCCGAGGAGGTGCCCTGCGACAGGCCGTTGTTGTTCCAGGCCGGCGGCATCGCGTCCGGATAGGTCGCGGTGTCGGTCATCGGCATGAACTTCACGCGCTCGGCCGGGTCCATGCCTTCCATCTGGTTCGGCATGTAGCCGCAATAGTTGTCCGGGCAGTCACCCCGGCCGGCCATGTTCGGCCGCGGGTCCCAACCGGCATTGCCGCCATTGACCAGCACGGTGATCTCGTCGGAATGCCAGGGCCCGTGCTCGGCGGTCACCGGGGTGCCGTCGGAGGGGCGGAAGGCGATCCCCTGCACGTTGCGGTGGCCATAGGTGTAGACGCGGGCGTCAAAACCCTCGGGCGGGGTGTTGTCGGGATGGGCATTGCCGTCGCGATCGATGCGCAGAACCTTGCCGCCGATCATCGTGGGCGACTGCGGCACCTCGCCATTGTGGGTGTCGCCGGTGGTCAGCCAGAGCGCTCCGTCCGGGCCGAAGCGGACGCGCCCGCCATTATGCGCCCCGGGCCCGCCGAACGGGTGCTCGGTCGCCTTCGGCTTGTAGGGCACGTCCTCGACGATGTCGGTGCGATCCGAGACGCCGCTGAAATCCTCGCTCACCACCATCCGCATCAGGCGGTTGCTGCCGGGTGCCGACAGGCTCGAGGTGGAGTAGACATAGATCTGGCGGTTCTCGGCGAAGTCGGGATCGACCGCCACGCCCATCATCCCCGCCTGTCCCTCGCAGAAGAGATCATCGGCGGTGCTGGCATAGCCCTCGGTGCCGGTCATGCCGAGCAGCTTGTTGATGTCGCCCGAGGGCATCCGGACCGAGAGGCCGTGGCACTTCTCGGTGAAGAACATCGTGCCGTCGTCGAGGAAGGCCATGTCCCAGGGGCTGTCGAGCCCCGAGAGGACGGTGGTGTTGGTGAGCGCGGGGCCAGCGGCGACGGCGGGTGCGGCGATCGCCATCGCCGAGGCCATCAGCGCGCAGAGCGTCAGATTTCGTGTCACGAAGGAACCTCCCATTTCTTGTCGTTCCCCGGGTGTCCAGGGTGCGAAAAGAGTAGCTCAGGCGGGCGAAGCTGCAAATCGTTTTGCAATACGTTCTTGCGACGCAACAATATTTCCTGCAGTGCGGCGTGGGAGTGAGGTGTTCTACGCGGAAAACCGGTGATTATCGCGCGGTGCGGCGCCTAGCGACCGAGCACGAAGGTGTCCGGAAGCTCGTAGCGCTGGTCGTCGACACGGATCACATGGTGGCCGTCCTCGATCCGCCAATCGGTGTCGCGCCCGGTGCCCGACATCGTGGCGTCGGCCCTCAGAAACTGGCCGTCGGCAAAGTACAGGCTGCGCGTGAAGCCGTTTGGGAATGTCACGACGACCGCGGCGCCGGTGGTCGAGCGGGCGACCCGCGCCGAGCAGATGCCGAGCGCCTGCCCGCGTTCCTGGGCGCAGGGGACCTCCGCGGTTGCATCGAACTCGCCGCGCCGCGCCCGGTCTGCGCTGTCATCCGCTGTGGTTTGACTGTGCGCCGGACCGGGGAACGCCAATGCAATCAGCGCCGCCGCCAAGAGGTGGAGGTAGGTTGGTCGCGGGACCATTTGCATCTCCCGACTTGGCTGCACTCAACCGGCGGCGCGCTTATTTGAAGGTTTCAGCCACATAGGCGGAAAGGTCGGCAATATCGGTATCGCTCAAGTCAGCCGCCAGGTGCATCATGATTGCGGAATTGGGGCCAACTTTCTCCTTGGCGCGGTACTTTGTCAGCCGATCCGAGATATAGTTGGCATCGCGCCCCTGGAGCGGGGGAAAACTCGCCATCCCCTTGCCGGTCTTGCCATGGCAATTGACGCAATTGACGAGATACCGGGTCTCCCCTGCGGCAACGTCTCCCGCCTGAGCCGCCGCCGCGCTCAGCATGAGGGTTGTGCCGATGGCAAGCAGCAGCCGCGTCTTCATTCCAGGCGTCCTCCCGATTCGTCCCGATATCTGATTATGTCGCTGCTGAACCCTAGGTGCCGCCTGTTGCATGTCAATTCGGTGATGGTCGACTCCGCGCCTGTCCTTCCGGTTTCACAAGAAAATAGTGACGCGCACCGTCCGGCTGGCGGTGGTTACGCGAATGGGCGGCGCGGTATGCTGCGCTGCACTTTGTTTGTGGAATTCCAGGACTGGTCCCGAAATCGATTGACCCGTCGGCCGGGCAATCTCCATAATGGTCGGTGGATGCCACCGAGGGCGCCGCGCACAGAAACACTGGAGGAAAATATGGCCTGGACCGCGCCGAAACTCGAAGAACAGACCTGCGGGATGGAAATCAACATGTACTTCCCGGCTGACGAAGACGAGCGCACGCTGTTCTGATCGTCAGATCGCGCGAGGCGCTGACTCGCGCAACGCTACCTTTCGCTGCGGCGGGCGATCGCGTGCCGTGGCGTGCCCGCGGGCCGTGATTGGCCGATGCAACGGGCAGGGCGGGCCATCGATCTGCAAGGAATGACCGCATGACGCTTCTCAGGACCCTCCTGGCGGTGGCGCTGGTCGCCGTGACGGTCGCCGGAGCGCCGGGTGCCCGCGCCGAGGATCCGCCGCATCATTTCTTCTATAACATCACCACCGATGACGCCTGGGCCGCGGGTCGCGCCCTGACCCATGCCAGTGTCGCCGTGAACCGCGGTCACAGCGTGACCGTGTTCCTCAATGTCAGGGCCGTGCATCTCGCCGAGAAAGACGTCCCCCAGGGCAGCTACAGTGTCACCGCGGAGACCCCGCGCGATCTCCTCGCCGGGCTGATCGAGAGCGGCCAGGCAGTGCTCGTCTGCGGCATCTGCATGGTCGCCGGCGGGGTCGCCGAGGACGACCTGATCGACGGCGCGACGATCACCGGGCCCGAGCTGACCTTCGGCGCTCTCACCGCCCCGAACACGATCGTCCTGAGCTACTGACAGCAGGTCCCGACGGCCGCCGGAACACGGAATGGGGCGGGCGCTCAGACCGTCGGGATGTCGCCCTGCGGGGGTGGGTGGGGGCGCGCTGCGGTCACTCCGCCGCGATCGGTGGGGTCACGTCATCCGGGATCGGGCAGACATAGGGCTCTGCTGCCAGCCGCCCGTCATGGTCGGCCTTCGCCGCCGCGAGCAGCGCGGGGTCGCTGATCACGTCGATGGCGGTGGCGGCCATGATCTTGGCGGCGTGGGTCATGCCCTTGTGGGCAAAGGGCGCCTTGCCCTGCGCGACCACCTGCCAGGTGTGGAACACCGTCCCGACAGCACAGGTCGCGACGCGCGCCTGCACGGTGGGCGTCTTCCAGCTGACATCGCCCACATCGGTCGAGCCGTCGCCCCCGCCCGGCGGCGTGTCGAGCGGCACGACCACGTCGCAGAGCGCGAGGCCCGGCCTCGGCGTCAGGCCGACGCGGCGAAAGCTCGCCGAGATCTCCTCGGGCGTGACGGTCTTCTGGATCTCGCGCGCAAACGCCTCGTCCTCGGTGTCGAAGGGCACCGGGCCGAGATGATCGATGTGGCGCTGCATCGCCTCCTCGAGCGGGCGGTTGCCGAGCAGGTTGGAGACGCCGGAGAACACCTTTGCCTCGACCCGCGTCTCGGTCATCAGCGCGGCGCCATCGGCGATCTTGCGCACCCGGGCAAGCAGCGCCTGCATGTCCGAGAGGCGCTTGGCGCGGACGAGCTGGCGGACGGTGGCGCGGGCCTGGACGACATTGGGCGCCGGACCGCCGACGTCGAGATAGGCGTAGTGCACGCGCGCATCGTCGGGCATGTGCTCGCGCATATAGTTCACGCCGACATTCATCAGCTCGCAGGCATCGAGCGCCGAGCGACCGAGCTCCGGCGCCGCCGCGGCATGGGCGGCCTTGCCGAAGAAGGTGAAGTCGATCCGCGTGTTGGCGAGGTTGTCCGCCCGATTGACCGCGGTGAAGGTCGCCGGGTGCCAGGAGATCGCCGCGTCCACATCGTCGAAGAGGCCAGCGCGCACCATGTAGGTCTTGGCCGCCCCGCCTTCCTCGGCCGGACAGCCGTAGTATCGGACGGTCGCCGTCGTGCCCGTCGCGGCCAGCCAGTCCTTGACCGCCGCCGCGGCCATCAGAGCACCCGCGCCGAGGAGGTTGTGCCCGCAGCCATGGCCCGACCCTCCGGGCTCCACCGGATCATGCGCGGCGATCCCGGGCTTCTGGCTGAGGCCCGGCAGCGCGTCGTATTCGCCGAGGATCGCGATCACCGGGCCGCCTTCGCCCGCCTCGCCGATCACGGCGGTCGGGATGCCGGCGGCGTTCCGGGTCACGCGAAACCCCTCGGCCTCGAGCATCGCCGTGTGCTCGGCGCAGGAGCGGCGCTCGGCATAGAGCAGCTCCGGCGTGTCGAACACGCGGTCGGAGAAGGCGGCATAGTCGCCCTGGCGGCGATCGATCAGCGGCCAGACGGGATCTGCGTTGCTCATGGGGCTGTGGCTCCTTCGGTGGTGATCCGCTCCCGCCAGCGCAGGCAGGCGACGGTGCGGCCTGGGCCTGCCTCCTCCAGCACCGGGCGATCGCGCCGGCAAGCCTCGGCGGCGATGGGGCAGCGGGGGTGAAAATGGCAGCCGGGGGGCGGGGCGAGCGGGGAGGGGATCTCGCCCGTGATCGGCGTGAAGTCGCGCCGGCGCTGATCGAGCCGCGGCGCCTCGGCCAGGAGTGCAGTGGCATAGGGGTGGCGCGGGCCGGCGAAGAGATCCTCGGTGCTCCCGGTCTCGACGATCCGGCCGAGATACATGATGGCCACCCGGTCGGCGATGTGCTCGACCACGCCGAGATCGTGGCTGATGAAGAGATAGGTGAGGCCGAACTCCTCGCGCAGATCCATGAAGAGGTTGAGCACCTGCGCTTGGATCGACACATCGAGCGCCGCGATCGCCTCGTCGCAGACGAGAAAGCGCGGCTTGACCGCGAGTGCACGCGCGATGCCGATGCGCTGGCGCTGCCCCCCCGAGAACTGGTGCGGGTAGCGTCGCTTCAGCGAGGGATCGAGGCCGACCTTGGCGAGGGTCTCGTCGACATAGCCGGACAGCGCGCGCTGGCTGACGATGCCGTGCACCCGCGGCGCCTCGCCGACGATCTCCTCGACCCGCATCCGCGGATTGAGCGAGGCATAGGGGTCCTGGAAGATCATCTGGATCGCGAGCGTGACGGCCCGGCGGCCGGCCGGCGTCATCTGCGCGACGTCCTCGCCTTCGAAGAGCAGGCGCCCTTCGGTCGGCGGATGGATGCCGGCGACGACCCGGCCGAGGGTGGACTTGCCGCAGCCGGACTCGCCGACAAGGCCCACCACCTCGCCGGGGGCGATCTCGAGCGATACGCCCTCGACCGCATGCACGGTCTCCTCGGCCACCTTGGCGCCGAGCCGTGCCGCGATCTTGCCGGCGACGTCCAGCCGCCGCACGAAGCGTTTTGAGATGCCCTTAAGCTCGATGATCGGGGTCATGCCGCGGCACCCGTCCGCGGATGGTGGCAGCGATAGGCACGGCCGGCGTCCTGGGTGATCTCCGGCGCCGCCGCGCAGGCCCCGTCGCCATAGTCGCAGCGCTCGCGGAAGGCACAGCCCGTCGGCAACGCCAGCATGTTGGGGGTCATGCCGCGGATCTGGCGCAGGCGCCCGCCACGCGGGTTGGCCGACGGCGCGGAGCCGAGGAGACCCATGGTGTAGGGATGCGCCGGGCGGTCGATCACGTCGTCGGTCATGCCCTGCTCGACGATGCGGCCCGCATACATCACCGCGATGCGGTCGGCGAGGCCGGCGACCACGGCGAGGTCATGGGTGATCCAGATCATCGCGGTGCCCGTGCGGCGGCAGAGCGACTGCGCCTCGTGGATGATCTGCGCCTGGATGGTGA
>CAYORO010000088.1:0-12464 GCA_964406355.1 uncultured Limibaculum sp.
GTCTCTACAACGAGAACGTGACGCTCGCGAAGGCGCTGGAGCTGATCGGCGACGGCCCGCGCGAGGAGATCGTGATCGCCGTCAGCTCTGGCCACGCGATGGTCGTCACCGCCAACATCGCGCGGGTGGCGGGGCTGACGCTCCGCCGCGATCCCGGCGAGGGAAAGGGTGTCGCGCTCTGGGTGACCGGCGGGCGCGCGGAGTTCGAAGATTGCGCGGTCTCCAGCCAGTTCCTCTCCTGCGCCGAGATCAAGGGGGCGGGCACCGCGCCGGTCTTCCGCCGCTGCCGCTTCAACGACGGCGTTCCTGAAGGCGGGCTGCTTTTCCGCGAGGGCGCGCGCGGGCTGGTCGAGGATTGCGAGAGCACCGGCAACGGCCTCTCCGGCGTCGAGATCAGGACCGGCGCGGACCCGGTGCTGCGCCGCTGCGTGCTCCGCGGCAATCGGCAATCCGGTGCGTTCGTCTATAAGAACGGCCGCGGCACCTTCGAGGACTGCGAGATCGTGGAAAACGGCAAGGCCGGCGTCGAGATCCGGGAGGGCAGGCGGCCGACGGTCCGCGGCTGCCGGATCGGCGGGAACGGATATCAGGCCATCTGGATCTACGACGCCGAGAGCGGCGGCAGCTTCGAGGGCAACGACCTGCGCGGCAACAAGATGGGCGCCTGGCGGATCGACGATGGCGCGGAGGCGAACGTCACCCGCCGCGACAACACCGAGGACTGAGCCCGCCCTTTCGTCACGCGCGCGGAGGCGCTAGGAGGCGGGCATGGACATTCTCGCGACAATCGCCGCCTACAAGGCCGAGGAGGTGCGGACCCGCAAAGCTCTGCGCCCGCAGGCCGCCATCGAGGAGGCCGCCCGGGCCGCGCCGGCGGTCCGCCCGTTTCGCGCAGCACTCGCGCGGGCCGCCGCCACGGGCTATGGCCTGATCGCCGAGATCAAGAAGGCGAGCCCGTCCAAGGGTCTCATCCGCGCCGATTTCGACCCGCCGGCGCTGGCGCGAGCCTATGAGGCCGGGGGCGCTGCCTGCCTCTCGGTGCTGACGGACGGGCCGTCCTTCCAGGGTGCGGACGCCTATCTGGCCGAGGCGCGCGCCGCGACCGCCCTGCCGGCGCTGCGGAAGGACTTTCTGCTCGATCCGTGGCAGGTGGCGGAGAGCCGGGCGCTGGGGGCGGACTGTATCCTCGTCATCATGGCGATGGTCTCGGATGCGCAGGCCGGTGAGCTGATGGCCGCGGCGCGGGACTGGGGGATGGATGCGCTGGTGGAGGTGCATGACCGGGCCGAGCTCGACCGGGCGGCGGCGCTCGGCCCCGATCTTCTCGGCATCAACAACCGCAATCTGAAGACCTTCGAGACGCGCCTCGAGACGACCGAGACGCTCGCCCCGCACGCCGCCCCAGAGGCGCTGCTGGTGGCCGAGAGCGGGCTCGCCAGCCCGGCCGATCTCGCCCGGCTCGCGCGCGTCGGCGCTCGCGCGTTCCTGATCGGGGAGAGCCTGATGCGCCAGGCGGATGTGGCGGGCGCGACCCGCGCGATCCTCGCCGATCCCCTGCCGCGGGAGAGCGCGGCGTGAGCGCGCCCCGGCTCACCCATTTCGACGCCGAGGGCCGGGCCGCGATGGTCGATGTCGGCGACAAGGCCGAGACCGAGCGCACCGCCACCGCCCGCGGCACCGTGACGATGGCGCCCGAGACGCTCGCGATGATCCAGGAGGGGCGCGCGGGCAAGGGCGATGTGCTGGGCGTCGCGCGGCTCGCCGGGATCATGGCGGCCAAGCGCACGGCGGATCTCATCCCGCTATGCCACCCGCTGATGCTCTCCAAGGTCGCGGTCGATCTGGTGCCCGTGCCGCCCGAGCGCGTGGAGATCGAGGCGACCGTCCGTCTCAAGGGCCGCACGGGCGTCGAGATGGAGGCGCTGACCGCCGTCTCGGTCGCCGCGCTGACGGTCTATGACATGGTCAAGGCGGTCGACCGGGGGATGCGGATCGACGAGATCCGGCTCGTCCACAAGGCGGGCGGGAAATCGGGCGAGTATCGGGGCGAATGAGCCTCCTGCCCGTCGCCGAGGCGCTGGCGCGGATCCTGGCGCTCGTCCCGCGGATGCCTGTCGAGACGGTGCCGCTCGGCGAGGGCTATGGCCGGGTGCTGGCCGAGGACGCGGTGGCGGGGCGCCCGCAGCCGCCCTTCCCGGCCTCGGCCATGGACGGCTACGCGGTGCGCGCGGCCGAGGCGGTGCTGGGCGCGCGGCTGCGTGTCGAGGGCGAGGCGGTGGCCGGACGTGCCCATGTGGGCCCGCTCGCATCGGGGGCTGCGTGCCGCATCTTCACCGGAGCGCAGGTGCCCGAGGGGGCGGACGCCATCCTGATCCAGGAGAATGCGTTGCGCGAGGGCGACGCGATCACCGTGGAGGAGGCGCCGGAGCCCGCTGCCTGGATCCGCCCGGCCGGCACGGATTTCCCCGCCGGGCACCGGCTCGCGGCCCCGCGGCGGCTCACGGCGCGCGATCTGGGGCTCCTGGCCGCGATGAACCGGCCCGTAATCCGCGCGGCGCGGCGGCCGCGGGTCGCGCTGATCCCCACCGGCGACGAGCTCGTTGAGCCCGGCACTGCGCCCGGGCCCGGGCAGATCGTCTCCTCCTCCACGCCTGCGCTGGCCGCCCGGCTGGCGCTCGCGGGCGCCGAGCCGCTCCCCCGTCCGATCGCGCGCGACCGGCGCGAGGCGCTGAGTGCGGCGATCGAGGGGGCGATCGCCGACGGCGCCGACATGCTCGTCACCCTTGGCGGCGCGTCGGTGGGCGAGCACGATCTCGTCGCGGGCGTCCTGACGGCCCTCGGGGCGGAGCTCGATTTTCACCGCGTCGCGATGCGCCCGGGCAAGCCGCTGATGGCGGGGCGCCTCGGTGCGGCCGCGGTGATCGGCCTGCCGGGCAACCCGGTCTCGGCGATGATCTGCACCGAGATCTTCGTCGTCCCCGCGATCGAGGCCGCACTCGGACTGCCTGCGGGGCCGCGGCCGCGGATCCGGGCGCGCCTCGCCGCGGCCCTCCCGGCCAACGGCGTGCGGGAGCACTATGCCCGCGCCCGGCTCGAGCCCCAGGCCGAGGGCCTGCCGCTCGCGCATGTCTTCGACCGGCAGGACAGCTCGCTGGTCGCGACGCTGGCCGCGGCCGATGCGGTGGTCGTGATGGCGCCCAATGCGCCCGCGCGGCCGGCCGGCGCCGAGGTCGACGCGATTCCGCTCCCCTGACGCTGCACGAATCTCCACCTGACGCAAACGGCACCCATTGACACAAACCACGAACTTTCATAGAACGGGAGTGAGATCAGGGGGATCGTGGAATGGCTCTCGAATGCTGACCAAGAAGCAGTACGAGTTGCTCGTCTTCATTCACGAGCGTGTGCAGCGTGACGGTGTGTCGCCGTCCTTCGACGAGATGAAGGAGGCGCTGGATCTGCGCTCCAAATCCGGCATCCATCGATTGATCACGGCGCTCGAGGAGCGCGGCTACATCCGCCGCATGGCCCACCGCGCGCGCGCCGTCGAGATCATCCGCCTGCCGGAGAATATCGAGGCGCAGCGCCCCGCGCGGGGGTTCCGCCCCTCGGTGATCGTGGGCGATCTGGCGCGCGAGCCGCGGGAGAGCGCGAGCCCCGCGCCGGGCTCGGTGTTCTCGGGCGCGGCCGTCAGCGAGGCCGCGGCGCCGGAGCATGTGCCGCTTGTCGGCCGCATCGCCGCCGGCATGCCGATCGAGGCGCTGGAGCAGGGCGGACAGAGCATCGGCGTGCCGACCCAGATGCTGGCGAATGGCGCGGAGCACTACGCGCTCGAGGTCAAGGGCGACTCGATGATCGATGCCGGGATCTTCGAGGGCGACATCGTCGTCGTGCGGCGCCAGAGCACGGCCGAGACGGGCGACATCGTCGTGGCGCTGATCGAGGACCATGAGGCGACGCTCAAGCGGCTCCGGCGCAAGGGCGGGGCAATTGCGCTCGAGGCGGCCAACCCGGCCTACGGCACGCGGCTCTACCGGGCCGACCAGGTGAAGATCCAGGGCAAGATGGTCGGGCTGATCCGCACCTACTGAGCGGGGCAGTCGGGCATCGATGGCCGCGCCGCGCCGCTCCAGGGGCGCTCTCGGTCTCCCCCCGCCACGGTGATCGTAAGGCCCGCGGGCCCGGGATCGATCGCGAGAGCCCCGGCCGAGAGTTCCCGCGCGCCCAGGTAGCAGCACGCCCCCTCGACCGGCCCGCCATGGCGGGCGACCAGAAGCGTCCCCGGCCGACAGAGCGCATCGAGCCGCACCGGGTCGGGCTCGCGGTCTGGCAGGATCTCCAGCCCCCACCCATCGCCGAGATCGGCCCCCGCCCCGCCGCGTCCGTGCCGGAACCCCGGCCGTTCCGCCGCCGTCTCCTGATCTGCGAGGTCCCCGTCGCGCTGGAGCCAGATCTTCGCGGCGAAGCTTTGCGCCCGGGGGTGGTCGAGCGCCCGGCCCTCGGGCCCCATCACCCCGACGAGACGGGCTTCCGGCGCAATGAGGAGCTGCGGGCGGTCGGTCCCGCCCACCGCCAGGCCGAGCCCCGCGGCAATGCCGAGAACGCCCCCGAGCCGAAGCCCGGTCCGCCAGATCGCGAGCCAAAGCCCGCCTGCCGCGATCAGCGCGAGCGCTGCGTCGGGCATCGCCGCAACAGGCCGCACCGCGCCCGGCCATCCCTCCACCTCGCGCGCGATGTCGAGCACCCAGCCGATCCCGAGCCCCATCGCCTCGAGCGCCGGGCCTTCGAGACCGACCGGCGCGAGGAGCGCGGCCCCCACCGCTGCGGGCGCGATCCAGAGCCCCATGACCGGCACCGCGACGAGGTTGGCGGGCAGGCCCCAGAGCGGCAGCCGGTTGAAATGCGCTGCCGCGAAGGGCGCAGTGGCGAGCCCCGCCACGAAGCTCGTCAGCAGCACCCCACCCGCATAGAGCGCGATCCGGCGGGCGATCCCGCGCCGACCGCTTGCCGAGGGCGGGCGCAGCCGCTCGAACACGGCGATCAGCGCGAGCGTTGCGGCGAAGCTCATCTGGAACCCCGGATTGAGGATCGAGGTCGGCCGCAGCAGCATCACGATCGTCGCCGCAACCGCGAGCGCCCGGAGCGTCAGCGCGGGACGGTCGAGCAGCACGGCCACCAGCACGACGGCGGCCATGACGAAGGCCCGCTGGGTCGGGACCGTGGCGCCGGAGAGCGCGAGATAGGCAGCACCCGCCAAAAGCGCCGCGACGGCGGCGATCTTCTTCCCCGAGATCCGGAGCGCAAGCACCGGCACCGCCGCGACCCCGAGCCGCACCGCGGCGAAGACCAGCCCGCACAGGATGCCCATATGGAGGCCCGAGATTGCCAGCAGATGCGCGAGATTGGCCGCCCGAAGCGCCTCGGCCTCGTCCTCCTCGATTGCCGACCGGTCGCCGGTGACGATCGCCGCGGCGAACGCCCCCTCGGGTCCCGGAAGCGCATCGCGCAGCCCGTCGGAGAGCTGTGCCCGCAGCCGCGCCAGCGCAAGGCGTGCCGTGCCGAGGGCGCCCGTGGGGCCGGCATCGGGCACACGCAGCACGGGGCCGAGAGCGTAGCCCACCCCGCCGATCCGCTCGAAGAAGGCGCGCTGGCGAAAGTCGAAGGCGCCGGGCTCGACCGGGCCGCCCGGCGGGAAGAGCCGCGCATAGACGCGCACACGCTCGCCGGGGCCGGGAGTTGCGTCGCGCTCGGTCTCGATCAGGGCGATGCGGATCCGCGCGGGCGTCGCGGTGGGCTCGACGCCATAGACGGTCACCCGGTCGAGCAGCACGCGCGGTGCGCCAGACGCGGCCTTGCCGATGCCGATCACCCGGCCCTCGACGGTCTCCACCGTGCCGCGCTCGATCACCGGGGCCGCGGCCGTGCGGATCTGCACCAGCGCGGTGGTGTAGCCGAGCCCCGCGGCCGTGAGCCCTGCCGCGAGCCACAGCCCCCCGACGCCTCCCCGCCGGGCGAGCCCGGTCACCAGGGCGGCGGCGGGCAGCAGGACCAGAAACGCCGTCCAGAGCGGCGGCTCGGCAGGCAGCGCGAGATAGCTCCAGATGCCGAGCCCGAGCAGCACCGGGAGCCAGAGCGCCGCGCGCCCCTGCTCTGCCACCAGCAACGCGCCCGCCCAGCGCGTGGCCCGCGGCCCGTAGCCCCGCCCCTTCTGTCCGATCGGCGCATGGTCGGACACGCGTCGTTCGCCGCTTGACCACGGCAGCCGTCCGGAGCGCGCATCCGGGGAGGCGGGCTGGCTCACGGCCCGCCACTGTTGAGGCCGAGCGAGATTTCGATGCGCCGCACGAGATCCTGGAGCGTGAGATGAGGCACCGGCCGGTTGGCCGCCTCGCGCGCCTCCTCGGCAAGCTGCATCCGGCGCTGCACGATCTCGGCGAAGGCGTCGGCGAGGTCCGGACGGTCCGAGAGCACCGAGCGCAGGCACGCGATATCCACCCGGAGCACCGTGACATCCGATGCCGCCTGGAACTCGAGGCTTGCCGGCTCGTTGGCCAGCATCGAGGTGATCCCGAAATAGTCGCCCGGCCTCAGCCGCTCGACGATCTTGCGCCCACCATTGCCGAGGACGACGCCGGCCTCGACCACGCCGCTGACCAGCACGTTGAAGGAATCGGTGATCTCGCCCTCGCGGAGCAGCACCGTGCCGGCATCGTGGAACTGTCGCTGGCTCATGGCGGCAACGCGCGTGATCTCCTGCTCGCTGAGCACATTCGCGAGATCGAGGCCCTGGAGCGCGATCTGGGCGGAGGGCGGGTCGACCGTGACGGCGGCGACCTGCCGGTGGTGGATCTCCTCGATCGACGGTGCGGCCTGGATGCCCGCACGGCGCAGCGCATAGTGGATCTCGCGGAAGAGCTCCTCGCGGCCTGCGAACATGGCCGGGTAGTTCTGGAAATGCACCCAGACCATGTAGGTGTAGGGCACCGTGCTGGCGTCGCTGAGGCGAATGACCGGCAGCGGGTGGCCCATCACCCGCGAACAGCGCAGCGCCGCCTCGAGCAGCAGGGCCTTGGCGACGCGCGGATCGACCTCGCCCGGGATCCGCACGAGATACCACGGCGCATAGACGTGCCTGTGCCCATGCAGGTTCTTGAACCCCTGCCGCGCGAGGACGCTGTTGGGGATCACATGGGTGGCGTTGTCCCAGCCCCGGAGCCGGGTCGCGCGCCAGTTGATATCGGTCACCTGGCCTTCAGTCCCGTCCGAGAGGGTGAGCCAGTCGCCCGGACGAAAGGGCCGCTCGATGCTGAGCGCGATGCCGGAGAAGAGATCGCCGAGCGTCTGCTGCATGCCGAAGGCGACGATGGCGGCGAGGGCGCCGGTCGAGAGGTAGAGCTCGGCCGGCGAGTGGCCCGCGTCCACGAGATAGGCGAAGGAGCCCACGAAGAGCGCGAAGCCGTAGAGCAGATTGCGCTCGAGCTCCGGCAGGGCGGTCTCCTCGCCCACCTGTCGCGAGAGCAGCCAGAGCTCGACGAGGCGCCCGACCGCCCCGGCCAGCGACAGCGCCACCACGAACGAGGCGCCCACGCTGATCGTCTCGGCCACGCGGACCGAGCCGAGCGCGCTCGCCAGCTGAAAGAGGAAGTAGCCGAGCGCGCCGGCCGTCAGCGGGGCGAGGATCAGGTTGACCGTCGCGAGGCTCCACGGGACGCGCGAGGCAAAGGCCTGTCCCTCGGGCAGGCGACGGACAAGGATCTGCGCCCCGGCGAGCCCGAGGCAGATGAACGAGAGCCACAGGTTCCCGTCCCAGGGCCAGAGATAGCCGATGCTGTCCCCCATGCCGTCGCTTTCGGTTGTCTTCCGTCGGTCGGCGGCAGGGTGGCGCGATCGGGGACCGACGGCAAGCAACGCGTGGGGTCCTGCCGGGCCAAGACCGGCCCCGTTGCCCGGCGCCGGGCGGGTTTGGGCCCGCCCGAGAGATGGTGGACAGGGGTGGCAGGCTTCCGCGGCGACAATCCGTCTTCACCGCAGACGATCAACGCAGTCGACCAAAGGCCGGACATGCCCTAACGCTCAGTCAGAGCACATCAGGTGAAGTTGCTTATCGATGTTCATCTTCTGCGGCGACATCGCGACGCTCAGGCGCATATCGGCCACCGTGGCCGGCGGCCCGATGCACCGGCGGGTCGCGTCGATCTCCATCAGCACAGGCATGGGACCGGAGGGGCAGATCTCGGCGCCGACCGTCCCCGGATCGAGGGGCCAATGACCGCGATCTTCGACTACATCATCGTCGGGGCTGGCTCGGCCGGCTCGGTGCTGGCCGACCGGCTGAGCGCCTGCGGGCGCCACAGTGTGCTGGTGCTCGAGGCCGGCGGGTCAGACCTCAACCCCTGGGTGCGGATGCCGATCGGCTATGGCCGTGCCTACAGCGATCCGAGGATCAACTGGCGCTACCGGACCGAGCCGGTGCCCGGCCTCGGCGGGCGCACGAGCTACTGGCCGCGCGGCAAGGTGATCGGCGGCTCGAGCTCGATCAACGCCATGGTCTATGTCCGCGGCCATCCGCAGGATTTCGATGACTGGGCCGAGGAGGCGCCGGGCTGGGGCTGGGAGGGCGTCGCCCCCTATTTCCGGCGCATGGAGGACTGGGCGGGCGGCGCCGATGCCTGGCGCGGGGCGGGCGGTCCGCTGGCGGTCTATGACGCCTCGGCCGACGTCCATCCGCTCTGCCGAGCCTATCTCGCCGCCGCTGCCGAGGCGCAGATCCCCTTCAATGCCGACTACAACGGCGCGAGCATGGAGGGGGCCACGATCTATCAGATGACGATCCGGGGCGGCACCCGCGCCTCGACCGCGCGCTGCTATCTGCGCCCGGCCCTGAAGCGGCGCAACCTGCGGCTCGAATGCCACGCCCATGTCCGCCGTCTGGAGATGGCCGAGGGCCGGGTCAGGGGCGTGAGCTATGAGAAGCGTGGCCAGACGGTCTCGGCGACGGCGCGCGGCGCGGTGATCCTGGCCGCCGGCGCGGTCAACAGTCCGCAGATCCTGCAGCTCTCCGGGATCGGCCCGGGCGAGGTGCTGCAGGCGGCCGGCATTCCCGTCGCGCTTGAGCAGCCCCATGTGGGGCGCCACCTGCAGGACCATCTCGGCACCGACAACCTCTATCGCGCCCGGGTGCCGACCTTGAACCAGACCCTGCGCCCATGGACTGGCCGGCTGCGCGTCGGCATCAAGTACGTCCTGCGCCGCACCGGGCCCCTCAGCATCAGCCTCAACCATGCGGGCGGCTTCGTGCGCAGTGCGCCGGATCTCCCTCGACCGGATCTCCAGCTCTACTTCTCGCCGCTCACCTACAGCCGGGCGCCGGCCGGCAAGCGCCCGCTGATGCGGCCCGACCCGTTCCCCGGGCTGCAGATCGGCTGCAACCCATGCCGGCCCACCTCGCGCGGCCATCTCGCCATTCGCCCCAATGATCCCGAAGGCCCGCCCGAGATCCACCCGCGTTATCTCGACACGGAGGAGGACTGGCAGGCGAGCGTTGCGGGCATCCACCTCATCCGCCGGATCGCCGCGGCGCCGTCGCTGGCAGGGGTCCTCGAGGAGGAGCTCGCCCCGGGGCCTGCGAGCGAGGATGACGACGCGATCCGGGACTACATTCGCGAGACCGCCTGGACCGTCTTCCACCCCTGCGGCACCTGCCGGATGGGCACGGACCCCGGGCGCTCGGTGGTCGATCCGCGCCTGCGGGTCCACGGGCTCGACGGCCTGCGCGTCGTCGATGCCTCGGTATTCCCCAACATCACCAGCGGCAATATCAATGCACCGGTGATCATGCTCGCCGAGAAGGCGGCCGACATGATCCTCGCGGACGATCAGTGAGGGCGCCCATGCGCATTGTCGGCATCGAGAGCTTCTGCACCGAGTTCGTGGGCTTCGTGCGGGTGCGCGCGGAGGACGGGCTGACGGGCTGGGGCCAGGTCAGCACCTACCATGCCGACATCACCTGCCAGGTGCTCCACCGCCAGGTCGCGCCCTGGGTGCTGGGGCAGGACACGACCGACCTCGACGACCTGCTCGACAGGGTCACCGAGCGCGAGCACAAGTTCCCGGGCTCCTATCTCCGGCGCGCCATGGCGGGCTTCGACACCGCGGTCTGGGACCTGCGGGGCAAGCGGGCGGGCAAGCCGGTGGCGGAGCTGCTGGGCGGCAGCGCGGGGCCGGTGCGGGCCTATGCCTCCTCGATGAAGCGCGACATCACGCCCGCTGCCGAGGCCGAGCGCCTGAAGCGCCTCGCGGGCGAGCAGGGCTTCACGGCGTTCAAGGTGCGCGCCGGGGCCGAGGTCGGGCGCGGGCAGGACGAGTGGCCGGGCCGGACCGAGGAGATCATCCCCACCATGCGCCGCGCCCTGCCGGACGCCGATCTCCTGATCGACGCCAACTCCTGCTACGGGCCGGCGCGGGCCATCGAGGTCGGCCGGATCCTCGAGGCGCACGGCTTCTGCCATTTCGAGGAGCCCTGCCCCTACTGGGAGCTCGAGCAGACCAAGGAGGTGACCGACACGCTCGAGATCGACGTCTCCGGCGGCGAGCAGGACTGTGACCTGCCGACCTGGCGGCGCATCATCGAGATGCGTGCGGTCGACATCGCCCAACCGGATATCTGCTATCTCGGCGGCATCGCACGGACGCTGAGGATATGCCGCATGGCCGAGGCGGCGGGCCTGCCGGTCACCCCGCACTGCGCCAATCTCTCGCTCGTGACGCTCTTCACGATGCACCTCTTGCGGGCGATCCCCAATACCGGGCGCTATCTCGAGTTCTCGATCGAGGGGCCGGATTACTATCCCTGGCAGGAGGGCCTCTATGTCGAGAGCCCCTACGCCATCGAGGACGGCCATGCGCGCGTGACCGAGGCGCCGGGCTGGGGCGTCGAGATCCACCCCGACTGGCTGGCCCGCTCCAGCTACCTGGTCTCCACGCTATGACGCGACGCGGCCACCGAGCGCCCGCATGATCGCGGCGATGGCAGCCTATGTCCGCGTCGTCGACGCCATCAACCGCCGGATCGGGCGGGTGACGATGTGGGGCCTCTTCGTCATGATGGGGATCCTGCTCTGGTCCTCGGTCTCGAAGACCTTCTTCCTGCCCTCGCTCTGGACCCTCGAGATGGCACAATTCGCGATGGTCACCTACTACATCATCGGCGGTCCCTATGCGCTGCAGATGGGCGCCAATGTGCGGATGGACCTGTTCTACCACCGCTGGAGCCTCCGCCGGAAAGCCGCGGTCGACGCGGTGACGGTGTTCTTCCTGATCTTCTTCCTCGGCGTTCTGCTCTACGGCGCGATCGGGTCCACGGCCTATTCCCTCGGCTATTGGGGCCGCGAGCCGCTCAGCTTCTTTGCCGGGCTCGTGACGGGCGCGGAGGAGATCGGCCGGCTCGAGCGCTCCTCGACTGCGTGGCGGCCCCATATCTGGCCGATCAAGGCGATCATGCTGTTCGGCATCGTCCTGATGCTGCTCCAGGCCGTCTCGGAGCTCTTCAAGGACATCGCCCGGATCCGCGGCCTCGATCTCGAGAAGGCGCGCCCGTGAGCCAGGAGCACATCGCGATCTTCATGTTCGCCAGCATGATCCTGATGCTCTTCACCGGGCAGCGGGTCTTCGGCGCGATCGGCGCGATCGCGGCCATCGCGGCGCTGGCGCTCTGGGGCACCGGCGGGCAGGACATCCCCTTCTCGGCCGCGATGAAGCTGATGAAGTGGTATCCGCTGCTCACGCTGCCGATGTTCATCTTCATGGGCTATGTGCTCTCGGAGAGCCGGCTGGCCGACGATCTCTACCGCATGTTCCATGTTTGGTTCGGCCCCGTGCAGGGCGGGCTCGCGATCGGGACCATTGGGTTGATGGTGCTGATCTCGGCGATGAACGGGCTCTCGGTCGCCGGCATGGCGATCGGCGCGACCATCGCGCTGCCGGAGCTGCTCCGACGGGGCTATGACAAGATCATGGTGACCGGGGTGATCCAGGCCGGATCCTCGCTCGGCATCCTCGTGCCACCCTCGGTGGTGCTGGTGCTCTATGCGATGATCGCCCGCCAGCCGGTGGGCCAGCTCTGGCGCGCCGGGGTGGTCCCGGGGCTGATGATGGCGGGGATGTTCGTCCTCTACATCTGGCTCCGCTGCCGGCTCCAGCCGCATCTCGGCCCGGCCATGGAGGACGCCGACGATGTCCCGCCCGCCGAGAAGCTCCGTCTCCTTGGCGCCGGTGCGCTGCCGCTTGCGATCTTCGCCGCGATGATGGTGCCCTTCGTCAATGGCTGGACCTCGCTCGTCGAGAGCTCGGCCATCGGGGCGCTGACGGCGCTTGTCGCCTCGATCCTCAAGCGTCGGATGACCTGGGCGATCTTCGAGAGCTGCACCCGCCAGACGCTCGGCATCTCCTGCATGTTCATGTGGATC
>CAYORO010000089.1:0-12424 GCA_964406355.1 uncultured Limibaculum sp.
GGTTGCCGGTGGCGGTGACGACCACCTCGCAGCGGATCTCGAAGGGCTCGCCCTCCGCGACCAGGTTGCCGCCCTTCTCCTGCATGATCCGGCCGGCGACGACCCACTCGCCGCCCTCGCGGCGGAAGGCGTCGACCTGCGCCTTGCGGTGGATCTCGACGCCGCGCATCCGCGCGCCCTTGGCCATCGCCTGGGTGACGTCGGCGGGGTTTATGTAGCCGTCGGTCGGGTGGTAGATCGCGCCGACGAGGTCGTCGGTGCGCACGAGCGGGTAGCGCTCCTTGACGTCGGCCGGGCTCAGCCACTCGAAGGGGATGCCCACGGTCTCGGCGGTCGAGGCGTAGAGCATGTACTCGTCCAGCCGCTCCCGGCTCTGCGCCATGCGCAGATTGCCGACGACGGAGAAGCCCGCATTGAGCCCGGTCTCGGCCTCGAGCGCCTTGTAGAGCTTCACCGAGTGGTCGTGGATGTGGCTGACCGCATAGCTCATATTGAAGAGCGGCAGGAGGCCCGCGGCGTGCCAGGTGCTGCCGGCGGTCAGCTCGTCGCGCTCGAGCAGGACGGTATCGGTCCAGCCGGCCTTGGCGAGGTGGTAGGCGATCGAACACCCGACGGCACCGCCGCCGACAACGACTGCACGGGCATCGGTCTTCATGGGCGGCCTCCTCCGGCTGGGCGCGCGACTGTGACGATCGCGCGACCATGCGCCGGGCCCGCGTCGCTTTCCCGGAAGCAAGCGACCCCCCCTGCGGGTTTCGCGACATCCTGAGCCGCGCCAATAGCGCCGCGGAATGGTATGCTGTTCCGAAATCTTGGGCGCTGTTGGGCACAGCGCCGTCCTGCGCCGTCCTGCGACGGCAGAACAGCGATGGAGGTGTGCGATGGCGGGCAAGGTCATCGTCGACAAGAGCGAAGACACCGACGACTACGAGGTCTCGGGCTCGACGCTCGCGGAGATCTGGGAAGACATCAAGGCCAAGGGGCCGAAGGACGGCGGCAAGGACCGGGCGGGCTACACCACCTGCACGGCCACGACCCCGAAAAGCGCGGCCTTCGACGGCAAGGTCGAGCCGAGCAAGGCGAAGCCCGGCGAGCAGCAGGCCTCGGTCTGGTTCAAGAACGCGAAGATGCCGCTCACCTGCAAGATCCAGCTGCCCAAACTCAAGTCCGACAAGGGGCTGAGCGACGCCGCCAAGAAGGAATGGAAGCGCTTCCTGGCCGGGGTGAAGAAACACGAGAAGGAACATGTCGCGGAGTCGCTGAAGGAGGCGAAGAAGATCGCGGGCGAGCTGGCGGCACTGACTGGCGTGGGCACCGACAAGGACAAGGCGAAAGCGATCAAGGCGGCGCAGGCGGATCACGCCAAGAAGGAGAAAAAGGACTACTCCAAGGCAAAGCTCACGGAGCGCATGGACAAGGTCAACAAGGCGCTCGATGCGGGCGGGCATGGGCCGGTCCTCGACCTCTCGATCAAGTGACCGGCGCCGGGGTCGGGACGGCGGCGCCCGGGCCTGGGGGCCGGACGACGCGACACCCGCCCCGTCAGTCGCGACATGCGCCCCGCCGGTTGTGCCGTCATCGCGCTTTTCGGCCTCCTTCCGGCTGGGTGCGGCGAGGGATTTCGATGACGGCCTTGGCAGAGGCTGAAGCACGGTGGGGCCGCACAGGGGTGTGGCAGAATCTCGGGGCCGGGCTCCGGCTCGCGTCCTTCTGCGACGCGTCTCGGTGGAGCGCTTTGTCACGGGAGCCGTGCCGTCCTGACAGTTTGGCTGGCCGCCTTCGCCATGGCGATCGCGGTCGAGCTCGTCGCCAGCTGGCCGGCTACTACCCGCATGAGCGCGTGTTCCTCCGCGAGGTCGGCGCGGTTGGCGAGATCCTCGCAGAGCGCTTCGCCGCCGAGGGGCGCATCGTCCGGCTCGCCAATTCCGAGGCCGCGCCGATGCGCTACCCGCTTGCCAACACACGCAACATTCCCGCCGCGTCGGATGCGGTCGCCGACGCCATTACCGAGGAAGATGTCGCCCTGCTCTTTCTCACCTCCCATGGCGGCGAGAAAAGCACCTCCTCCGGCTATTGGCCGATCGGCACGCCGGACCTCACCGCGACCGATCTCGCCGCGCGCTGATCTCAGGCGACGGGATCGAGATCCGCGAAGACCTGGCCGTCGGAGAGATCCGTCACCGCGACGGTCTCCGGCACGTCGAAGAATGCCAGCGGCAGATCGTCGGCGCGCTCACCCGGCCCGACGAGGCTCAAGGTGATGACGCCGCCCGGCGTCCCCGGGGTCCGGGTCGCCCCATTTCGAGGCGGAGGTGCGCGCGGGCTTTGGGGACACGCATGCCCGCGTCGCCCGCTCAGGCGAAGAGATCCGGATAGTTGACCTGGGCACCCGGAAAGAACACGCCGTTGGCCACGTCGTCGGCCGTGGCGGCGACGAATTCGGGGCTCTCGGCAAAGGCCAGCGCCGCCTCGGCCGCGCTCATGCCCGCATCGAGCTCCGACAGCCAGAACTCTCGCCCGGCCTCGTCCGCCGGCCGCCCGAGCACGAACTCGAAGAGCCGATCGACGAAGGCCCCGGTGTCGGTCTCGTCGAAGCGGTCGCGGAACTCGAGGCTGTCGACGAAGCTCTCCGCCACCGAGAGCTTGGTGGCACCGGCGGTAAGGGTGTCCTCCCAGAACAGCGCACCGGCATCGACGTCGCGACCGAAGACTGTGAGGTAGAGCCGCTGGAGGAAGGCGATCTCCGAGTCGCCCCCGGGAAGCGCGAGCACGCCGCTCTCGAACACCACGCGCTCGACGCCCGAGAGCTGTTCGAGCGCGCCGCGCTCACCCGCAACCTCGGCGCTGTTGCCGGTCACGATGAGCGACGACGGGTCGTAGCCCGCGCGGATCAGGACCGTGTCGAAGCCTGCGCCGCCGATATGAAGGTCGGCGCCTTGCCCGCCGATCAGCAGATCGTCGCCGCCCCGACCATCGAGCAGGTCGGCGCCCGCCCCGCCATCGAGGCGATCGTCGCCCTCGCTGCCGGAGATGCTGTTGTCGACGCGGGTGCCGGTGATCGCGAGCGGTTGGCTCGTATGCGCGACCGAGAAGTCCGGCTGCTGATCGTCGAGTTCGAAGCCGATGGGCAGGTTGTCCTGCGACCCGTAGAGCGTCTGGAGCTGCTCGATGTCGTCCGACTGCGGCATCGTGAAGGGATTGAGCAGGAATGGGAACATCACTGCTGTCGGATCCTCGCTGTGGATCAGGCCGAGGCTGTGGCCGACCTCATGCAGCAGCACGGCCTCGTAGGTCAGGGCCACCGATGCACCGGGCAGGACGCCGCCATCCAGCGTGGTCGACATGACGATGTCACCGATATCGGGCAGGTAGGCGAAACCTAGAACCGGATCCCCGATCACCGCATGCGCGATCCGGATGTCGACAACGCTGTCGTCGTTTGGAGTTGGCGTAAAGCCCGCAAAGAAGTCGGCGCCATCGTCCGGCAGCTGGATGAAGTCGATATTGGCGACCGACGACCAGGCATCGAAGACACTGCGGGCAATGGCCTCGACATCGAACGGATAGGCAGCGCTCGGATCGACGGACAGGCTGCCGACGTCGATCGTCGGATCCAGCGGATCAACATCGAAGCCGCCGCCCACCAGGCTCCAGGTGACCGTGCCGCCCGGCGTGCCGAGCCCGTCCTCTCCCCACTTAGACCCCGGTGGCACCGTGCCGGGGCGATCATTCGGTGGAGGGGGTTGGGGTGTGTCGCGCGCATCAGGGTCGAGCGGGATCGCCCCACCCGGGAAGCGCAGGATCGCGTCGTTCCACGGGATGTAGACGCCCGGAACCGTCGGGTCGCTGTGATCGTGGTCCAGATCGAATGGGTTCGGGATGCCGGCGCTGCCGTCGAAGAGCGGTCCCTGCATGTCGTCACCTGACGCAGGGGCGGCCGGGGCATGGTCGTGATCGTGATGATGATGGTGGTGATGGTCGTGGGAATGCCCGCCGAACAGCGTCTTGTCATGGCCGCAGCCGCAGGTGTTGCACATCAGACGATCTCCATCTCGGTCATACGCGCGACCATTATGTCTGCTCTTGTTGCTGTTTAGCAAAAGCGCCCCGTCCTCGCCATATGGTTGAGCGAAGCGGGCGGTGCGTCACACGAGACCCTCGGCGCCCTCGAGGAACAGCCCGTCCGCGAGCAACGGTTCGGTGAGGGCGACCGCTTCGGGCGACTCGGAGAAGGCGAGGAGTGCTTCGGCCCGGCTCGTGCCCGCCTCGAGCGCGGCGAGCCAGAACGCAGTGCCGCCGGGGTCGCCCGGCCGGCCGAGCACATTGTCGAAGAGCGCGGCGAGATAGGTGGCGTCGTCCGGGTCCTCGCCATAGCGCTCGGCGAATTCGAGGCTGTCGGCAAAGCTGCGGGCGATGGCGAGCAGGCTCTCGCCGCCAAGCCACGCATCCTGCCAGACGAGGATGCCGGGATCGGCCGCCCGGCCGAATGCGGCGGTGTAGAGCCTGGCGATCTCGCCGAGCCCGGAGCCCGGCAGATCGAGCGCCAGCACCCCGTCGTCGAAGGCGATGCGCTCGATGCCTGAGAGGGTGTCCTCGCCCGCGCCGCCGATCTCGACCGTCTCGCCCAGGGTAACTCGCCCGGGCGCGTAGTCCCTCGCGATGAGGGCCGTGTCGAACCCGTCGCCGCCCATCAGCCGGTCGGGCCCCGGGCCGCCGGCCAGGAGATCGTCGCCCGCGCCGCCCTCGAGGGTGTCGGCGCCCTCGCGCCCGCGGAGCGTGTCGTCCCCGGCGCCGCCGATCAGATGCTCGCCCGCACCGCTGCCGAGGATCGTGTTGGCAAGCGCATTGCCGGTGACGACGATCCCCTCGGGCGCGCGGAGCATGGTGAAGTCGGCCTCCTCGGGCCCAAGCGCATAGGCCGCCTCACCGTCCTGAAACCCGTAATTGTTGCGCGCCGCGGCGATATCGTCAGCCGAGAGCCGCGGATGGCGCGCGCTCGGATGCATCACGGCGCGGCTGCTGCCGGCATGGCCGAGGCCGATCGCGTGCCCGATCTCGTGCATGGTGAGAGAATAGAAGAACGAATTGGGCTCGCCGGTCCGCGGGTCGCGCAGATCGAGCGTCGGCTGGATCGCGATATCCCCGCCGATCGGGTTGGATCCCGAGGGATAGAGCGCATAGCCGTTGAAGCCGCCGCCGACCGATGTGAAGAAGACGCGGATGTCGCCCCTGGTGCCGACGCCCGCCGCCTCGCCGGAATCCGGGACCTGCACGAAGTCGATCCCCGCGATCTCGGACCACGCGTCGAAGGATTTCGCCAGCTCGGCCGCCACGTCGAACTCGAACCGCTCAGAGGGATCGACCGAGCGTCCGGCAAACGGAATCGCGGTTGCAGACAGCCCGCCGGGCGCGAGGCTCCAGGTGACCGTGCCGCCCGGCGTGCCAACGGCGCCGCCGCCCCATTTGCCGTTGAGGCTGATCGAGGTCGGCCGCTCCTGCCCCTCCGGCGCGATCGTCGCGCCCGCGCCGCCATAGGCGTCGGCATGCGCGGCCGCAAGATCGCAGACCCCGCGAGACATCGAACAGAAGCCGCACATCGTCAGGTCCTCCCTCGCGCGAGGACCATACCATGATCAGACGAACAGCACCCCACTGTCGAAGACGAGGATGCCTGCGTCGAAATCGTCCGCCGTCTGCTCGCGCACGGCCGCGCTGTTGGCCTCGTCGAGGAGCTCCTGGCCGGTCTCGTCCGGGCCCGCGAATTCCTCCGCGACCTCGAGCCGCGTGGCGCCGGCCGCCAACTGGTCGGCCCAGAACAGGACGCCCCGGTCGGCCATCCGGTCGAAGGCCGCCACATAGAGGCGGTTGAGGAAGTCGACATCGCCGCCGGCATCGTCGATCACGAAGGTGGCGTCCGGAAACTCGGCCCGCTCGATGCCCGTGATCGTGTCGGTCGCGCCGCCATCGGGCGTGATCTCGATCGTGTCGCCCATCACCACGAAATCGCTGGCCGCCGCGGTGTAGTCGAAGAGCGCCCGGTCGAAGCCCGCGCCGCCATCCATCACGTCGCCGCCGCGCCCGCCATCGAGAACGTCGTCGCCATCGCCGCCAGTGAGCGTGTCGCGCCCGTCGCCACCCAGCAACCGGTCGGCCCCGGGACCGCCGAAGAGCTCGTCGGCCCCGCCCTGCCCCTCCAGCGTGTCAGCGCCGTCATTGCCCTGAAGGCTGTCATTGTCGGCCTGGCCAAGGACGCGGTCATTGCCGAGCCCGCCGATGAGCGTGTCGGCCCCGGCGCCACCCTCCAGCCGGTCGGCCGCGGCGTTGCCCTCGGCGCGGTCGTTGCCGTCGCCGCCGAACAGGCTGTCGGCATCGTCTCCGCCGAAGAGGCTGTCGGCCCCGCCATTGCCGCGGAGCTCGTCGGTGCCGGCGCCGCCGCGCAGCGTGTCGAAGCCGTTGCCGCCGATCAGGGTGTCAATGCCATCGCCGCCGCCGAGGCTGTCTGGGCCGTCATTGCCCTCGAGCCGGTCGTTGCCGCGCTGACCCTCGAGCGTGTCACGCCCCGGTCCGCCGGCGAGGACGTCGGCGCCGGCCTGGCCCGACAGGCGATCATCGGCCTCGCCGCCGCGGATGGTGTCGTTCCCGTTGCCACCTTCGGCGATGTCGAAGCCGTCCTCGCCCTCGATCAGATCCGCGCCGTCGCCGCCGAAGAGGATGTCGTCGTTCGGGCCGCCGAAGAGGTCGTCCGGGCCGCCATCGCCCAGCAGTTCGTCCGCGCCCGGGCCACCCTCGAGGAGATCGGCGTCGGGCCCGCCGCCCAGCATGTCGTCGCCCTGGCCGCCGATCAGCGTGTCGAACCCCGCCTCGCCCTCGAGAACATCCGGGTCGTCATCGCCGCCGAGCAGATCGTCGCCCCGGCCGCCGAGAAGCGTGTCGGTGCCGTCGCCGCCGCCGAGCGTGTCGAAGCCGGGGCCACCGTCGATGAAGTCGCGGTTCTCGCCGCCCTCGAGCTGGTCGAAGCCCTCATCGCCGAACAGCACGTCGTCGCCATCGTCGCCGCGCAGCGTGTCGTTGCCGCCAAAACCCTCGATCGTGTCGTCGCCATCGAAGCCGCGGATCGAGTCGTTGAAGGGCGTGCCGAGCAAGCGCTCGTCGCCGCCGGTGAAGAGCGGCCGGGCGATGTCGCGCGACCGATCCTCCGAGCCGACACTGGCACCGGCCACCAGGCCGCCGCCATCGGTGAAGGCCGGCCCCGTTCTGAAGAAGATGGTGAAGGACATGGGCACTCCGCTTCGATTTGCCCTGAGCTTAACGCATCGTGGGCCGGTTTCCGGCGGCGTTCAGCCGAGGAAGGTCTCGTCCGGGACAAAAACGCCCTCCCCGATCAGGGTCTCGGAGGCGGCGACGTTCTCCGGGCTGTCGGAGAAGGCGATCAGCATCTCCGGGCGCGGGGTGCCCGAGGCCAGCGTGTCGAGCCAGAAGGCGAGACCGTCGATATCCGGCGCACGGCCGAGCACATTGGCGAAGAGCGCGCGGACATATCCCTCGTCAGAGAGATCGGCGCCATACCGCGCCTCGAATTCGGGGCTCGCGACGAAGGCCTCGGCGATCGCGAGGTCGGAGGCGCCCTCGAAGCTGGCGCGCTGCCAGAACAGGAGGCCCGCATCGGGCGTGCGGTCGAACACCGCATCGTAGAGGCGGAAGACGAAGCCGAGCCCGGCCCCCGGGATGTCGAGCGCGAGGGTGCCGTTCTCGAACTCGACCGCCTCCACCCCGCGCAGGAAATCCGAGCCGTCCTCGGTCTGGACGCGGTGGCCCGGTCCCTCGGCCACGAGCTGCTCGGGCGCGTAGAGGCCGGCGATCTCCGCCCGGTCCCAGCCCTGACCGCCGACCAGCCGGTCGTCGCCCGCCCCCCCGACCAGCAGGTCGTCGCCCCCGCCGCCCTCGAGCGTGTCAGCCCCGTCGCCGCCCGCCAGCGTCTCCTCCGCCGCCGTGCCGGCCATCAGATTGTCGCGCGCATTCCCGGTCGCCCGCAGCGGCTCAGCCACATGGAGAAGGCGCAGCACATCCTCGCCGGGCGCCAGCGCGAGCTCGGGCGCCACGCCGTCCTGCGGGCCGTAGGTGCTCTGGATCCCGGCGATGTCGTCGCCGGTGAGCGCGGTCTTGGGGTCCTCGGGCACCACGCGGGCATTCATCACCGAGCGCGGATCGGGCGAATGGGCGAGCCCGATCGAGTGGCCGATCTCATGGAGCACGAGATGGAAGAGATGGTCGAGCCGCCCGTCCTCTCCCGGGATCGCAAGCTGGGCAGTGCGCACCACCAGCACATCGCCCGCCGTCTCGTCCTCGCCCGGGAAGAACGCCGCACCGAGATTGAAGGGCTCGACCGGATTGCCGAGGAAGAACCGGATGACGCCCGTGCGCCCCTCCTCGGGCGCATCCTCGACCTCGACGAACTCGATATCCGCGACCTCGGACCAGGCCGCGAAGGCGCCCCGGATCACCGGCGCGATGTCGATGCCGAAGAACTCGTCGAAATCATCCGAGACCGTGTTGTTGCGATAGGCGGTGATGTCCTCGCCCGGCCCGGCGATGCTCCAGGTGATCACGCCGCCGGGGCTGCCGAGCACCTCGTCGCCCCATTTGAGGCCGGTCGGCACGCCGCCGCCGGTCTGACCGTTGGTCTGTGCCGCGCTCGCACCGGCCCCGGCCCCGGCCCCGGCCAACGGGTCGGCGTGGCCGTGCCCGGCATGCATAGAGCAGAAATCACACATCTCGGTTTCGGCGTCCGGGGCAATGGGGGGCCGGATGAATGACGGCCGGGGGGCTGCAACGTCTCAATGGGGCAAGCGTATCACCGCCCGCGCGGGCCGGCAAACCACCCGGCACTCAGGCCGGCTTGTCGCCCCCGACCGGGTGGGCAGGCTCGGGCATCGCCGGGACCCCGTGATTGTTGAGCCGCCGGGCATAGCGCTCCTCGGCGGCCGCCAGCTCCTCGGGCGGCGCATGCTCGCGGATCAGGCGCATGGTGTTCTCCTCGATGCGGGTCTCGATCTCGGCGAGGAACGCATCGAAGCCGAGGCCCGGCGGGATCGGGTCGAGATACTCGAAGACGGCGGTCCGCCCGACATGCTTGCGCCACTCCCGTCGCGGCCAGATCAGCCCGTGGGAGACCGCGACCGGGCAGGCCGGGATGTCGAGCGCGGTGTAGATATGGGCCGCCCCCTTGCGATAGCGCTCACGTGCCCCGAGGCGCATCAGCTCGCCCTCGGGGTAGATCACCATCGGGCGCTCTTCGTCGATCGCGACGCGCCGCGCACCGTCGATCACCTGCTGCGTGCGCCCCTGCGGGCCCGCCTCGATCGCCACCAGCACGACGCCGAGCTTCTCGAGGATCGGGCCGAAGAACGGATACTTGCGCAGCTCGGCCATCGCGACCGCCGAGGCATCGGGCATCAGGGCCGCCAGCATCACGATGTCGAGCTCGCTCTGATGCTTGGCGACGACGAGCCGCGGCCCCTCGGGCGGCAGCCGGTCCTCGCCGCGCACCTCGACGCGCCCGCCGAGCAGCACCCGGATCCCCCAGAGCGTCGCCTGTCCCCACTGGCGGAGCACCCGCTGCATCGCCTCGCGCGTCGAGAACTTCGCGAGCACGTAGCAGATGAGGGCGACGGCGAACGTGTAGCTGTAGAAATACAGGTTGAAGGCTGTCACCCGCAGCGCCGTCATCGTCTGCCCTCATCTTGATCCACGACCTGCGCGGCCGGGTGGGTCTCGAAGGTCGCCAGAACGGCGCGCGCCTCCGCGCTGTCGCGGTCCATCTGTGCGATCAGGGCCTCGGGCCCCTCATAGGCGATCTCGGGGCGAAGGTATGCGACCAGTGCGGCCGAGATCTCCGCGCCGTAGAGATCGCCCGCGAAATCGAAGAGATGCACCTCGAAATTCGGGGCATTGATGCCGAAGGTCGGCCGCTCGCCGATGCTCGCCACCCCGTCATGGAGGCCAGCACGCGGCCCGTCATGGACCTCGACCCGGGCGGCATAGACGCCGTAGCGCGGCACGAGCTGTTCTCCGAAGGCGAGATTGGCGGTCGGGTAGCCGAGGAGCCGCCCGCGCCGGTCGCCCTCGATCACCGGGCCCGAGACCGTGTGCCAGCGCCCGAGCGCCTCGGCCGCCTCCGCACAGTCGCCCCGCCGAAGCGCCTCGCGGATCGCGGTGGAGGACCAGGTCCCGTCCGGGCCCCCGCGCATCGGCTCGATGGTGACGCCGAAGCCCGCCTGCCGCCCATGCTCGGCGAGCCTCTCGGGCGTCCCGGCGCGGCCGCGGCCGAAGCGGAAATCCGCGCCGATCACGACATGGGAGATGCCGAGCCCCGCGCCGAGGATCCCGGTCGCGAAGCTTTCGTCGTCCATCGCCGCCAATGCGGCATCGAAGCGGAGCTCGTAGAGCCGCGTGACGCCGGCACGCTCAAGGATCCGAGCCCGCTCCGATGCGGTGGTCAGACGAAAGGGCGGGTCACCGGGCCGGAAGTGGCGGCGCGGATGCGGCTCGAAGGTCACGACGCCGAGCGGCGCCTCCGGCCGGGCGGCTCGGGCCGCGGCGATCAGCACTCGGTGGCCGCGATGCACGCCGTCGAAATTGCCGAGCGCCACGGTGGCCCCGTGCTGACCGGAGCCGAGCCTGGTCGCGCCGCGGATGATCTCCATGCGTGGTCTCACGGCCTCGTCCATCCGCGTCCCCCGGCGATCGCTCCCGGCGCCGCCGGCGGTCTCGCGTTGGGCATGGCCGCCCGAGACGCGTCAGCCGTCGCGGCGCTCGCCCTCGCGGGACGGAGCCAGCACCAGCGCCTCGCCCTTCAGCACCGCCTTGTCGCGTACGGTGGCGCCGCAATCAAGCGTGACGCGGCGGTGGCGCAGATCGATCGCGCGGACCGTGACCATGGCGGTCACCCGGTCGCCCGGACGCACGGGCCGCATGAAGCGCAGCGATTGCTCGAGATAGATCGAGCCATGTCCCGGCAGCTGTTCGCCGATCACCGCCGAGAACAGCGCGGCCGTCAGCATGCCATGCGCGATCCGCCCGCCGAAGATGGTCCCGGCCGCGTAATCGTCGCTCAGATGGACCGGGTTTCGGTCGTCCGACACCTCGGCGAAGGCGTGGATGTCGTCATCTGTCACCGTCTTGGTGAGCGCGCGGGCAAGCCCGACGCTCAGATCCTCGATCGGGATCGTGCCCCGTCGGATTGTCTCGGTATCAAGCCCATCGAGCATGGCGTCCCTCGCTGCACTGCGTCACAGGCCTTCTACGCGTGGTGCGACGCACAAGCAAGCGTCTTGCGAAAGATTCTTCCTAATAAGTCGCGATGGGGATCATCTTGTTGCCCGAACGTCACGCGATCATGGTCATCTGAGACGGTCGATCGCAGCAAGAGGAGCTTGGCCATGGCGTGCGAGATAGGCCGCGAGCCGGTCGGGGTCCGGCATCCCGCTGCCGAGCTCGCCCGCCGCGATGCCGCCCGTGACGAACACCGAGGCGATGCCCGCCCGTGCCGCGCCCGCGACATCGGTGGCGATGCCGTCGCCGACCGCCAGCACCCGCGCTGGTGGCACCGGCCGACCCGCAATCTCGGCAATCCGCGCGAGAGCCGCCGCATAGACCGCCTGATGGGGCTTGCCGAAATAGTGCACCCGGCCTCCGGCACGCTCCATCTCGACCGCCAGCGCCCCGGCGCACCAGAGCCGCGTCTCGCCCCGATCCACCACGATATCCGGGTTGGCGCAGAGCATCGGCAGCCCGCGCGCGACCCAGTCGGCGATCTCCTCGCGATACATCTCGGGCGTCTCGGTGCGGTCGTCGCGGAGCCCGGTGCAAAGAACCGCGTCGGCCTCATCGACGGGCGCCGGGTGGATGCCGCCGGCCTCGATCAGCATGGCGTCACGCTCGGGCGAGCCGACGAAATGCATCGCCCGGCCATGGGTGCCGGCCCTGAGCGCCGTCGCGCAGACCTCGCCCGAGGAGAGCACCCCGTCATGGCTGTCCTCCGGCGCGCCAATCCGCGCCAGGAAGCGCAGCACGCCGTCGATCGGCCGCGGCGCGTTGGTGAGCAGCAGCACGATCCCGCCCCGGGCGCGATAGGCGCGGAGCGCGGCCACCGCCTCCGGGAACGGGCGCAGGCCGTCATGGTAGCACCCCCAGAGATCGCACAGCAGCGCGTCGTAGCGCCCGGCGACCTCGTCGATCTGTCGGATGATCTCGGTCATTGGCCCCTCCCCGTCCGCGCGTTGCGTAACGGCACGGGTCCGCGAAATCCAGCGCTCCGGCCCGGGACTTGGCGGCGCCGGACCCGCGCGCGCCGGGTGGGCGGGCGGGGGCGCGGGCGGGTCCGGCGCCGCCCGCCAAAGGGCGGCCCCGCCGCCAGCCCGCGCCG
>CAYORO010000090.1:0-12389 GCA_964406355.1 uncultured Limibaculum sp.
AGAGGTCGTAGCGCTCCGGGTCGAAGAACAGCGACTGGAACATCGCCTCGGCCGCGTCGAGCGTCGGCGGCTCGCCGGGGCGCATCACGCGGTAGATGTCGAGAAGCGCCTGCTCGCGGTCGAGGTTCTTGTCGGCCGCCATCGTGCTGCGGATGTACGGCCCGACGGTCACGTTGTCGATGTCGAGCGTCTCGATCTCCTCGAAGCCGGCCTTGATCAGCCGCTCCACGGCCTCCGCGTCGAGCGCGTCGCCCGCCTCGACATAGATCTGGCCGGTCTCCTCGTTGATCATGTCGACGGCGGCGAACCGGCCGTGGATCGCCTCGTAGGGCGCGAGCACGCGCTCGACCCCCGACTGGGAGAGCTGGCGGAGCTTCCGCGGCGTCAGCTTCTGCCCCGCCGGCGCGACCACCTCGCCGGTCTCGGCGTTGACGAGATCGTAGGCGGGCGAGGATCCCTTGAGCCGGTCGGCGTTGAAGGCGAGCGACCAGCCCTCGCCCTGCCGGCGATAGGTCACGCAGTTGTAGAAGTAGTCGCAGACCGCCTCCTGATCGAGGCCGAGCGCGTAGAGCAGCGTCGTCACCGGCAGCTTGCGGCGCCGGTCGATGCGGGCGAACACGATGTCCTTGGCGTCGAACTCGAAGTCGAGCCACGAGCCGCGATAGGGGATCACCCGGCTGGCGAACAGGAGCTTGCCGGAGACGTGGGTCTTGCCCTTGTCGTGGTCGAAGAAGACGCCGGGCGAGCGGTGCATCTGGCTGACGATCACGCGCTCGGTGCCGTTGACGACGAAGGTGCCGTGCTTCGTCATCAGCGGCATGTCGCCCATATAGACGTCCTGCTCCTTGATGTCCTTGACCGACTTGGCGCCGGTGTCCTCCTCGACCTCGAAGACGATGAGGCGCAGCGTCACCTTGAGCGGCGCGGCATAGGTCATGTCACGCTGCTGGCACTCGTCGACATCGTACTTCGGCGCCTCGAGTTCGTAGCGGACGAACTCCAGCACCGCGGTCTCGTTGAAGTCCTTGATCGGGAAGACCGACTGAAAGACGCCCTGCAGCCCCTCGCCGTCGACCGGCACGCCGCCATCGCCCGACTCGAGGAAATAGTCGTAGGACCGCTTCTGAACCTCGATCAGGTTCGGAAGCTCCGCGACCTCCTGGATATTGCCAAAGAACTTGCGGATGCGTTTGCGGCCGGAAAACTGCTCGCCCATGGGACCCCTCGGATCAGTGCGTTGCGCGCGCGGTCGCCGGGGACGCGACCGAGCCGGATCGTCGCGCAACGTGGCCCCGTCCATAGGCCGGCTTCCCCCGCCGGGCCTGTCTCGGACCACCTTGCGCCGCCCGCCGCGACACTTCGGCCGCGTGCGGATTTCGGCACGTGACCCGGGCCGGAAGTACCGCCCCGGGATTTGCTGATACGCGGGCCGCGGCCCGCCGGATCACTTGATCTCGACTTCGGCACCCGCCTCTTTGAGCTTGTTGGCGATCTCCTCGGCCTCGGCCTTCGGCACGCCCTCCTTGACCGGCTTGCCGCCGGCCTCGACGAGGTCCTTCGCCTCCTTGAGGCCGAGGCCGGTGATCGCGCGAACCTCTTTGATCACGTTGATCTTCTTGGCGCCCGCGGCCTTGAGAATGACGTCGAACTCGGTCTTCTCTTCCTCGGGCTCGGCCGCAGCCGCAGGCGCACCGCCCGCAGCCGCCGGCATCGCGGCCATCATCATGCCGCCGCCGGATGCCGCCTCGACGCCCCAGTGATCCTCGAGCATCTTCGCGAGCTCGGCCACCTCGAGCACCGTGAGGTTCGAGAGGTCTTCCTTGATTTTCTCCAGATCGGCCATGTGCCTTGTCCTTTTTCGTCGTGTCGGTCGGTTTCAGTCGGTTGCTTGGGTCGCCCGTCCGCCAGGACGGCGCCCGCCGGTTCGCCCACGGCCTCAGGCCGCCTCGCCGTCGCCCTCCTTGCTCTTGGCCTCGAAGGCCTTGAGCACGCCGATGAGCTTCTGCGGCGGTGCCTTGAGCACGCCCGCGAGCTTGGTCGGCGGTGCTTTCAGCACGCCCGCAAACTTGGCGAGCGGTGCCTTGAGCACCCCGAGCAGCTTCGCGCGAAGCTCGTCGATGGACGGCATGTCGGCCAGGGCCTTCACGCCCTCCTCGTTGAGGAGCTGACCGCCGAGGACCCCGCCAATGATCTGGAACTTCTTGTTCTTCTTAGCGAAATCCGTGGCGATCTTCGAGGCCGCGACCGGATCCTGCGAGAAGCAGATGCCGGTCGGACCCTTGAAGAGGTCCTTGCCGACCTCCTGGGGCTTGCCGTCGAGCGCGATCTTGACGAGCCGGTTCTTCGCCACCTTGAAGCGGGCCTCACCCTGACGCATGGTCAGGCGCAGGTCCTGCATCTCGGCGACCGTCATCCCCTGATACTGCGCGACCACGATCACGCCAGAGGTATCCACGATCTCCGAGAGCTCCGCGACGGCGTCCCGTTTTTGAGCTCTGTCCACAGTCACACTCCCATTCGGGCGCATCCGCCCGGGCCTGACCGACCGCGGCCCCGAGCCGCGAGCGGTCCTCTCGCTCTGCCCCGGGGTGGAACCGCAACCGGGTGCGAGCCTCCGCCCGCACCGATCCCGCCTTCACGCCCCGTCTATGGCCGGCCTTACGCGGATCGCACCCACCGCCCGCCGTCTCGGACAGGATGGGGCGCGCGAACGCGCCCCGCTGTAACCCCCGCCGCGCGGGGGATCTCTCTCAGGCCGCCGTCGCCTCGACCGTGCCGAGGCTCTCGAGCGTCACCGCGATGCCGGGGCCCATGGTCGAGCTCACGGACACCTTCTTGATGTACTGGCCCTTGGCGCCCGTCGGCTTCACCCGGTTCACCTCGGCGAGCAGCGCGCGGATGTTCTGGGTGAGCTTGTCCGCCTCGAAGCTCGCCTTGCCGACGCCGACATGCAGAAGCCCCACCTTCACGGTGCGGAACTCGACCTTGCCGCCGCGCTCGGCCTCGACCGCGGCCTTGACGTCCATTGTCACGGTCCCGGTCTTGGGGTTGGGCATCAGGCCGCGCGGGCCGAGGATTTTCCCCAGGCGCCCGACCACCGGCATCATGTCCGGCGTGGCGATGCATTTGTCGAAGTTGATCTCGCCGCCCTGCACCGCCTGCATCAGGTCCTCGGCGCCCACGATGTCGGCGCCGGCCTCCTTGGCCTCCTCGGCCTTGGGCCCGCGCGCGAAGACCGCGACGCGCACCGACTTGCCGGTGCCGTTCGGCAGGCTGACCGCGCCGCGCACCATCTGGTCGGCATGGCGGGGATCGACGCCGAGATTGATCGCCACCTCGATCGTCTCGTCGAATTTGGCCGTGGCGTTGGCCTTGACGAGGGCGACGGACTCCTCGAGCGACAGCGGGCCCTTGCCCTCGGTCGCCTCGCGGATCGCGCGCATGCGCTTGGACGGCTTGCTCATCCCTTCACCTCGATGCCCATCGACCGCGCCGAGCCGAGGATGATCTTCATCGCGGCCTCGACCGAGTTTGCGTTGAGATCCTGCATCTTTGTCTCGGCGATCTCACGCACCTGCGCCACCGTCACCGTGCCAGCGCTGGCGCGCCCCGGCGTCTTCGAGCCCGACTTCAGACTGGCCGCCTTCTTGAGATAGAACGAGGCCGGCGGGGTCTTGATCTCGAAGGTGAACGACTTGTCGGCGTAGTAGGTGATCACGGTCGGGCACGGTGCGCCCGGCTCCATCTGCTGGGTCTTGGCGTTGAACTCCTTGCAGAAGCCCATGATGTTGATGCCGCGCTGACCGAGCGCGGGCCCGATCGGCGGCGACGGGTTCGCCTTGCCCGCCGGCACCTGGAGCTTGAGATGCCCCATCACTTTCTTGGCCATCGGCCTTCTCTCCATCCGGCCCGGGACGCGTCCGCGGGCCTCGCTGTGGCGTGGTCCGGCTTGGGCGGCGCGCCGCCTCGGCCTCCCACTGGGATCGCGTCAGGCGGCCTTGGTCACCTGCGCATAGTCGAGATCGACCGGGGTCGCCCGGCCGAAGATTGTCACCGACACCTTGAGGCGGCTCGACGCCTCGTCGATGTCCTCCACCATCCCGGTGAAGCCCTCGAACGGCCCGTCGGTGACCGAGACCGTCTCGCCCACCTCGAAGGTGATCGCCGGCCGCGGCCGCTCGATCCCCTCCTCCACCTGGTTGAGGAGACGGGCCACCTCACGGTCGCGCAGCGGGGTCGGACGGCCCTGGGGCCCGAGAAAGCCGGTGACGCGCGCGGTGTCCTTGATCAGGTGATAGGCACGGTCCGTCATCTCCATGCGCACGAGCACGTAACCCGGCATGAAGCGACGCTCCACCTGCACCTTCTGTCCGCGGCGCACCTCGGTCACCTCCTCGGTCGGGACCAGCACCTCCTCGATCTCTTCCTCGAGGCCCTGCTGCTCCACCGCCTCGCGAATCGCCTCGGCCACCTTTTTCTCGAAGTTCGAGAGCACGTGGACCGAGTACCACCGCTTCGTCATTCTGCCTCACCTCTGCCGGACCCAAACCCGGCCGCGTCGTTCCGGACCTTTTCGCCAGCCCGGCGCGCGAAGTCTGTCTTGTCGAACGGAAGCCCGCTCTCTAGCGGGGAGGTCAGGCGCCGTCAACCCTCTCGGCTGTCGGTCGTGACCGAGGCGACGGTGGCGGCCGCGGCCGCGCCGCAGGTCTCAGAGCGAGAGCAGCGTCTCGACGAGAAAGCTCAGGAGCCGGTCGACGAGAAAGAAAAAGATCGCCATCAGGAGCGCCATTACGAACACCATCAGCGTCGTCAACCCGGCTTCCTTGCGCGCCGGCCAGACGACCTTGGCGGCCTCGGACCGGACCTGGGCAACGAAGCGGGCGGGGTTCATCATGGGCTGGCTCCGGTCTGGCGCGCGCCGTCGGGCGTGGCGGGTCGGGGATGGCAGGGGCGGAGGGTCTCGAACCCCCGACCTACGGTTTTGGAGACCGTCGCTCTACCAACTGAGCTACACCCCTAGCGCGTCTCGCGAGGTACGGCGAAACGCCTGCCGTTGCAAGGCCCGGGCGGGCGGGCTCAGCTCTTTGGCAGGGCGGTCCCCGCGAGCGCCACGTCGCCGGCTCGGGCGCGCCAGTCCTCGAAGGCCGCGAGCAGACCCATGCGGTGGGCGATCAGAAACTCGCCGCTCTCCGAGACCTCGCCGAGCGGACGCATCTGGCCCTGAGCGAGCTTGGGCCGCGCCAGAGGCCCGGCATCGCGGCCAAAGACCCGCTCCATATTGATTGAGATGATGGTGTCGCGGAACTCGGTCAGCCGGTCGAGAAAGGCGATCGCCACGCGCCGCTCGACCCGGTCGCCCTCGGCGAGCGATCCCCGCGCCGCGCGGCACCCCTCGGCCATCTGCACGAGAAAGCTCAGCGGCTCCTCGCGCGGCAGGAATCGCGCCCGGTTCTCATAGGTCCGGCATGCCGCGGCATGGGCCTCGGCCTGTGCCGCGTCGACCCGCGGCCCAGGCCCGTCGGCCGCCATCAGAAACCCCGCCGCCAGCGCGGCACAGGTCGCGATCCGTGTCCGCCACCCCGTCGGTCTCGATCCTCGTCTGTGCATCCATCCATCCGCTCTGCTGCGCTTTATGACAGTACGATGACACAGAGGGATTAAGCAGTCACGATGTTTCGGGCGTGAAATCTCAGCGATCAAGATATTGCGCGACGAGCCGCTCGGCCGCCGCGTCGGGCATCTCACGGCCGGCCGCCACAGCCTCGCGGGTCGGCCCGATCGCGGCCGCGACGCGGGGGTCGGCGGCGAGCCCGGCCAGCACGCCATCGGCCAGCGCCCGCTCGAAGGCCGCGACCGCCTGCGCCGCCCGCCGCGCGGCCCGCCAGCCGCACGCGCGGCGATGCGTGTCGAGCGCGGCGATCCGCTCCCAAACCGGCTCGAGGCCGGCCCCCGTCGCCGCCGAGGCCGCGAGCGCCGCCGGCACGTCGTCGGGATCGCCCTGGCGCCGGCGCAGGAGCCGAAGCGCCCCCGCATAGTCTGCCCGCGTCGCCTCGGCGAGGCCGGCCAGCGCTCCGTCCGCCTTGTTGACGACGACGAGGTCGGCGATCTCCATGATGCCGCGCTTGACGCCCTGGAGCTCGTCACCGCCCCCGGGCGCGATCAGGAGCAGGAACACGTCGGTCATCTCGGCAACGCGGGTCTCCGACTGGCCGACGCCCACGGGCTCGACGATCACCACATCGTGCCCGGCCGCCTCGACCAGGCGGATGCACTCGCGGGTCCGCGCGGCCACGCCGCCGAGGCTGCGGCCCGAGGGCGAGGGCCGGATGAACGCAGACGGATGGCGCGCGAGCCGCTCCATCCGGGTCTTGTCGCCGAGGATCGCGCCGCCCGAGCGCTCCGAGGACGGATCGACCGCCAGCACCGCCACCCGGTGGCCCCGCTCGACCAGCAACAGCCCGAAGCGCTCGATGAAGCTCGACTTGCCGACGCCCGGCGTGCCGGTCAGCCCGATCCTGAGGCCGCCTGCGCCCGTGTCCGGTCCGAGCCGGGCGAGCATCGCCCGCGCCGTCGCGCGGTGATCGGCCCGGGTCGACTCGACAAGCGTGATCGCCCGCGAGAGCGCCCGTCGATCGCCTTTCGCAAGTGCCGCCACGAGGGCCTGCGCCTGCGCCGATCCATCCTCGCGCTCGCCCTCGGGCATCCGCGTCCCCGCATCCTTCGGTCGATCCTCGCCGAGGCGTTGGCCCACGGCCCGGCCTCTGGCAGTCTGGCCCTCGGATCAAGGCTAGGGGAGCGCGGAGCGATGCGCAAATCCACGGTGGCCGGGCTCCTCGCGCTCGCAACCGCGCTTGCGCCGCTCGAGGCGGCGACGGCGGACCTGCCGGGGCCGGCGGTCTATGACGTCTTCATCGGGGGGCTCCGGCTCGGCGACATGGCGGTCTCCACCGAGCGCGACGGCCCACGCTACAGCGCCCGGGCCGAGCTTGCCACGCGGGGGCTGGTGGGCAGCGTCTTCCGCTTCACCCTGGCCGCCAGCGCCGAGGGGCGGGTGGGCACGGATGGCTTCGAGCCCGACCGCTTCGCCTGGCGGTCGCAGAGCACCCGGCGTGGCGAGCACCTGGGCGAGATCCGCTATGCCGGGCGCCGGCCGGTCTCGGTCGAGGCGACGCCGCCCTTCGACCCGAAACCCTGGGAGATCGAACCATCCGCCCAGGAGGGGGCCCCGGACCCCCTCTCGGCCTTCATCACCGGTGCCGCGCCCGGGCCCGATGTCGATCCCTGTGCGCAGTCGGGCGAGGTCTTCGACGGGCGCCGGCGCTACCGCGTGGTGCTCTCGCCCGCCGACCCCGCCAAGCCCGTCGAGCCCGGGCTCCGTCGCTGCGCCGCGCGCTATCAGCGGGTCGCGGGCTACAAGCCGAAATTCATGGCGCGACCGGACATCGCCTTCGAGGTCTGGTTCGAGGAGGCGGATGGCGGCGGCTTCGCCTTCCTCCGCGCGATGGGCGAGACGCCGCTCGGGGTCGCGACGATCCGGCGCCGCCGCTGAGGCCCCTCGCCAGCCGGGGGCCACCGCGCTATCGGATCCCATGGCCGCCGACCTGCCGATCGAAGCCGCGCTGCCGGGGCTCCGCCGCGCCCTCGCCGAGCGCCCCGCCGCCGTGCTCGCCGCACCGCCGGGGGCGGGCAAGACCACGCGCGTCCCGCTCGCGCTGATGGAGGAGGCCTGGGCGCGGGGGGGCCGGATCCTGATGCTCGAGCCGCGCCGGATCGCCGCCCGCGCCGCCGCCGAGCGCATGGCCGACACCCTCGGCGAGCGCGTGGGCGAGCGGATCGGCTACCGCATCCGCGGCGAGAGCCGGGTGTCGCGCGCGACCCGCATCGAGGTGGTGACCGAAGGCGTGCTCACCCGCCTTCTCCAGGCCGATCCCGAGCTGCCGGGCATCGCCGGGATCCTCTTCGACGAGGTGCATGAGCGCTCGATCCACACCGATCTCGGCCTCGCCCTCACGCTCGAGGTGCAGGAGACGCTGCGGCCCGAGCTCCGCCTCCTCGCGATGTCGGCGACGCTCGACACCGGCACCTTCGCGCGCCTTCTCGGTGGTGCGGAGCCGGCCCCGGTGGTCGAGAGCGCCGGTCGGCTCTTCCCCGTCGAGACGCGCTGGCTCGACCGCCCGCGTGGCCGGGACATGCGGGGCGGGCGGATCGCCGAGGAGGTCGCGGGCCTCGTCACCCGCGCGCTCGAAGAGAAGGCCGAGGGCGACATCCTCGCCTTCCTCCCCGGCCAGGGCGAGATCATGCGAACCGAGCGGCTCCTCGCTGGCCTTCCGGGCGTCGCCGTTTTGCCGCTCCATGGCGGCCTGCCGCTCGCCCGCCAGCGCGCCGCGCTCCGGGCCGACCCGGACGGCCGGCGCCGGGTGGTGCTCGCCACCGCGATCGCCGAGACCTCGCTGACCGTGGAGGGGGTGCGGATCGTCATCGACAGCGGCCTGGCGCGGCGGGCGCGCGTGAACCCCGCCACCGGCATGGGCCGGCTCGTCACGGTGCCGGTCAGCCGCGCCGAGGCCGAACAGCGCCGCGGCCGTGCGGGGCGCCTCGGACCCGGCCTCTGCTACCGCAACTGGGCGCGCGTCGAGGAAGGCGCGCTGCCCGCGGCGGCACCCGCCGAGATCCTCGAGGCCGACCTCGCCCCCCTCGCGCTCGAGCTCGCGGCCTGGGGGGCCGACCCGGCCGCGCTCCGCTTCCTCGATCCGCCACCCGGTCCCGCGCTCGCCGAGGCGCGTGCGCTGCTCGACGGGCTCGGCGCGCTCGAGGGCGGACGGATCACCGCCCATGGCCGCGCGCTTGCCGGGCGCCCGCTGCATCCCCGCCTCGCGCATATGCTGGTGACGGGGGAGGACGAGGACGTCGGCGCCGAGGCCGCGCTCGCCGCAGCGCTCCTCTCTGAGCGCGATCCGCTCGGCCCTGGCGCGCCGGCCGATCTCGCACTCCGGGTCGAGGCCGTGCTGCGGCCACGCTCAGCACCTGCCGTCGACCGTGGCGCACTCGAGCGGATCCGCGCCGAAGCCGGACGGCTCTCCACGGCCCGGGCCGATCCCGATCGCGCCCGGGCCCGCCTCGGCAGCCTGCTGGCCGCCGCCTACCCCGACCGTGTCGCGCTCCGCCGGCCCGGCGAGGCCCCGCGCTATCTCCTCTCGGGCGGACGTGGCGCGACCCTCGCCCCGGACGACCCGCTCGGTGGCCAGCGCCTCCTCGTCGCCGCCGAGCTCGACGATGCCGGGCGCGAGGCGCGCATCCGACGGGCCGCGGTGATCTCCGAGGCCGATCTCCGGGCCCGGCACGGCGCCCGCATCGCCTGGCAGAGCGAGGCCCGTTGGGAGCCGCGCGAGACCCGCGTCCGGGCCCGCCGCGAGGAGCGCCTCGGCGCGATCCCGCTCGCCTCCGAGATCTGGCGCGACGCCCCGCCCGACGCGCTCGCGGCCGCGCTGGCCGACGGGATCCGGGCCAAGGGGCTCACTTGTCTGCCCTGGTCCGACGCCGCCTGCTCTCTCCGTGCCCGCAGCGCCTGGCTGCGCGCGCAATCTGCGGCCTGGGCCGAGCGCCTGCCCGACTGGTCCGACGCCGCGCTTCTCGACCGGCTCGGGGACTGGCTGACGCCGCATCTCGCCGGCCTGACCCGGATCGAGGAGGCTGCCAGGCTCGACATCCATGCGATCCTGCGCGCCGAACTCGACTGGGAGGTCGCGACGGGACTCGACCGCGCAGCACCGGCCCGCCTGGAAACCCCACTCGGCAATGCTGTCCGCATCGACTATGCGCGCGCCGAGCCGACGCTCTCGGTGCGCGTGCAAGAGATGTTCGGCCTCGCCGAGCATCCGGTCGCCGGCGATCCCCCGGTGCCGCTGGTCGTCGAGCTCCTCTCGCCCGCCGGCCGCCCGGTGCAGGTGACGCGCGATCTGCCAGGCTTTTGGGCCGGCCCGGCCTATCGCGACATGGCAAAGGAGATGCGGGCGAAGTACCCGAAACACCCATGGCCGGACGATCCCCTCGCGGCCACGCCCACCCGCCGCGCGAAAGCCCGTGGCCGGTGAGCGCCCGGTCCCGACCCTTTGGCCCTCCGCAACTCCGCACCACGACGCTCACGAAGTCGGCATTCGGCCGCCACGCCGCCTCATGCTAGACACATTCGAGAGTAGGAGTGGTGCAATGCGTATCTTATGCGTCGATCTGGGCAATCTGTGCCGGGGTCCGATGGCCGAGGCCGTGCTCCGCGCGCGGTTCGCTCGGGAGGGTCTTTGCTGCGAGATCAGCAGCGCGGGCGCCAGCGTGTCGGAGGCGGGGGCTCTGCCGGACATTCGGGCCATCCTGGCTGCCGGTGCCCGCGGATACGACATCCGTAACACCGCATGTCGGGCCGTGGAGCCCACCGATCTCGTCCGACACGATCTCCTGCTCGCCATGGATCGCTGGATCCTCGGACAGCTCCTCGGCCTCTCACCAGAACGGCGCGACGGGCGGATGCGGCTGCTGCACCCGGAAGGGCGCGAAGTGATCGACCCCTATTGCGGCACGGCCGAGGATTTCGACCTCGCCCTCGACATCATCGAGGACGCGGCCGACGGTCTCGCCACCATCCTCGCGGCTCAACGCCTCCGCGCCTAAACCAGCGCCCAGCTTTGCCATCAAACGCCGTTGTTTCGTGGCGCGCTAATATTGATCCACAATGCAGACCATTATTCGCATATCATGAATAATGTTGCCGGAATGGCATGGTTGATGATATTGATCGATAGATCAGCGCGGAGCTATCATCGCGCAGTCACTTTTTGCAACTAAGTAACCCTTCGAGAGGTAAAGTATGACTTTCGTTTTTAAGGGAGAAGCCGCTCACTGGGACGCAGATCAGGGCGACAGGATATTCCAAGGCATCAGTACAATCCGGATCGAAAGCGCCACCCGTCTTGTTGATGTTGGACCAGGCGTCAACATTATGCCAATTCCTGAGGGCAATGATCTCTCGATTGGCGAGCCAATCAACTTTGTGACTGGGTTTATATTTCGAATAGACTCGCAAAGCAGTGGAGATTTTATCGACGATTTGGTTCTGCGCCAGCCCGGAACGACCCAGGACACAGATCAATACAGGATCCAGATAGCCGGCGAACCCGTCGACTACCCAATTATTGGCGCGCCGATCTCTGACTATTTTGGCCAGTTCGGCCAAAATATCTCCAATCCGGAGCGCGCGGCGCTCGACCTCGCACAAGCAGACACCATCCAGTATCTCGGAGAGACCGACACGAGGCTCCTGACCGGCACCGGCGAGGAGCGCGCCGACCGCGCCCAGAGCATCGCCTATCTCTACGAGGCCGGGCTCAGCCGCGACGGCGCAATCGACGAGGGCGGGCTCAATTTCTGGATCGACGCCGCCGGCGACGGCCTCACGCAGCGCCAGCTCGCCCAGGCCTTCATCGACAGCCCGGAATTCGCCGCGAGCTTCGGCGCACCCGACACCCTCTCCGACGAGGACTATGTCCGTCAGCTCTACCGCAACGTGTTGAACCGCGAGGCCGACCAGGCGGGCTTCGACTTCTGGTTCGGCGCGCTCGAGGACGTCGGCGGCCGGCGCGACGAGCTGCTGATCGCCTTCGCCGAGAGTGACGAGAACCTGACGAACTCAACCTTTGTCGAGGACCTCACCGAGACGCTCTCCGGCATCTGGGAATTCCCCGCCTGAGCCCCAGCCCCGGTTCGGGGCGCGCTGCCGCAGCCGCTTGACCGCGCGCTCGGATGACCCATAAGCGTGGGCATGGCCACGCAAAATCACATCCGCAACTTCTCCATCGTCGCGCATATCGACCATGGCAAGTCGACGCTCGCCGACCGGCTGATCCAGTCGACCGGCACGGTCACCGAGCGCGAGATGAAGGCGCAGCTCCTCGACTCGATGGACATCGAGCGCGAGCGCGGCATCACCATCAAGGCGCAGACCGTGCGCCTGATCTACCGCGCGAAGGACGGGCGGGAGTACAAGCTCAACCTGATCGACACGCCGGGCCATGTGGATTTCGCCTACGAGGTCAGCCGCTCGATGCAGGCGGTCGAGGGCTCGCTCCTTGTCGTCGACGCGAGCCAGGGGGTCGAGGCGCAGACGCTCGCCAACGTCTACCAGGCGATCGAGGCCGACCACGAAATCGTGCCGGTCCTAAACAAGATCGACCTGCCGGCGGCCGAACCCGACCGCGTCCGCGCCCAGATCGAGGACGTCATCGGGATCGAGGCCCACGACGCGCTGGAGATCTCCGCCAAGACCGGCCTCGGCATCCCCGACGTGCTGGAGGCGATCGTCACCCGCCTGCCCGCCCCGGCCGAAGGCGATCCGAACGCGC
>CAYORO010000091.1:0-12354 GCA_964406355.1 uncultured Limibaculum sp.
GCTCAGATCCCCGTCCGCGAGGCGGCCGGGGCCCGGGTGGAGGTGCACACACTCTACCCATTGCGGTGCAACGCGCTCAAGCTCAGAGGACAGCCTGCAAAATCAAAGCGATAGGTCAGACCCGGGCGCGGATCGGCCTCGGCAGCAGGGGGCATTGCGCCCACAGGATGCCAACCCGACCGGTCAAAATCCAGCCGAATACGCTGCCCCTGGGCAGCGCAAGCGAAATACCGCGATCTGCAACTGCCCCTGGGCAGTTTCGGGATGCCCCCTGGCAGCGACCGGCTGCCCAGGGGCAGCCGGCGTTTCGGCGCGCGGCAAGGCTCTGAAAAGAAACAGGTTTGCAAATCCTCAATAGGACATCACCGTGCAGTGGGACGGATGACCGCCCCAGACCGGCCTCTCTGCCGCTCGCCGTGTCCGAGAAAGTGCAGCGAGTGAACAGCGCCTGGCCCGTCCAGCCGTCGCAAGTCTGGTTCGCCGGATGCCGCGGCCGGCGGGATGCCTAGCATCTCCACCGCCCCTGTTTTCGGCGCGGATCCGATCCGGAAAGCGTCCCCGGCGCTCTTGAAATCGTCCCGTTCGGGTGTCGCGGATGCGCCCAAAGCCAGCCAAACGCGCGCTGCGATCTGGCGGATTTTCGAGCGGACCAGGCTCGCTGGCGGCTGCGCGGGGCCGTGCGCCGGTCGCAAATATTGGCCCCGCGACCGCTCTTCGAGGCCAGGTTTTGCGGCGTGCGCACAGCGTCCCGATGGTGCCCGACATCGCAAGAAGCGGAGCGGCCGCGGGGTCCGTTGGGCACGGCACGTGCGTCGCGCGGAGAGCCCATCACGTGCTCTCCGCACCGCCGCCGCGAGAAATGAGGGACTCGGGTGCATGCGTTTTGGGGCCGCCCAGACCTTCGGTTTGGGGCGAGATCGGGATCGCCAGGTCGTCTCGATCGGCGTCTCTGCCGCGCTGCTGGCCGCCGCTTTTCCGGCAGCCATGGGCCCCTCGTGGGACGCCCCGAGAAACGAAAATGTGCCCTGGAACCATCGCTGCGGTGCGAGAGGCGGCAGGCGCAAGCGCACATCTCCCATGTCCGCGAGACGGGCCGTTGGCCTCCCGCAGGCGCCTTGTGCGCGTGGCGATCTGTCCTCGATGGTCACCCGCTGACATCAGAAGCACTCTGTCGGACAGCCGCATCGGCCGCGTGTTCTTCTGCGCCCATGCGCGCGAGCAAGCGGAGCGGCAGCGCGTTGCGCAGGAGGCCGACGCCGCGCGCGCCCGGCTTTCAGAGCAGCAGCGGCTCCAGGAGATGTTCCGTCAGGCCCATAATGCCGGGCAGCAGCAGGATCGCGATCGGGGCGTGGACTCCGAGTGATTTGACAGATGTTGGCAAATTTTGCCATCATAGATTCATGGAGGATCACGCCATGGCCACGATGAATGTCTCGCTCCCTGACCCGATGAAGGACTGGGTCGAGGCCCAGGCCCGCAACGGGCGCTACAGCAACACGAGTGATTATGTGCGCGATCTCATTCGCCGTGATCAGGATCGCCAGGCCGCGATCGCCGAGTTGCAGTGCCTGGTCGATGAAGGGCTCGCGAGCGGCGTTAGCGATCGGTCGATGGATCAGATCCTCGAGGCCGCGCGTGCGCGGGCCGGTGTGACGACCCCATCCGAGCATGACCTATAGGCTCACCCGCGCAGCCGAGGAGGACATCATCCTGGCCTATGTTGAGGGCGTTCGGACATTCGGTGTCGATCAGGCGGAGGCCTATCACGCAAAGCTCGAGCGGACCTTCGAGATCCTGACCGACAATCCTCGGCTTGCGCGAGAGCGCGTCGAGTTCTCGCTCCCGGTCAGGGTCCATCCCTGCGGGGCGCACATGATCGTTTACACCGTCGATGAGAGCGATGACGTACTCGTCCTGCGTGTCCGACATGGCAAGGAGAACTGGGTCGCCGATCTCACCTGACACTATGGGCAATTGTGGAAGGCCGCATGCGATTCAGCGGGAGGCTACCTTGGGCCTTCGAACTCGCTGAACGATTAGCTGATACTCTCTCACCTCTCACCGCCGGAAGCCCGCGATCATGATTCGCGCCTTTGGCGGCTCGAGAAGAGGGATGGGTGACGTCAAGAAGATGCGCGTTGGGGAAAGCGGAAAGTGCTCGCGTCCGAACAGCGAGCGGGCGCCTCTCTTCCAGTTTCCTTTGATGGCACAACTCGCATTACAACAAGGCGGCGCATCTCAACCAACCACAATCACTGACGACGATATTGCTGAACGGCACTTTGAAGAGTTTGATGGCAATTTCGACGCAGAGTACCGCATTAAAGATGGTACTTTGTCTCCGTCCGCCATCGATCCAGTACACCAAGCAGTATGGGAACTATTTGTTGATCTTGTCGGGGCTGACTTTGCTTCTGCTCACATTTACGGGGCATCAAGCCGTTCCGCCAGCGGAGCGCAGCTGAGAAAGCCAGCCTGCTGTCTCGACCAGATCGCGGGATCAGCGCTTCGGTTTGACAGTCGCGTCTCCTTCGTCGGAGAGGCTTTCCTTCGCGATATGCTGGCCGACGCCGAAACGGTCGGCTTCCGACGAGCCGTGCGGGGGGTAGTCGAGGGTTCCCTCGAGCTGGTTCATCCGGCCGCCACGCAAACGGGGGAAGGGCAGGTCACCGCTCTGCCGCCACTTCTCCACCTCCGCGACGGCGGTCGCGCCCTGTCCGGTATCGATGCCCTGGTCGCGCGTGAGGTACAGGGTCTGAGAGGGGAAGGCGAAACCGGTGCCGGCCGCCGCCACCAGGTCGCTGATGCGCAAGAACACGTCCTCGCGCACGGCATAGAACTCGTTCCATTCCCGCGTCTTGACGAAGACGCGGATGTCGATGTCCTGGGAGGAAGCGCCGAAGCCCGCCATGCGCACGCGCACGGTTTCACGGTCGATCATCGGGTGGGCGTGGAACATCTCGCGCATCGAGGCGAGCAGGTAGCGAAGCTGGTCCGGCGCGGTTTCGTAGCGCACGCCGATGAGACTGCGGATCAACATCCGGTCACAGCGCGCGTAGTTCGTGATCTCCATGTCCACGAGCTTGGAGTTCGGCACGGCGATCACGGTGCGGTCGAGCCCGCGCACATGCGTCGAGCGGATGCCGATCGCCTCAATGGTGCCGTTGAAGCCGCCGAAGCTGCAATAGTCGCCGACGCGCACCGGCTTGTCGATGTAGAGCAGCAACCCCCCAATCAGGTTCTCGAGCGTCGGCCGGATGGCGAGAGCCGTGGCGAGACCACCCACGCCAAGGCCGGCCAGGAGCGGAACCACGTCGACGCCGATATCGTCGAGCCGCTGCACCGCAACCACGAGCGCGGCGACGAAGGCCAGGACGCCGGCGGCGATGCGCACGAGGCTTGCATCGATCCCCTCAGTCGTGACGCGCGTGGCGGCGATGATCGTCTCGGCAATAGCGGCAAACACCCGCCAGACCGCCCAGACGATCAGGCCGATCAGGACGCCGCTGCCGGCAGTGCGCACCACGGTCAGCACGTTGCCGGTGACGTTCAGTGTGTTGTCGGTGATCTCCAGCGCTGCATTCAGGATGCCCGATGCGATCAGCGGGGTCGTCACCGAGAGCCAAGACCCCCAAGGCAGTTTCAGACGCCTCACCATCCGGTGGATAATCCGGAAAACGAGGTAGGTCAGCGCCACGGCGAGGAGCCAGACGAGAACCAGTGCAATCCACTGCCAGAGCGTCTGCTCGAAATAGAGCTTCTTGAAGCCGTCCGGCAGGGCAAGGATGAACTGGCCGAAGGCCGTGGCCTCGGGCAGCAGGTAACCGGGAGAGGCAATGTAGTACTCGTAGAACCCGGGCGAGGGCTGTGGCGACGAGTACTCGAAGCTGGTGAGGAACCCCTGCGGCTCTGCGCGATAGGGAAGGTGGCGCAGCTTCTCGTAGAGGCCCGGGATCGACGCCACCGTCTCGGGTGTGATCTTGAAGTCGCCGATGTGCGGCCCCTCGGTCACTGCCGCCACGACCAAGCTGGTGCGCGGGATCCTCCAGGTGAACGGGATCGTCGCGCCGTCGGCTGCATCGATGTCGACGCCGCGGGCCGCGGCCACCATTGCTTCGTCCGGCACCGCCTCGACAAAGGGGAACGAGGGCAGGCGGTCGAGGATCTCCTTCAGCATCAGCGCCGTCTCGATGGCGCGCTGCTCACGCTCCGCCTTCGGCACCCTGCTGAGATCGAGCACGCTGGCCGCGCGCAGCAGGAAACTCCGCGCCCGGGCCTCCGCCTGCCGGGCCTCTGCCGCGTCCATGCTGGGTGGATCCGCGGCGAGCGCTGTGCGGGCCTCCTGGATGATGCTGAAGCTGCGGTTCATGTTGATGAGAAACGACTCAAAGATCGCGCGGGGGCTCGATAGGTCCAACTCGCCGAAAAGGCTGGCGATCTCCCGTTCGCGGACGACCTGGTTGTTCTCGTCACCTATGAAGTCCTCGTAGAAGCCCCGCTCGCCCCGGAGATATGGCAGCGTCCTGATCCGCCGGTAATCCGTGCCGAGCCGCGAGACCGTCGCGGCGGAGAACACGAACTCGCCCTGCCGCACGCCCTCCTCGATGCGCGTGATCTGCAGCCGGGTGCCGGGGATCGTCCAGTCCGCAATCCCCGCGGCGGCGACCTCCTCAGCGCCGGGGATCTGCTCCAGCGGCGGCAGCGCCGAGCGCGCCAGGATCTCGTGGAGCAACAGGACACGCCGGATCGCCACGCCCGGTGTCTTCCCGTTGATGGTCGCGCCAAAGTCCATGGTCGCGGCCGCCACGCGCAACGCCGCCCACCTCGTTTCGGCCTTGTCTGCATTTCCGAAATGCCGGTCGATCACAGCCAAGGCGCGCCGGAACTCGGCGACCGCGTCGCGCGGGCTCGGCGTCGTGGCCGGTGCGAGCGTGGCGAGCCTGGGCTCCGCGTCCTGAGCCGCAACAGGCTGGACAGAGAAAAGGGCGGCGAGCAGCGATACCGCGAGCGCCCGGGCAAGAGACATCAGGGATCGTGCTCTCATTGATGGCTCCTGCACTCTCCGTCGTCGGTTCACATATAACCGTAGCCTATCGCGGCAGCCCGGTGGCTCAGCCCCTCCAGCATCACCGCGCGACGGACAAGCCCGTACAATTCCACGCCGTACATCCTCCTGCCTCCGGACCTTTTGATCCGAAGGCTAGCAGTGGCGGGATTTTACGCCGCCCTCCCGGGACGATCCCGGGCATCAACGTGGCCGATTATTGCGCCGCCCTTCTCACCGTAAGCGGTTCTTCCACCGTGGGCCTTTCTGTAAACGGAGGATTTCCGCTTAGCGCAGCCCTAATCCAGGGAGGAGCTTACAACAATGAGCGAGGTGCGGGCGACGCTGCCCGACCGGGCTCGACCCTGGGTGAGCTGGTCGGGCTCCGGCGGTGCGCGGCCTAGCGGATCTGGTTGTTCTTGGGGTTGTAACTCCAGAAGACCTGCCTTGGCCACTTGGTATTGAGCGGCCCCCAGAGCGTAATGTCGAACTGGAGTTCAGCCACGAAGGTCTCGAAGCCCGACTGCGACACAGCCTTCACGTTGGTCACGAAGCCGGCAATTCCGAACTCGTGCAGCTTCCATGTTTTTGGGGTGTGCGCGAACATTTCGATTGTGCCCACCCACATCTCCGCTGGCTGGCCGCCGTCCACCGTCCATCTCTCCGACAGACACCGCGCACCGATCACCACCGTGTTGTCCATGCCGAGGTTGTTCTCAATTGTAATGGTCTCGAGCTTCGACTTGTTCTTCCCCTTGACGAAGCTGTCGAGCTTCAGGCCTTTGTCCCTGATGTCGTACATCGTCGGCGTCTTCTGCTGATCGTGGATCATCAGGTTCTGGTTACCCTTGATGACCTTGCGCGAGTACCTTGCTATGGCCAATTCTTCGATCTCCGTTCCCGGACTTTCCCCATGAAATGAACACAAACCATTTTATCCCCAGCATAGTGTCGAGACGAGGGCGGCTTTCGCGTCTCAAATAACCATCTGGGTGCCCAAGGCTGTGCATCTCGGGCAAGAGCCGTCGAGACCCCTGACTGCTTCGACGCGGCGCCTTCCTGAATCAGTCATTGTGGAAGATCGGCGGATGGCCGCTTGGAGCCCAAATTATCCGTTCGCTTCGGGCTTGGTGTGCGTCGCGGGCTTGCGGTTGACCGTGTCGCCGTCACACCCTCAAATGGCAGACGAGAAGGACGTTGTTGGAGGCTCAGGTGGATCAGCAAGATGGAGAGAAGACCGGCGCCTCCCGGCGCGATGTCATGGTCGGCGCAGCGGCGGTCGGTCTTGCATCGGCTCTGCCAAGCGTAGCGCAAGCCGCACTTTCAGCCAGCGACGCTGTGGAGGGACTGCGAGAGCCCATTCTCCGCATATCACGCGAAGTCTGGCAAGCCGCCGAAGTTTCGCTCGATGAGCTGGACTCGATGAACATCCACATCCGGGAACTGCGTGCGGCTGGTTTCGCTATCGAAGGGCCCGGCGTTTCGGGCGTTCCGACCGCCTTCATTGCCGAGTGGTCGCAGGGCGAAGGTGGACCAAAAGTTGGCTACCTGCCTGAATACGATGCCCTGCCGGGCCTCGGCAACGCCACCGAGCCTAGCCAGACGCCAACGGCAAACGGAAACACCAACGGTCACGGCTGCGGTCACAACATGCTCGGAGCCGGGTGCACCGGGGCTGGCATGGCGCTGAAGGCGATGATGGAGGCCAGCGGCACACCTGGCACTGTGCGCGTCTATGGCTGTGCCGCTGAAGAGACCCAAGGCGCCAAAGCCTGGTTCGCCCGCGACGGTCGCTTCAATGATCTCGATGCTGCGATTGCCTGGCACCCTGCCACCGCGGCGGCCACCGGGAACCTGCACACGACTGCGGTGCGCATGGCCAAGCTTCAGTTCAGGGGGCAGACCGCGCATGCTGGCATTGAGCCGTGGTCGGGCCGGAGCGCACTTGACGCTGCGGAGCTGTCAACCCATGCGATCAACATGATGCGAGAGCATGTGCGACCGACGGCGCGAATCCACTACATCTATGAGGATGGCGGCTTGGCCCCCAACGTCGTCCCGGACACCGCGCGGGTGTGGGTCATAGTACGCGAGGCCGATAACGTTTCTGTTCAGGCGTTGGCGGACTGGGTGCTTGAGGCCGCCGAGGGGGCTGCTCAAGCGACTCAAACGGAGTCAGAGTCCTTCATCTTCACCGGGTTTGCAGAAGTCTTCCCAAACGAACCTCTGGCCCGGCGATATCTGAAGTACATGAACGAAGAAGGCCTCGACTGGACTGAGGAAGAGCAGGAGTTTGCACGCGCCTGTCAGCGCGCTGGAGGCGTTGCGGAAAACGGCCTCGCGACCGAGGTGCTGCCATTTATCGATGAGGTGAGTATTGGCGGCTCAAGCGATGTCGGCGACGTGTGCTACAACGCCCCCACGGCGCTCTTCGTTTGGCCCACCTATGCGCAAGGCTTTGCATTGCACACTTGGCCGGTCACGGCCGCTGGTGGGATGTCGATTGGGGACAAGGCCTCGATCTCGACCGCAAAGATCATGGCGGCCACTGGCTTTGATGTGATGACCGATGCGGACTTTCGCGCCGAGATCCGGGCCGAATTCGACAGGCGCATGGAAGGCAAGGAATACGTCAACGCAATCCCACCCGAAATGACTGAGCCAATCGACATTCCGGATCGTATTCGCAAGACGGGACAAGACGAAGTCGATCAAGCAATCTGACGTCCGGTGCAGCTTCCCGCTTGCCGTAAGGAGAGCTTGGTTGCATGTCGGCTTGGTCCGCACACCTGCCGAAGGCTCTTACGGAACGGGTCATTGTGGAAGGCAGTGGGGCACTGACCGGGCTCGCGGCGCACCGGAACCATTGGGAAAATTGGCTCGGCCGCGCCGTCGATCTTCCAGTGTTCCCGGAATTCTGGAAGCCCTACAGAATGATCCGCTCCACCTCGTCGAGCGGCTGTGCCTGCCCTTCGGTAACCGTTGTCGCCTCTCTCTGATGGTCGCCATCATTTGAAGATGCCGACATGGGCCGATGTCGCCGCCTCGAGCAGACGCGCGTCGAGGCTGGCGAGTTCGGCGTTTCGGCGGATGGCGAGGTCAAGATAGAGGGCGTCGTAGAACGACAGGCGATGGGCGTCTGCGAGCGCGAAGGCACGGTCGAGATCGGGCTCGCCATCGGTCTCCAGCGGTAGGCCTGCAAGGGCGGAGACGCGGTCGGCCATGCCGTCCCGCGTGATCCGGTCCCGCCGATGCGCGACCAGCAGGATGTTGCGCATCTCGAAATGCCAGAGCTGCGGCACGATCCCGGCACGCTCCTCGAGGGCGGCCAGGGCCTTGTCCGCTCTCGGATCGTCCTCATCGCCCAGGAGCCAGCTTGCGGACACCGATGCGTCGATAACAATCGCCGTCACGCACGGTGACCCTCATGCCGGGCGTCGAGGATCTCAGACGTGCTGAACGGCGCGCGCGACCACTGCTTCCGCCGCAATCGGAACCGCGCAACCGCCTCACGCCGTGCAGCCCTATCGGACATGGTCGCCGGCAGGAGATGCGCGATGACCTTCCCGTGCCGCGTGATGCCGAAGCCCTCGCCTCGCTCGACAGCGCGGAGGAGCTCGGCGAGCCGGGTCTTCGCTTCGGTCGCCTGGATCGTTTTCATCTCAGCTTCCAACCAGTTGTTCAGACTGGTCTGAATATGACATTTCCGAGGTCCGGGTCAAAGGTCTCGTGGCCTTCCGCTCTTGCGCTCTCGCCGGGGAAGGCCCGATAGAAGCGCCATGAGCGATGCGTCTACCTGAATGAGCGGTCTGATCCAGGAGCTTCGGCGGATCGTCGATGCCGCCACGGTCTCGCGCGGCGCGGACTATGCCGCACGGGGACAGGTGCGCACTGCCGACGCCGATCCGAGGGGTGAGGCGGTCGAGGGGCGGGTCGCCGGCAGCGGCGGCCGGGTCTACGTCCAGAAGATCGCCCTCGAGTGGGCCGTCGGCGGGCGGCTCCTCGAGGTGGACGGCGCCTGCACCTGCCCGGTGGGGTGGAACTGCAAGCACGTGGTCGCGGTGCTGCTCTCCCTCGAGCGCCGCCTCCAATCGCGAGACCGGAGCGTCGGGGCAATCGCCAGCCAGTCGTCGGCGATGTCCCGCGAGGCCGCGCTCTGGCTCGACCGGATCGAGCGGATGCCGCCCGGGGACATGGACCCTGAAGCCTATCCTCCGGGTGTGGCCGACCGCATCGCCTATGTCCTCGAGCGCACCGACACCGGCATCCCGAGGGTCCGCCTCTTCAAGACCCGCGTCCTGAAATCCGGGGCCCTCAGCGCGACCGCGAAGCCCTATGCCGCCAGCAACGCGCATGGCGGCGGCCAGTTTCTTCGACCCTCCGACCGGCAGATCCTGGCGGCGCTCGAGGCCTGGCGATACCTGGGCGGACACTGGAGCCACGGCGGATGGGATGGCTACGGACTGCCGGACGGGAGCGGCGGCGCATGGGCGCTCCGCGAGATCCTCGCGACGGGCCGCGCGCGGCTCGGGTCCCTCGACGGGCTGGTGCTCTCGGGCGGCGGCCCCCGGCAGGCGCGGCTCGCCTGGACCACGGTGCCGTCGGGCCACGAACTGATCGTGGCGGAGACGGACGACGGGGCGCGGCTCATGCCGCTCGCGCTCGCACCGCCTTGGTACATCGACATGGAGACCGGCGCCTGCGGTCCGCTCGAGACTGGCATCGATCCGGCGCGGGCGGCCGCGCTCGCCGCGGCGCCGGCGATCGCGCCCAGGGAGGCGCCCACCGTCTCGGAGCGGCTCGGGCGAGTGCGCGGTTGGCGCCCGCCGGCGCCCCGCGTGCCCGAGCGGGACGAGCGGCGGGACATCGCGCCGACGCCGGTGCTGCGTCTCGTCTCGGTCGGCGTCTTCGACGGGCCCCGGACCGCCTTCGGCCGGACCCCGACGGTCCGCCACCTGCCGGGCCTCGAGATGGCGCTCGACTACGACGGGCTGCGCTGTGACCCGTGCCCAGACGGCGAGCGCCCTGCCCCGCTCGAGGCGGCCGAACCGGGGCGCCTCCGCGTGGTTCACCGCGACAGCGCCGCCGAGGCCGCCGCCTTCGAGGATCTGGAGGCCTTCGCCGAGGGCCACGGTTTCGCGCCCACCGACGATCTCGTTACCTCGACCGGACGCGGCGCCGGGGTCACCGCCCATTTCCTGCTGCCGCGGGCCGAGGACATGGAGCCCGCGTCGACCGGCGGTCTCACTCCGGGCGAAATCGACGCCGCGATGCCGTTCCTCGCCGAGGCCGTGCCGAAGCTCGAGGCGCTGGGCTGGCGCGTCGAGGAGGACGAGAGCTGGCCGATCCGCTTCGCGCCCGGGACGCCGCGCCTCTCGGGCGATATCGCGCCGTCCGGGACCGACTGGTTCTCGCTCTCGCTCCGAGTCGCGATCGGGGACCGGGAGGTCGATCTCGCGCCGATCCTCTCCGAAATCGTCGCCGGACTGCCCGACGGCCTGCTCGAGGCCCCCGACCTCGAGGCGCGGCTCGTGGGCGTCGTCTTCTACCCGTTGCTGCCGGACGGCACCCGTTTCGCAATCGCAGGCGAGGCGGTGGCACCGTTCCTCGTCCTCTTCCGTGAGATCGCGGGGCTAGGCGGCGAGATGCACCTCGCCGAAGCAGCCTCGGCCTGGCGGCTCGTGGAGGCGCTGGAGGGCACGGGCGGCCTCATCCAGGGGCGCGAGGCGCTGGCGGAGCTCGTCCGGCGGCTCCGGACGCTCACCGATCCAAAGGCGGTCCCCCTTCCCGCCGGTCTCAAAGCCGGTCTCCGCCCCTACCAACGCCAGGGGCTCGGCTGGCTGCTCGCGCTCGGCGAGGCGGGCTTCGGCGGTGTGCTGGCTGACGACATGGGCCTCGGCAAGACGCTGCAGGCGCTGGCGCTGATCGTAGCCCGACGGAACCGGCCGCCCGAGCCTCTCCGTCGTGCCAACGAGCCTCGTGGCAACATGGGGTGCCGAGGCCGCGCGCTTCTCCCCAGATCTCCGCGTGCTCGTGCTGCACGGGCCGGGCCGCGCTGACCACTTCGACGAGATCGCCAACCATGACCTCGTGATCACCACCTACCCGCTGCTCCACCGCGATCACGAGCCGCTCTTCGGCCAGGCGTGGGACGTGGCGGTCCTCGACGAGGCGCAGTCGGTGAAGAATTCGGCCTCCGCGCTGGCGAAACTTGTGCGCCGGATCGAAGCGCGTCTCCGGATCGCACTAACCGGCACACCCATGGAGAACAATCTTGAGGAGCTTTGGGCCATACTCGACTGGACGACGCCCGGCCTCCTCGGCACGCGCACCGCGTTCCGCGAGCGGTTCCGCGTCGCCATCGAGCGCGAGGACGATCGTCTCGCTCGGACCCGGCTCGCCACCCGCATCCGCCCCTTCGTCCTCCGCCGCACGAAGGACATGGTCGCCGCCGATCTCCCGCCCCGCACTGAGATCGTCGAGCACGTCACCCTCGCCGGCGCCCAGCAGGGACTCTATGAGACCGTCCGTGCCTCCATGGACGCGAGGGTGCGCCAGGCACTGAAGGCAAAGGGCCTCGCCGGCAGCCGCATCACGGTGCTCGACGCGCTCCTCAAACTCCGCCAGGCCGCCTGCGATCCGGCGCTCGTTAAGCTCCCCGCCGCGGGCAAGATCACCCAGAGCGCAAAGCGGACCCGGCTGATGGAGATGCTCGAGGCGCTCGTCGCGGAGGGCCGCAAGGTGCTCGTGTTCTCACAGTTCGTGGAGATGCTGCGCCTCATCGAGGCCGACGTCACCGCCCGCGGCTGGCGCTACACGATGCTTTCCGGGCAGACCCGGAAGCGCGCCGAGGCGGTGGCGCGGTTCCAGGAAGGCGATGCGGACATCTTCCTCATAAGCCTCAAAGCCGGAGGCACCGGCCTCACGCTCACCGCCGCCGATACCGTGATCCTCTACGACCCCTGGTGGAATCCCGCCACCGAGCGCCAGGCCATGGATCGTGCCCATCGGATTGGCCAGACGCGGCCCGTCTTCGTCTACCGCCTGATCGCGACCAGCACCGTCGAGGCGGCGATCCAGGACATGCAGGCCCGAAAGCAGGCCCTCGCCGACGCCCTCTTCGCCGAGGGCGAGGGCACTGCCCTCGATATCAGCGAGGACGACATCCTTGCCCTCTTCGAACCGGCATCGGCAAGCGGATTGGCGAGTTGATCGCAGGAGCAAGCCCTTGGCGACTATCAAACGGACGCAGAGGGGCGGAGGGACTAAGCCGCTCTCGCGGCAATGGCGCGTGTGGTGGACGTTTGGCG
>CAYORO010000092.1:0-12340 GCA_964406355.1 uncultured Limibaculum sp.
GGAGGGCCCGGCACCGGGCTCCATCCGCTCCGCGGCCAGAACAACGTGCAGGGCGCGGCGGATGCCGGGCTCATCCCGATGGTGCTGCCGGACTACCAGACCGTGAAGTCGGACACCGTGCGCGAGTTCTTCCGCTCGATCTGGGGGACCGAGATCAACCCCGAGCCCGGGCTGACGGTGGTGGAGATCATCGACAGCGCCTATCGGGGGATCATCCGTGGCATGTATGTGCTCGGCGAGAACCCGGCGATGTCGGACCCCGATGTCGACCATGCGCGCGACGCGCTCAGCCATCTCGACCACCTGGTGGTGCAGGACATCTTCCTGACCGAGACGGCGAACTATGCCGACGTGATCCTGCCCGCCTCCGCCTGGCCGGAGAAGACCGGCACCGTGACCAACACGAACCGCCAGGTGCAGATGGGCCGTCAGGCGCTGCAGCCGCCGGGCGAGGCCCGCGAGGACTGGTGGATCATCTGCCAGCTCGCGAGGCGTCTCGGCCTCGACTGGTCCTATGAGCACCCCTCGGAGGTGTTCGCCGAGATGAAGATGTCGATGCAGTCGCTCAAGAACATCACCTGGGGGCGGCTCGAGGCCGAGGGCGCGGTGACCTACCCCTCGCTCAGCCCCGACGATCCAGGCCAGGCGGTGGTGTTCGGCGACGGCTTCCCGCGGCCGGGCGGGCGGGCGAAGTTCACGCCGGCCCATGTGACCCCGCCGGCCGAGAGCCCGGATGCCGAGTATCCGATGATCCTGACGACCGGGCGCCAGCTTGAGCACTGGCACACCGGGAGCATGACCCGGCGCGCGCAAGTGCTCGACTGGGCAGAGCCCGAGGCCCATGCCTCGCTCCATCCGAAGACGCTGCGCGGTCTCGGTGTCGCGCCCGGGCAGCCGATCACGGTGACGACCCGGCGCGGGGCCATCACCATCGCGGCGCGGGCCGACCGGGCGGTGGCCGAGGACATGGTGTTCATCCCATTCGCCTATGTGGAGGCGGCGGCCAACATCCTCACCAACCCGCAGCTCGACCCCTATGGCAAGATCCCGGAGTTCAAGTTCTCCGCCTGCCGTGTCGTCCGGGCCGACGAGGGCGAGCCGGAGATCGCCGCCGAGTGAGCCTCGGGCTCAGAAGTTGCCGCGCAGCTTGTTCCATCGAAAAAGCCGCGCGGCAGTGATCTCGTAAGCAACCCACCCAAGGGGGCGCAGGAGGGGAATGGCGGCCGACCCCGGCCCGCCCATCGCCACCTTGGGCTGGCCTGCATGGCGAGCGCCGCTGCATCGATCCCGCGCACGAGTTGGCCATCGGAGGTCAGCGCGTGGAGGCGGCACTGAACATCGTCGGCGCGGAGCGCGTACCGGGTCGGCGCATCGCTGTCCTAGACGATGTCGAGATATCCCGCGTCGCCCCGCATCGCCGCGATCCCGCCTCGGCAGACGGGACAGGCTCCGTTATAGATCACGCTGCAGGTGTCGCCCTCGCCCCCAGGGCGCAAGCGGGCAGGGCCCGCGCCGGATCAAGCGGTCAGGTGCCGGGGGCGGGGGGCACCGGTGTCGCAGGGCGGCGGCTCCGGAGCCACAGGAACCGGATCAGCGGCAGGATCAGCAGGATCAGCGCGATCACCGTGATCGGACCCGCGATCGGGCGCGTGAAGAAGATCGACGGATCGCCGTCCGAGAGCAGCAGCGACTGGCGCAGCGTCGGCTCGGCGATCGGCCCGAGCACGATCGCCAGCACCGCGGGCGCCAGCGGATAGTCCAAGAGCCGCAGGAAGAACGCCCCGATCCCGAAGCCCACCATCAGCCAGACATCGAACATGTTCTGGTTGACCGCATACATCCCCACGATCGAGAGCGTGAAGATGATCGGCGCCAGGATCGTGAATGGCATCCGCAGCATCCAGATGAAGACCGGGATGAAGGCGAGATTTACGATCACCGCGACGAGATTGGCGACGTAGAACGACCCGATCAGCGGCCAGACGAAGTCCGGCTGGTTGGCGAAGAGCAGCGGGCCCGGCGTCAGCCCCCAGATCACCATGCCGCCGAGCAGCACGGCCGTGGTGGGCGAGCCGGGGATCCCCAGCGTCAGCATCGGCAGCATGGAGCCGGTGGAGGCGGAGTTGTTGGCGGCCTCGGGCGCCGCGACGCCGTCGATCTCGCCCTTGCCATAGGCCTTCGGGTTCTTCGCGGTCATCTTCGCGATGCCGTAGGCCATCAGCGAGCCTGGCGTGGCGCCCGCCGCCGGCAGGATCCCGACGAAGAAGCCGAGCACCGAGCCGATCGACATGCCGCGCCAGCCGCGCCGGAAGGTCTGCGTGGTCGCGCGGGTCACGGCGGCGGCGCTGATCTTGGCCTCGGTCATCGTCGGCTCGTCGCGCGTGGTGTTGATCGTCCAGAGCATCTCGCCGATGCCATAGACACCGATCGCGAGCACCAGGAAGTCGACCCCGTTCAGAAACCCGGTCACGCCGAAGAAGACGAGCCGCGGCTCGCCCGAGATCTCGTCGAAGCCGACCGAGGCGAGCACGAGGCCGAGGCAGATCGAGAAGATCGTCTTCGGGATGTCGTCGCCGCCGAGGCCGATGAAGGTGGCGAAGGCGAGCAGCATCAGGGCGAAGATCTCGGGGTTGCCGAAATCGAGCGCGACGCGGGCGAGCGGCGGGGCGAAGGCGGTGAACAGGAGGTTCGCCACCGTGCCGCCGACGAATGAGGCGACCGCCGCCGTCACCAGCGCCTGGTTGGCGTCGCCGCGGAGCGCCAGCGGGCGCCCGTCGAAGGTGGTCGCGACCGCGGTCGAGGCGCCGGGGATGCCGAGCGTGATCGAGGAGATCGCGCCGCCATACATCGCGCCGTAATAGATCGCGGCGAGGAAGATCATCGGCGAGGTGGCCGAGCCCGTCGTCTGCTGGATCAGGAAGGTGGCGGGCAGCAGGATCGCGACGCCGTTGACCGAGCCGAGCCCGGGCATCGCGCCGACGAAGAGCCCGACCACGACGCCCAGCATGGTGAGCCCCAGATTGACCGGAGAGAGAGCCGCAAGGATTCCTTCGCCGAGCAACGCAAGCACGTCCATGGTCGTCTCCCTGAACTGCGCGCCGTTTGCCCGGCGTCGGGTCTGGTTCCCTGGCCCGCGGGCCTAGAGGAAGATGTCGTAGAGGGGGATGAAGAGCGGCTCGAGATAGCCTTTCGGCAGCACGATCCGCATCGCCACGTCGAAGAAGAAGAACGTCACGACCGGCGCTCCGAGTGCAATCGCGAGCGCGGTCTTCAGCCCGTGACGCCCAAGCACATAGATGTAGTAGAAGAGGAACGCGGCCATCGCGCCGTACATGCCGCCGAGATAGATCAGGCCGACGAAGGCGATGACGCCCCCGCCGACCTTGAGCAGCATGATCACTCCGAAGGCGTCGAGAAACGGCTCGGTCGAGCGCGAGGGCGGCGTGGTTCGCCGCACCGCGTTGACGAAGGTCCAGACGCAACAGAGCAGCATGACGAGGGCCAGCCAGAACGGCCACCAGCCGCTCCCCGGGCCCTCGCCGGGCAGATAGCGGATCGACTCGCCCCAGCCGTCACCCCAGGCGGAGGTGCCGCTCTTCCACATGATGTAGACCGACACCCCGCCAAGGGCGATCGCGGCCAGGAACTCGGCGATTCGCATGGGTCCGCTCCGGAAGAGGCGAGCCGGTCCGGCCCGATCAGTTGATCGCGCCGGAGGCCTTCAGGATCTCCTCGTGCCGGTCCCGCTGCGCCTGCCAGTAGTCGGCGAGCGGCTGGCCCTGCAGCAGCTCACCCTGGAGCGAGCGGCTGGACTTGTACTCCTGCCAGCGGTCCGAGTTGTACACGTTGGTGAACAGCTCCTGGTAGTAGGCGAGCGCGCCCTCCGACATGCCCGGAGCGCCGACCACCGAACGCTGCATGGTGTAGGCGAAGTCCGCGCCCTTCTCCTTGAGCGTCGGCACGTCCGGGAAGAGCGGCAGCCGCTCGTCGGTGAACGCAACGAGCGGGATCACGTCGCCCGACTCGTAGAAGCCGAGCGCCTCCGAGGGGTTGTTGACCGAGCTGTCGATCTGCTGACCGGCGAGGTCCTTGGCCACCGCGCCGCCACCCTTGTAGGGGATGTACTTGATCTCGAGCCCGAACTGCTCGTTCAGGTAGTCGGTGATGATGTTGTCCTCGGAGTCCTTGCCGGTGCCGCCCATGACCCAGTCGCTGCCGCGGGACTTGGCCTCCTCCAGGAACTCCTCGAAGGTCGAGACGCCCTCGTCCTTGTGCACCCAGAGGATGAAAGTGTCCTCTGCCATGCGGCCGACGGGAGCGAAGGTCATGATGTCGACGCCGAGGCCCGGCTGGCGGAGCGGCGTGGTGAAGAACGAGTTGAGCGTCACCATGATCGTGTGATCGGGGTCGTTCGCGCCGTTGAGGAACACGAGCGACTCAGCACCCGAGCCGCCCGGCTTGTTGACCGGGATGAGCGGACGCTCGGAGAGATCGCTCTCCTCGACAATGGTCTGCATCAGGCGGGCCATCTTGTCGGCCCCGCCGCCGACGCCAGCCATGATCACGAAGTCGATCGGCTTGGTCGGTTTCCAGTCGGACGCGTTGGCCGTCAGGCCTCCGAGACCGACGATGGCAGCGGTCGCGGCCATCAGAACGCGGCGAGAAAGTGTCATAGGTCTACCTCCCTAGGGTTGGGGTCCGGTTCGATCCGACCCGCGGCACGCGCTACATTGCACGGCTTATCAACCTCGGCGCACGGAACTCTCACCGGAAAACCCGTGAGCGTCCCGAGCGCGTCGGTATCTGGCATGCCAGATACCATGCCAAGCACGACCGCATCGTCGGCGCAAGAACATTTTACGCACTCGCCGATGGAGACACGCCAATTGCAAGTGTTCGGCGCAGGGACACGCGCCGACGGCGCCTGCCCTGCGAGGATCGTGCCGATACGCGGGCTCGATCCCGTCACTGCCCGAATCATACAAAATCGAGAGCGATGCAGGAAGTGCCGACCGATCGGCGCCCTCCGCGCCCTGTCAGTGACGCCCGTCACTGTGCGAAGCGCAAAACTGCCGTAAGGTCGCTTTTGCAAACTGCAATACGCCATCCAGAAACGCAATTATGTCGGAGCTCCCGATGCCCCACCGTCTCCCGACCAACCTGCTCCCCGCATTGCTCCTCTCGAGCGCGCTCGCGACCGTCGCGACCGCCCCGACCGCCCCGACCGCTCAGCCGCTTCACCACGGCGCCGAGCGCTACAATCCGGCTGATCTTTATCGCACCACCACGCCGGCCGCCGGCAGCTTCGACCGGATGTTCGACCTCGATGAATTCGGCCTCTCCCCGCATCCGAGCCCGATCTACGATCTGCGCCGGCTTGGCGCGCCGGACGGGCCGATGCAGGAGACCGACCCCGTCGGTGACAGCCGGATCGAGGCCGGGATCACCTTCCTCGGCCAGTTCGTCGACCATGACGTGACGCTCGACGTCACCTCGAGCCTCGAGCGCCGGGCGATCCCCGAAGAGACGCCCAATGTGCGCACGCCCGATCTCGATCTCGATTGCGTCTATGGCAACGGGCGCGAGGCCGACCCGTGGCTCTATGACGGCCCGTTCCTCGTGGTCGGCGCGCCGATCCTCGGCGGTGCGCGCAACGATCTCGCGCGCACGGTCGACACCGAGGTCGCGCTGATCGGCGATCCGCGGAACGACGAGAACTTCATCCTCAGCCAGGTCCAGGCGGCCTTCATCGCGTTCCACAACCGCTTCACCAACCAGCTGGTCACCGAGGCGCTGGTGGAGGCGGGCGAGCTCGCGCCGGGGAGCTATACCGATGCCGAGCTGCGCCAGGCGCTCGGCGCGCTCCGCGATACCATGCCCGCCTCCGCCGATCCGGCCGCGATGGCCGAGGCCTTCGAGAAGCAGCGGCTCGCGGCCGAGATCTCCGAGGAGAGCTTCGAGCACGCGCGCGACCACGTCATCCACTACTACCACCGGATGCTGGTCGAGTACTTCCTGCCGAAGGTGATCGGCGTCGGCCGCACCATCGACATCGCGACCAATGGCCGGCAGTTCTACCTGCCGACGCTGACCCTGCCCGAGGACAAGGGGGCCGGCCTCCTCGACCAGACCCCGGGCATGCCGGTCGAGTTCGCCGCCGCCGCCTACCGCTTCGGCCACAGCCAGGTGCGCCAGAGCTATCAGCTGACCGCCGCCGGCGATCCGCGCGACCTGTTCCGCGAGCGTATGCAGAACGGCTTTGCGCCGGTGACCGATGCCAACGCGCTCGACTTCGCGCTGTTCTACCCGATCCGCGGCCGTCAGGACGCGCCGCAGCCCACCCGCCTCCTCGATCCGAAGCTTCCGGAGGCGCTCTTCTTCCTCGACCGGGTGGGCGTCGTGCCGCCGGGCGGGCTCGGCTCGCTCGCCGCGCGCAACCTCAACCGCGGGCGCACCTTCCGCCTGCCGCCGGGCGAGGAGCTCTTCGACGTGGTCACCGCGCCGGCCGTCGCGGGGGGCGATCTGGTGACCGTCCGCAGCGCGCGGCGCAAGGCCTTCACGGCGCTCGAGACCGACTGGCTCCGCTCCGGCACCCGCGAGCTGCGCGAGGACGAGCTCGACGGCCTCCGCCGCACCGACGGCGCGGTGCTCAGCACGCTCGGCCTGCCGGCGACGCCGCTCTGGTACTACGTGCTGCTCGAGGCGTCGCGCTGGCCGGTGACCTTTGCGGTGACGCCGGAGAGCCACCATGTCTGGCCGGTCGAGCGCTTCATCCCGCGGAGCTCGGCCTTCGTCGCCGAGGCGCTCCAGCGCAACGGCCAAGCCTATCGCAGCACCTATGAGGCGACCCATCGGATCGACCGCTTCGAGCGCGGGCAGATCCTCGGCCCCGTCGGCGGCACGATCGTCGGCGAGGTGATCATCGGCCTGATCGACCACTATCGCGAGAAGACCGGCAAGGGGCTCGACTACATCGTCGATATCCCCGTCGAGCTGACCGAGCTCAAGGGCTTCGGGCCGCGGATGACGTTTGGCGACATGATCGTCTTCATCGGCTGGGACGACCCGCTCGCGCCCTGAGGACACCCGGGCGGGGCCGTCTGCGGCCCTGCCCATCCGCTCGGCCCCCGCCGCCGACCTCCGCCACCGACACGGAACTGTCGCGCAACCGAGGCGCGAGCATCACGGGAGCATCGCGGGCCTCGGCCAAAGTGGGGCTGTCAAACCGCCACGGAGGCCCGATATGCCGACCCGCTCCCGCTCGATCCGCGCCGCCATCCTGTCCGGCGCATCCGTCGCCGCCCTCCTCCTCGCCGCCCCGGTGCTTGCCAAGGACGCGAGCTATGTCGGCACGGTCCATGTGGTGCGCGGCGACACCGCGCCCGAGATGGCCCAGGGCCGCGTCTTCCTCGACGCCAACCGCAACTCGGTGCTCGACGCGGGCGAGACCGGCATCGCCGGCGTCGCGGTCTCGAACGGTCTCGAGGTGACCACGACCGACGCCGAGGGCCGCTATCGCCTGCCGGCCTATGACGACATGAACCTCTTCATAACCAAGCCGGCCGGCTACGCGACGCCGGTGTCGGAGGACCTCGTCCCCCAGTTCGCCTATATCCACAAGCTGGCGGGCTCGCCGCCGCTCCGCTTCGGGGGCATCGAGGCGACCGGGCCGCTGCCCGAGCAGGTGAACTTCCCGCTGATCGAGGACGGCGTGGGCGCGCAGTTCGAGTGCCTCGTCTTCGGCGACCCGCAGCCCTATACCAACCGCGAGATCTCCTTCGTGCGCGAGACTGCGGGGCGCATGCTCGCGACGCGCGACAACACCGCCACCGAGTGCCTGATCTTCGCGGGCGATGTGATGGGCGACGACCTCTCGCTCTATGACCGGTTCCAGCAGGTCATCGCCGTCGGCGGCGTGCCGCAGTATTTCGTGGCGGGCAACCACGATCTCGATTTCGATGCCGAGACCGACCAGCACTCCTTCGACACCTTCCGCCGGGAGTGGGGGCCGGAGTATTACTCCTTCGACATCGGCAACGTGCATTTCGTCGTGCTCGACAATGTCCGCTACCCGTGCAACGGCGTCGACGACCACCCGTTCTGCGATCTCTCGGCGGACCCGACCTACAACGGCGTGATCAACCAGCGCCAGATCGACTGGCTGCGCAACGACCTCGCGACGGTTCCCGAGGACACGCTGATCGTGCTCAACGCGCATATCCCCTTCGTCACCTTCGCCAATGCAACGGCGACGAAGCACCAGACCGACAACCTTGCCGAACTCTACGAGATCGTCGGCGACCGTCCGGCGCTCGCGCTCGTCGGCCACACGCACACCACCGAGCAGCTCCTGCCGGGCGAGGAGTACGAAGGCTGGGCGGAGGCCACCGGCACCGGCCCGACGCCCTTCCACCAGATCGTGACCGGCGCGCTTTCGGGCTCCTGGTGGGCGGGCGACCTCAACGATCGCGGTGTGCCCCACGGCACCCAGCGCCTCGGCAGCCCGCGCGGCTACTACGTGATCTCGTTCGACGGCGTGGACTATGTCGACACCTACCGCACCTTCGACGATCCGGAGACGCGGCAGATGCATGTGTCCTTCAACACGCCGCGGTTCCGCGACTGGGCCGAGAAGCTCTTTGCCTTCGCCGATCTCTATGACGTGCCGAGCGACGTGGTGCCGCCGGTCACCATCAACGATCTCGGCGACATGAACATGCTGACGCGCGACGATCTCGAGGCCGGCGCCTGGGTCGCGATCAATGTGTGGAACGGCTCGCGCGACAGCGTGGTGTCGGTCTCGATCAACGACCAGGCCGCCATCCAGGCCGTCCGCACCCAGGACGGCGCGGGCGAGGCGGTGCGCACGGGGCCGGAGTTTGCCGACCCGCTCGCGCTGGCCAAGCAGTCGACCCAAGGCCGCATGACCTTCCGCTCGGCCTCGGGCGGGGACGAGACGGCAGGCTACACCACCTGGAAGGGGTTCGAGTGGAAATCGGCAGTCGCGGGGCCGTTCCAGGACTGGATGCTGACCAACCGCTCGAGCCATCTCTGGCGCGTCGACCTGCCGGAGAGCCTGCCGGCCGGTGTCCACACCCTCGAGGCCGTGACGACCGACCGCTATGGCCGCACCTTCCGCGAGCACGTCACCTTCGAGGTGGTCGAGGAGCTGCCGGAGATGGGCTGGCGCCACCCCGACATGCAGTGACTGTTGCGACCGATCCGGGCCGGCGTGAGCTGTCGGCCCGGGCGGGTTGTCTAGACATTTTCTCGCGCTCCCGCTCGATTCGACAAAAAACTGTCACGCCGCGGCGCTAGCGTCGCGGCAGCGATAAGAGCGGCCAGCCGCCGACCGTTCCGTGCAACACAGGGGGTTCCCAAGATGAAGTCGATCGTTCTCGCCGGCGTCTCGACGCTCGCGCTCTCCACCGCCGCCATCGCGGCCGAGTGCCCGCCGATCACCATGGCCGACACGCAGGGCCTCTCGGGCGCCTATCCCCAGCAGTTCGAGCTCGCCGAGTTCGAGGCCGCGGCCGGCTGCACCCTGAGCTTCCAGGAAAACCCCGAGATCGCCGAGCTCAATGGCGAGATCCAGGGCAACCGCGAGCTGCCGCCGCTGGCCGAGCGCCTGCCCTCCGAGCCGCTGGTCGTCGTGCCCTATGACGCGATCGGCACCTATGGCGGCACGCTCGACGCGCTCTCCAACGCCACCGAGGCCGGCACGTCGGACTTCCTCTCGATCCGCCACGTCAACTTCGTGCGCTATGCCGACGATCTCCAGACCATCGTGCCGAATGTCGCCAAGGGCTGGGAGTGGAACGAGGACTACACGCAGCTCACCTTCTTTTTGCGCGCTGGCCATAAATGGTCCGACGGCGCGCCCTTCACCTCGGCCGACGTGAAGTTCTGGTACGACAATCTCGCCCTCGACTCGAACGTGATCGAGAGCCCGAAGGACTACGCCCTGGTCGGCGGCGAGCGCATGACAGTCGAGACGCCGGACGAGACCACCGTCGTGTTCAAGCTGCCGGCGCCGAAGCCCGGCCTGCTGGCGCATTTCGCGACCTCCTACGCCCAGGGGTTCCAGCCGAAGCACTTCATTGGCCAGTTCCATCCGGAGGTGAACCCGGACGCTGATGCGCGGGCCGCGGAGTTCGGCTTCGAGAGCGGCTACGAGGCGGTGAACTTCTACTACGGTGCCTCGGACTGGACCGACACGCCGAGCCCGATGCTGCGCGACGCCGAGCGCGCCGCCACGCTGCCGGCCGCAACCCAGCCGACGCTCGAGAGCCACATCTACATCGACGACACCACCGAGGGCCGCAAGCTGGTGGCCAACCCCTACTTCCACCAGGTCGACACGGCGGGCAACCAGCTCCCCTATATCTCGCGCCAGGACGAGGTCTACATCAACGAGAACGAAGTCCGCATCCTCAAGCTCGTGAACGGCGAAGTCGATTACAAGTCGCAGTCGGTCCAGCTGCCGTCGGCCCCGCTCCTCCTCGAGAACCAGGAGAAGGGCAACTACACGATCCAGCTGAAGCCGACAATCGCCTCGCCGACCTTCACCTTCAACGTGACGAGCGAGGACATGACGAAGCGCGAGGTGTTTGGCGATGTGCGGTTCCGCCGTGCAATGTCGGTCGCGATCAACCGTGACGAGATCAACGAGGTCGCGTTCTTCGGCCAGGGCGTGCCGGTGCAGTACACGGGCTTCTCGCCGCGGCCGGACTTCATCACCGACGATGTGGCCGGTGCCTACCTCGAATTCGATCCCGAGCAGGCCAATCAGCTCCTCGACGAAATCGGTATGGTCGACACCGACGGCGACGGCTTCCGCGAGCTGCCGAACGGCGACCAGATCGTGCTCAACCTCCAGTTCGCGACCCAGGGTGTGGCCGGTGAGCTGGTCGAGCTCGTCGGGCAGAACTGGGCGGATGTCGGCGTCCAGACCACGGTGAAGGAGGTCACGCCCGACGAGTACCGCTCGGCGCAGTCGGCCAACCAGCTCGATGTGGGCATGTGGCTGAAGGGCCAGCCGCTGGCGCTGCACCTCGGCGATGCGTCCTACTGGGTTCCGCCCTTTGACGGCTACTTCGACCTGCGCACGGCGATGCTCTGGGCCAACTATGTCGAGAGCGGTGGCACCGACGGAGTTGAGCCGCCGGCTTGGGTGGCCCAGATGCGCGAGGACGTGATCGCGTTCCAGTCGGCCGAGATCGGCTCGGCTGCGCAGGCCGAACTCGGCGCGAAACTGGCTGGCAAAATGGTCGACGAGATGCTGTTCATCGGCACCGTGCAGGCCCCGGCGCCGATCTACGTGCATAACACGCTGAAGAACGTGCCCGAGTTCCAGACCTGGTCCTACGAGTACTACCGGACCTACCCCTATCGCGGCCCGCAGTGGTTCCTCACCTCGGACAACTGATCCGACGGGCCAAGGGGGGCCGGGCCGAGGTCCGGCCCTCTTCCGTTTCGGCTTGGGATGGTCCAGGCTGAGACCGAGGGCAACGGGGAGGGACGATGCTCCAGTTCGTCGGCTTCACCCTGACACGGGCGGCGATGGCGGTCGTCACGCTGCTGCTGGTGTCGCTCCTGGTGTTCACCCTGATGGAGCTGGTGCCGGCCGACTGTGCCGAGCGCTACGTCGCCTACAAGAACACGCAAGGCTCGCAAATCACCGAGGCTGACATCCAGGCCGAGCGGGTGCGCCTCGGGCTCGACCGGCCCTTCCTTGAGCGCTGGGGCGGCTGGATCGGCAACGTCTTCCTGCATGGCGATTTCGGCGAGAGCTGCATCCTGCGCGCGCCGGTCAACGACCTCTTGAAGGACAAGTTCCTGATCTCCATGGGGATCTGCTTCGCGGCGCTCGTGCTCGCCTATCTGATCGCCGTGCCGGTGGGGATCATCGCCGCGACGACCAAGAGCCCGGTGCTCAACAACTCGCTGCGCTTCGTCAGCTATCTGGGCCTCGCGATGCCCAACTTCCTGCTGGCGCTGATCGTGATGCTGACCGCGACGGTGCTCTTCGGCGACAGCATGACCGGCCTCTTCTCGCGCGAGTATCGCGACGCGCCGTGGGATTTCGACAAGCTCCTCGATTTTCTCTCCCGCGCCTGGCTGCCGATCTTCATCCTCGGCTGGTCGGCCACGGCCTTCGCGCTGCAGACCGTGCGGGCGCTGATGTCGGACGAATACGGCAAGCTCTACGTCACCGCGGCGCGGGCGCGCGGCCTCGAGGGTGGCAAGCTGCTCTGGCGCTACCCGGCGCGCCATGCGCTGGGGCCGATCGTCAACTCGCTCGGCTTCGACCTCAACCGGGTGTTCAACGAGCTGCCGA
>CAYORO010000093.1:0-12290 GCA_964406355.1 uncultured Limibaculum sp.
AGATCGGGGCCGAGATCGGGGCCACGGCGGCGGCGCTCGATGCGGGGCTTCTGGCGGTCGTCGCGGTCACCTTCCTGTTCGGCGGGCTGGTCAAGGGCGCGATCGGCCTTGGCCTTCCGGTGGTGGTGATCGCGATCCTCGCGCCGCTGATCGGGCTGCCGAGGACGCTGGCGATCTTCCTCGCGCCGGCAATTGCGAGCAATCTGTGGCAGGCGCTGTCGGGCCCCGCCTTCCGGCCCCTGGTGGCGCGGCTCTGGCCGTTCCTGCTCGCGGCGCTCGGCGGGCTCGCGCTCGGCGCGCGCGTGCTGGCGGGCGGAGACACCCGCCTGCTCGAGGCGCTGCTCGGAGTGCTCCTGCTGATCTATGCGGCGGTGTCGCTCGCCACCCCGCAGCTCCCTCCGCCCGGGCGGCGCGAGCGCTGGATGGGTCCGGCGGCCGGCGGGCTCGGGGGCGTGATGTTTGGCATGACGGGGATCTACATCGTGCCCGGTATCCTCTATCTCCAGGCGCTCGGCCTGCCGCGCGACCGGCTGGTGCAGGCGCTCGGGATCACCTTCATCACCATCAGCGCCGGCCTTGCGGTGGCGCTCGGCGGCTACGGCGTGGTCTCGGGACCGCTGGCGCTGGTCTCGCTCGGGGCCGTGGCGCCGACCTTCGCGGGGCTCTTCCTCGGGCGACGGCTCCGCCACCGGATCTCGGAGGACGGCTTCCGGCGCGTGTTTTTCATCGGCCTCGCGGGGGCTGCGGTCTTTATGATCGGGCGGAGCCTCGCCGGCCTCGCCTGACCCGGAGCACGCCCATGCAGCCCGCCACGCCTGCGATCGAGACGGTCCGCGCCAGGCGCGTGTTTGGTGCCGTCCTGGTCGGGGTGTTCGTCCTCGTCGGGCTGATCTCGCTGGTCGAGACGACACTGCGGCCAACGCTCTGGAGCTTTCTCGACTGGACGATCAGCTACGAGGCAGGGGTCGTTCGCCGCGGGCTGACGGGGCAGGTGGGCCTCTGGCTCCACGGGCTGACCGGGCTGCCGCTCAACGCCTTCGTCTTTCTCTGCCATATGGGCGCCTATGCCCTGTTCCTCGGCGCGGCCTGGCGGCTCACGCGGGGTGTGCGGGACTATGCGCCGCTCGCCCTCCTGCTCGTGTCGCCGGCGCTCTTCGCCTATCCGCTGGCGGATGTGATCGGGAGCCTGCGCAAGGAGATCCTGTTCCTCGCACTGCTGGCCTGGCTCGCGGCGGCGTCGGTCGACCGCCCGGGCGAGGCGCGGGAGGCCGCCGATCGTCGCCGCTTTCGCGCGCTGGCGGTCGCGCTCGCCGTGATGCCGCTCCTGGTGCTGAGCCACGAGATGCTGGCCGCCTGGATCCCCTACCTCCTCTGGGTCGCGGTCGAGGTTCGGCGGACTGCGGGGCGGATCCTCCTCCTCCTCGGGCTCCTGGCGGTCTCGGCCGCAGCGGTCGGTCTGGCGGCGGCGTTCGCCCGGCTCGAGGCGGCCGAGGTCGTGCTCCTTTGCGCCGCGGTCGAGCAGGCGGCCTGGCGGATGCCCACCGCGCCCGACTGCTTGAGCGACGGTGCAATCCTCTGGCTCTCCCTCGGCCCCGAGGCGGGGATGGAGCTGATGCGCGCGCGGCTGATGGCGATGGCGCGCTCGCTGCCGCCGCTGGCGCTGCTGATCGGCCTCGGGTTCCTGCCGGTCCTCGCCGTCCTCGGCACCGCGGCGATGCGCGACCGGCGGCTTGCCCGGGCGCTCCTGCGGCTCGCGGGGCTTGCGGTGCTCTCCGGGGTGGCGAGCCTGCCGCTCTTCGTGGTGGCCGTGGATTGGGGGCGCTTCGTCTACATCCATGCGGCCTCGGCGGCGATCCTGCTCATCGCGCTCTATGTCCGGGAGGAACGCGGGCTGCCCCCCGAGGCGACCGGCCTGCTGGCCGGCCGGCCGATCAGGCTCCTGGGGGCGGTGCTGTTGCCGGCCTATGCGCTGCTCTGGGGGATCGACCACTCCGAGGACCTGATCAGCCCCGGCGTGATCGCCCAGCTCTTGAAGTTCGCGGCCGACTTCCTCTGAGCGGCTCAGCGCCCGCGCGAGAGCAGGAGCCACTGCACTCCGGGTGCGACCGAGAGGTCGATCACGTGCCAGCCATTCGCCGCGCGGTGGGGGAGGGGGCGCGCCTCGCCGTCGCTGAGCCTTGCGAGCTGCAGCCCCGCAGGCGCGCGGATGCGCAGGCGCCCCGTGACCGGCTCGGTGAGGTAGGGCGGTGCATCCTCCTCGAGCGGCACGGACCGTGCCGCGACCGTCACCAGCAGCCGCTCCGAGCCGCGGATCGGCTGCCCGTCGAGGCTCGTGACCGCAACGACGGCGAGCGGGGTGTCGACCGCGACCTCGAGATCCGCGAGGGCGAGGCGCTCCCCGCCGATCATCCCGGCGACGGCCTGGGACCGGGGCGTGTCGACCGTGAGGATGCCGGCCTCGACATCGCGGGCAATCTCGCCCGTGTCGGAGCGGATGACCCCGGCGCCGCGGCCGAGAAAGCTCCGCACAGGGTCCGCAACGCGGATCGCCCCCTCGGGCAGCGGCTCGGGCCGGAGCCAGGGCAGCGCCGGGGTCTCGGGCAGCGCGACGACGAGGCGGCTCTGCTCGGTCAGGGTCCGGATCGCGGCCGAGGTGCCCGGCGAGATCGGCTCGCCGAAGAACGCCTCTGCGGGCGGCGCGAGCGCGTAGGTTTGCTCTGCCGGCGCCACATGTGCCTGGCGGAACAGGAGCGCCGCGGCCGGCATCGTCGCGAGCATCGCCGGGTCGGTGGCGATGTGCCAGTTGCCGGTGCGCGGGCGGCCCGAGAGGCTGCTCTGCGCATAGCCGTAGACCATCATCGCGTCCCAGCCCTGGAGGCTCGCGGTCGCGGCGAGGCGCAGCGGCGCGATCGCGCGGTCGGCCGCCGGAAAGGGCGAGAGGTTCCACTCCGAGACGGTGAGCGGCAGCCCGGCAACCTGCGCCGCGGCGATCCAGTCGAGCATCCCCGCCGCCTCGCGCGGGTCGCGGCCGAGCTCGAAGGGCTGGCCGTAGCTGTGGACGTCGATCAGGTCGCCCGCGATCAGAGAGGGCAGGCCGGCGAGCGTCATGCCGCCCCAGGTCTGGCCCGAGGCCACCAGCCCCGGATAGCCGATCTCGCGCAGCCGGGCGACCATCGCCGCCCCGAAGCGGTGCTCGAGATCGTTGAGGAAGAGCTTCGACGGCCCATGCGTCCAGGACCGCCAGGTCTGGTCGCGATCGAGGCCCGTGCGCTCGGCGAACGCCTCGGCCAGCGCCATGTAGCGGGCGCTGTGCGCGGGCACGCCCTTGTCCGGCAACAGGCGGTTGCCGAAATGGTGGGTGGCGTCGTTCTCGTTGGTCACCAGCACCGCGAGGATCGCCGGGTCGTCCTTGTAGGCGAGCCCGGTCTCGGCATTCACATGGCCGAGATAGGCCTCGGCGAGCGCGGCCATCGCCGCCTCGATCGAGGCATTGACGAAGTTGTAGCCGCGCAGATCGACGCTCGGCTCGCCGTCCGCGATCTCGGCGAAGTCGGCGATCCCGTCCTGCGCGGTGAGATGCCGGCCGACATGGAGGTCGAGCCAGACATAGATCCCCTCGGCCTTCAGCGCGGCGATCCAGCGGTCGAGCCGGGCCATCGACGGGGCATGGAGCTCGGTGGTCCGCGGGGCACGATCGCCGAAGACATTTGGCCGGACCCAGGGGGAGTCGTGGTGGTGGATCCGCACGAGGTTGAAGCCGAGGCTCGCAAGGCGCCTGGCATGGCGGCGCATCTCGGCGGGCTCGGTGCGGAAGAGCGCCCAGGCCTGGATGTTGGCGCCCCAGAAGCGGGCCTCCGAGCCGTCGCCGAAGACCAGCCGCTCGCCCTCGGCGCGGACCCGGCCGAGCCGGCCGGCGGGGCGGTGGTTGAGGTGGGAGAGATCCGGCCAGCCCGGGCCGCTCGCGAGGACGGCGCGACGCCAGCTCCGGTCGGGCTCCGGCAGCGCGGGCGCGTCCTCGGCCGCGACGAGCACCCGGAGCGCGAGGCTTGCCAGCACCGCCAGCGCGGCAACGAGCCCGATCCTGCGCAGCATGGCACCCTCCGATGGCGGGCCCGGATGGCCCCGCGCTGGCCTAGCAGCCCGGCCCCGGGGCGTCCATCGGGGGGGCGTCCATCGGCGGGACGTCAGTCGGGGGGGCGTCCATCGGCGGGGCGTCAGTCGGGCAGGCCGCGATAGAGCGCGCGTGCCGCGTTCTCTCCGAGGATGCGGGCCTCGGCGCCGGCGAAGGGGGTCGCGTCGAGGGGGCAGCGGTCGCGAAACCCGGGCGGGAGCGTTGATCGGAATGCGTCGTCGCAGGAGAAGGCCCCCAGATAGCGGGCGAACCGGGGGACCACGGCAGTCGCGTCGCCCGGCACCTGCACCGCCCCGTCGAAGTCGGACCCCAGCGCGATGTGGTCGAGCGGATCGGGCGCTGCGCCATCGGCATGGCCGAAGGTCTGCCAATACGAGGCCGGCGCGGTCTCCACCGCATCGACCACCGCGAGAAAATGCCGGGCCGCCGCGTCGAAGACGATCTTTTCCCGCTCGGCGAGGGTCGCGGACGGGTTCCAGTCATAGCAGAGCGCCTGGGGCCAGTAGCCGATGCCGATCACTCCTCCCGCCGCGACGATCTGCCGGACCGCCTCGGGCGAGAGGTTGCGGTCCCGGTATTCCTCCTTCGGGCAGGCGGCCGCGATCCCGCCATGGCTCATGAAGAGTGCGGGCCGCGCCTCGGGCGCGATCTCGGCCAGCCTATCGGTGACGCCCTTGATCGTTGCATTCGAGGCATGGGCGAGGTCGATCATCACGCCCCGCTCGATCATCGCCTCGATCGCGGCCTTGCCGGCATCGGTCAGGCCCGGGTCGCTCCCCTCCTCGAGCAGCGCGCAGTCCTCCGAGCCCGCGCCGAGCCCGTTGGTGAAGCGGTGGGTGAGCGCCATCATCCGGTAACCCGCGCCCCAGAGGCGGCGGATCTCGTCGCGCACCGCGTCTTCCTCGTCATCCGCCTCGAGCCAGTGGATCCCCTCGACCGAGAGCATCACCCGCAGGCCCGCCCTCTCCTCGGTCGGGCGCCCGCGTGCATCGACGCCGAGATCCGCGCGGGTGTAGATCGGGCGCACCACATGCGGCTCGGGCGAGGCCGTCCATTTCTGGAAGCGCGCGGCCTGGAGATAGGCCCGCCCGCGCGGGTCGTAGGCGCCCGTCCGCAGCGTCGCGTTGAAGAGGGTGACGAGGTCGCTCGTGTCGAGCGCGTCGCGCGAGGCGCATTTCCGATCCCCCGGCAGGGACATCGGGATTGGCGTGTGCGTCGGGACGCCGAAGATCTGGATGTCGGTCCCGCCGAGCCCGAGGCGCTCGAAATCGGTGTGGCCGTAGCTCCAGCGGGTGCGCATATCGCGGCCCCACATCAAGCTGTCGGAGTGGAGATCGACCACGAAGGCGGCATCGGCGCTCTCGCAGAGGGCTTCCGGCGTCTCGGCATCGCCGCATCCCGGAAAGGCCTCTCTCAGCAACCGGTTCTCGGCGACATATTCGACGGCCGGGCCGAGCGCCCCGCAGGCCACGAGCAAGATCGCCGCACCGACGGCGACGGCGGCCAGGGCGGCGAGGCGGGCCATGAGCTTACGGGCTTTGCGCATAACTCGCTCCTCAATCTTTGGCTCGGATTTCAAACGGCGTGAAAAATGGCGTGGGCGGTGCTTGCAACAGTCGGGCGGCGCTGCCCGCCCGGTCAAGTGACGGCCGTCACGCCGACCTGCGCGGAGCTGGCTGAGCCCAGGATCCGGGCACTGGTCCCTTGCGTTGTTGACGACGCCGGAACGCGACCGCTATGCAGCCGCTTGGATGCGCCACGGCGGCAAGGGACGACCTGGGACGTGCTGAGCTACGACGTGGTCATCGTCACCCGCAACCGTCCCGACATGCTGGCGCTGTCGTTGCCGCTGATCCTTGCGCAGACCCGTCTTCCCGAGCGGGTGATCGTGGTTGATGGTTCCGACGACCCCGGACCGGTGGCCGAGCTTCTCGAGCGCATTGCGGCCGGCAGCCCGACGCCGGTCGAGCACGTGCCCTCGCCCCCCGGCATGACCCGACAGCGCAATATCGGCCTCGCGCGCAGCGCCGCCGAGGTCGTGATCTTCCCCGACGACGACTCGCTTCTCTATGCGGAGGCCGCGGCCGAGATCATGGCGGCCTATGAGCGCGACGCCGAGGGGATCGTGGCCGCGGTCTGCGCGGCGCCGGCGCTCACCCCTCCGACCGAGGTCGAGGGCGAGGCGGTGCCGACGCCGCCCGGCTCGGAGCGGTTGGGCATTCGCCTCCGCCACCGCATTGTCGAGACCGGGCGCCTGCTCAACCCGTTCCTCACGATCGGCACGCGGTTGAACGCGCGGCACCGAGCGCCGCCCTGGCTCGGCGAGAGCGACTGTGTGACGGTGCCCTACATGACCGGCTTCCGGATGTCGTTTCGCCGCAACGCGATCGCCGGCGGCTTCGACGAGACGTTTGACCGCTATTGCTGGTTCGAGGACATCGACGCCTCGTTCTCGGCGATGCGCCACGGGCTGGTGATCGCGGCCCACCGGGCGCTGATCCATCACCACCGGGTGCCGGGGCCGCGCGGTGCGGGCCGCACGATCGGGCTCTGGGCGATCCTCAACTGCGGCTATGTCGCGATGAAGCATGTGCGGGCGAACCCGCGCGTCTTCGGCGAGCCGTGGCGCGAGGTCTTGCGGCTCCGGGTCTACTGTCTGGGACGGCTCGTGGCCTACACGCTGGCGGCGCTGAAGCCGTTCGGCCGGGCGCGGCTCCTCGGCGCGATGGTGGGCTTCGCGCGGCTCGGCGATTTGCTCGCGGCGCCGCCCGAGCAGCTCTCCGAGCGGTATCGCCTGCTCACCCGCGACACGCAGATCCGCGAGCCCGCATAGACCGCAGCAACCGGGAGCGCGCCATGACGGACCCGGCCGTGTGTCCTCGCACCGAAGACGGCCCCCTCGAGATCCGCGACAGCACCGGCCCCGCGGCCCGCACGCTGGCGGTGCTGGCGACCGATCCCGCCCAGCTCGCGGAGATGCTGGAGAGTTTTCGCGCCGCGGGGTTCGGCAGCGACGACACGCGGATCCTGATCGCGCGGAATTTCGGTCAGAACCACTTCGACGGCTATTCTGGGATCGCCGCCTTCATCGATGAGGCGCGCGGCGGCTATCTCGTCTTCGCCCACCAGGACGTGCGCGCGATCGACCCCGTGGAGCGCCTCGAGGCCGCGCTGGCCGCGCTCTCGCGCCTCGATCCCGGCTGGGCGCTCGCGGGGAATGCGGGCTATAGGGGCGTCGCGCGCCCGGTGATGCGGATCAGCGACCCGTGGGGTGAGGACCAGCGTCTGGGCCCCTTTCCCGCCAAGGTCGAGACGCTCGACGAAAACCTGCTGATCCTCAGCCTCGCGGCGCCTGTCCGCCCCTCGCCCGGCCTCGAAGGGTTCCATTTCTACGGCACCGATCTCTGTCTGCAGGCGGGGCTGGCGGGGCGCGCGGCCTATGTCGTCGACTGGCATGTCCGGCATCTGAGCGGGGGCCAGAGGAGCGCGGCCTGGCACGCCTCGGTCGCGGCGATCGAGGCGGCCTATGACGGACGCCTCGGCACGCGGGTGGTCGCGACACCGACGACGCTGTTGTTCTTCGGCATCTTTCGCGTGCTGCGCCCGGCGCGCATGCTGCTGCTGCGGCTCAGCCGGCGGATCGAGCGCGCGCGCCGACGGCGGCGTGCGTCCGCATGACGACCCCATGACGACCCCATGACGGAGCGAGGGATGGCAGGCGAGGGTGGAGAGCACGGCGAGACGGCGCATCACGGCCCCGTCCACCGCGCCAAGCTTGCGCTCCTCTGGGCGCTCTCCGGGTTGCCGGGCGCGAGCGGCGAGGTGTTCGCGCGGCGCTACCACCGGCGGCGACGGGGCACCAGGATCGGCGAGGCGGTGGCCGAGTTCCACGCTGTGCTGGCGGCGTTGCCCGAGGGCGCGGTCTGTGTCGATCTCGGTGCGAATATCGGCGATGTCACCGCGCAGATGGTGGAGGCGGGTGCCGAGGTCTATGCCGTCGAGGCCGACCCTTGGGCCTTCGCGCAGCTCTCGGAGCGCTTCGCCGGGGTCCGGTCGGTCCATCTGCGCCACGCCGCGGTCTGGGACGCAGACGGGACGCTGCAGCTTTCGCGCGCGCCGGACTTCCAGGCGGATCCCGCATCGCGCTCGATCGGGTCGAGCGTGCTCGGCCATCCGCGCGGCGCGGACGGGCAGGCGGGCGTCGAGGTGCCCGCGCTCGACATCCTCACGCTCCTTCGCGAGATCGGGCGCCCGGTGGCGCTCCTCAAGATGGACATCGAGGGCGCCGAGGTCGCCGTGCTCGAGCGGCTGCTCGGCTCGGAGGAGGCGGACTGGATCGAGACGATCTTTGCCGAGACCCACGAGATTCTGATGCCCGATCTGCGGCCCAAGCTCCGCGCCCTCAGGGAGCGGGTGCGCGGCATTGCACGCCCCCGGATCAATCTCGACTGGCGATGAGCTCGGGCCGCGGGTCCCGGGCATCGCGCGCATGTTCTCCGACATTGCCGGCCATGTCGGGGAGACCGTAGCCGGGTGCCTGACGGCTCGAGGCAGCCGGCCCAGGCGACGGGCGAGACGAGCGCTGCGAGCAGAGCCGAGCAGGCTCTCGGGATCAGTCGGGCCAGACCCGGCTCCAGTCCTCGCGCATATCGACCAGCAGCCAGCCCCGTGCCGCAGCCTCGTCGAGACCGCGCTCGAGCCGGCCGACATGGCTGTCGCGGTCATAGGCCCATTCGCGCTCGGCATCGGTGTGATGGACGACCAGCGCCAGGCGCGCGCCGTCGCCCGCGCTCGTCCATTCCAGCATCTCGAAATCGCCGTCTGAGTTGCCGGCTGCGAAGACCGGCCGCTTGCCGATCCGGAGGTCGATCGCCACCGGCTTCCCACCCTTGTCGTCGATGAAGAAGACGTCCGGGTCCTTCAGGATCTGCGGCGTGCCGCCATCGGCGCTGTAGCGCGTCTTGAGCGCGCTGCCGATCACTTGCTCGGGCGGGATGTTGTAGGCGGTCTCGGCGAAGGCGCGCAGGAAGTGCACGCCACCGCCCGAGACGATAAAGGTCGTGAAGTCCTCGTCGCGGAGGTACCGCAGCAGCTCGAGCATCGGCTGGTAGATCATCGCGTCATAGCGCCGGCCCGTCTCCGGGTGGTGCGCCGTCTCGAGCCAGGCCTGCACCTCGGCGATGAAGTCCGCGACCGAGAGGCCCGAATGCGTCACCGCGACGATCTCGAGGAGGCCCTCTGTCCCGGCGGCGGAGACGGTGTCCAGATCGCCGGCGGCGGCGGCCTTGAGGACATCGGAGGTCAGGACTGTCGGATCCGCCTCGGCCATCTCCTTCAGCCGGTCGAGCGCGAAGAGAAACTGGAAGTAGACCGGCTGCTCGGCCCAGAGCGTTCCGTCATTGTCGAAGACCGCGATCCGATCGGAGGGCGTGACATAGTCGGCGGAGGCGGGGTCGGTGACCTCCTCCACGAACCCGATGATCCGCGTCTTGGCCTCGGTGTCATTCCAGCTCGGCAGCGGATCGGCCTGGGCGCCGACGCAGAGAACACAGGCGAGGGCGGTGAGCAGGGGAAGTCGCATCGGGTCGCCTCCTTGGAGTGGGGCCACCGCCCGCGTGAGGCGGACGGTGGCGTGTCGTGCTCAGCGAGCGCCGGGGCTCGAGAGCTTCTCCATCACCTCGTCGAGGCTGAAGGAGGCCGCCTTCTGGCGCGGCGGGAACTGCTGGAAGGTGGCGAGGAAGCGCGCGACATATTGCTGGGCCGGCACCAGGAAATAGGCCCGGTCGAGCAGCCAGTCGTAATAGGTGTTCGACGTCCGGTAGGCCCGCTCATAGGGGTCGCGGCGCAGGTTGAAGATCAGCGGTATGCGCAGCGGCGTGAACGGGTTGGACCAGGCGGCGAGGGTCGTGTACTGGCGCTGCTCCATGAAGATCAGCTTCCAGTCTTCCCAGCGCAGTGCCGAGAGATCGCCATCGTCGGTGAAGTAGAAGATCTCTTTGCGCGGGCTCTCCTCGGCCTCGCCGGTCAGCATCGGCAGGATATTGTAGCCGTCGAGATGCACCTTGTACTCGCGCCCGATGGCCTCGACACCGCCTTCGATCAACGCGTCCTTGATGTCGTCACGGCCCGCGATGGCAAGGAAGGTGGGCAGCCAGTCCATGTGGTGGACGATCTCGTTGCTCACCGCGCCGGCCTCGATCTGGCCCGGCCAGCGCACCATGGCGGGCACGCGCCAGCCGCCCTCCCAGTTGGTGTTTTTCTCACCGAAGAACGGCGTCATCGCCGCGTCGGGCCAGGTGTTCATGTGGGGGCCGTTGTCGGTCGAGTAGAAGACGATGGTGTTGTCGGCAATGCCGAGCTCGTCGAGGAGGTCGAGGAACTTGCCGATATGCATGTCGTGTTCGACCATGCCGTCGGCATACTCGTCCTGGCCGGAGATGCCGCGCAGCTCGTCTTTCACGTGGGTGCGGAAGTGCATGCGGGTGCCGCTCCACCAGACGAACCAGGGCGTGCCGGATTCATGCGCCTCACGGATGAAAGCGATGGCGCGGTCCGAGGTGTCGTCGTCAACGGTCTCCATGCGCTCTTTGGTGAGCGGGCCGGTGTCCTCGATCTCTTGGGTGATGCCATCGGCACTGTAGACCGCGGTCGAGTCGATCACGCCACGGGGCCCGTAGGCCTCCTGGAAGGTACGGCCGTCCGCAAGGACGAGATCGGCCGGATAGTCTTCGTTCTCCGGCTCTTCCTCGGCATTGAGGTGATAGAGATTTCCATAGAACGCATCAAAGCCGTGGTTCGTCGGCAGATGCTCGTCCTTGTCGCCAAGGTGGTTCTTGCCGAACTGACCGGTGACGTAGCCCTCGGCCTTGAGGAGGCCGGCGATGGTCGGGTCCTCGATCTGCATGCCGAGATCAGCGCCGGGTAGACCCACCTTCGAGAGCCCGGTGCGGAACACGCTCTGGCCCATGATGAAGCTCGACCGGCCCGCGGTGCAGGACTGCTCACCATAGTAGTCGGTGAAGATCATGCCTTCCTGCGCGATCCGATCGATGTTCGGCGTGCGATAGCCAACCAGACCCATCGTGTAGGCCGAGATGTTGGATTGCCCGATATCGTCGCCCCAGACGACGAGGATGTTCGGCTTCTGCTGGGCCGCAGCCGTGCTGGCCACCGCAGCGAACAGTGCGACGATCATTGCCTGCCACAGGCGCCGAAGCGTCATGCATATCAAATTCATATCGTTCTCCCCCAGTTTTCTCCAATACTGGTCTCACGCAAGAAAACGAATTGCAACTCCGCAAAAATAGCATTTTCATGACGGGGCGCCGAGCGAAGGTCCGGTCGGAAGCATGGTTTTGGGGGAGACCGAAATGCGAAGGATTGCTGCTTCCGTGACCTTGATCATGGGGTTGGCCCTGCCGCTGCAAAGTGCGGCACAGGAGAGCGAAAGCGTCGGTGCGGATCGCGGTGACGGGCTGGTCGAGGGCTGGGATTTCGTGGTCGTGCCCTATCTACTCCTGCCCTCAATCGACGGTGAAACGTCCCTCGGACGCGTGGAGGGCGAGATTTCGGTCGACCCGGGCGGCGTTTTCTCCACGCTGCAATTCGGCGGGATGCTGCATGCAGAGGCGCGCCATCGAAGCGGCTTCGGCGTGATGTTCGACACCGCCTTCATGTTCCTCGGCGATGACGCGTCGCTGCTCGACGGGGCCGGCGGCGTCGATCTCGACATTTTCCAAGGGATCTTCGAGCTCTACGGCACCTATCGGGTCGACCTCGACGCCACGAAGCTCGACGCGTTTGCGGGCGCGCGGATCTGGCATATCGATACCGAGACCGCTCTGCGGGTCGGCGGCGCGCGGGTGCGCTTCAACAACGGCGATACCTGGGCGGACCCGGTCATCGGCCTCAGGGTGCAACAGCGGGTCGCACCGGCATGGCGGCTGCAAGCGCAGGGCGATATCGGCGGCTTCGGAATTGGCGGGGCCTCGGAGTTTACCTGGAACGTGATGGGCGGCATCGCCTATGACGGCTGGGAGAACACCTCGGTGTTTCTGATGTACCGCGCGCTCAGTGTCGATTTTGACTCGGGCCGTCGCGGCACCCCGTCGTTCTTCGAGTATGACACGATCACGCAAGGGCCGCTTATCGGCGTCGG
>CAYORO010000094.1:0-5907 GCA_964406355.1 uncultured Limibaculum sp.
TCTTCCGCATCTTCGACCCGCTCAACTGGGTCGAGAACATGCGCCTCGCGATGGATGTGACGCGCGACACCGGCCGGATCTGCGAGGCGGCGATCTGCTACACCGGCGACATCCACGACCCAGCTCGGGAGAAATACGCGCTCGCCTATTATGTGGGCCTCGGCCGCGAGCTCGCCGATGCCGGCGCGCATATCCTCTGCATCAAGGATATGGGCGGGCTGGTGAAGCCGGCGGCCGCGACGCTCTTGGTGCGCGCGCTCAAGCAGGAGACCGGGCTGCCGATCCATTTCCACACCCACGACACCAGCGGGATCTCGGCCGCCTCGGTGCTCGCAGCCGCCGAGGCGGGTGCGGATGCGGTCGACTGCGCGATGGACGGGCTCGCCTCGCTCACCTCACAGGCGCCCTTGGGCTCGATTGCCGCCGCGCTCCGCCATGGGCCCCGCGACACCGGCCTCGACGCGACGGCGATCGCCGAGATTGCACGCTACTGGGAGGGGGTGCGCACGCTCTATGCGGGGTTCGAATCCGACATGCGCTCGGGCACCTCAGAGGTCTATTCGCACGAGATGCCGGGCGGGCAGGTGACCAATCTCCGCGCCCAGGCCCGCTCGATGGGGCTCGAGGAGCGCTGGCCCGAGATCGCGCGCGCCTATGCGGAGGTGAACCGCCTGTTCGGCGACGTGATCAAGGTGACCCCGATCGCCAAGACCGTGGGCGACATGGCGCTGACCATGGTCTCCACCGGGCTGTCGGCCGAGCAGGTGCTCGACGCCGAGCACGAGGTGGCGTTCCCCGACTCGGTCGTCACCTTCTTCAAGGGCGAGGTGGGCCAGCCGCCGGGCGGCTTTCCGGAGGCGCTGCAGCGGAAGGTGCTCAAGGGCGGTGAGCCTCTCGGTGTCCGCCCCGGCAGCCTGTTGCCCCCGGTTGATCTCGAGGCAGCCCGCGCCGAGGCCGAGGCGCTGATGCCGGGCATCAAGGTCGATGACGAGGACCTCGCCTCGTATCTGATCTACCCAAAGGTCTATCTCGACTATATGGGCCACCGGCGCGACCACGGGCCGGTCCGGGTGCTGCCGACGCCGACCTTCTTCTACGGCATGGGGGTGGGCGAGGAGATCTCGGTCGATCTCCGCCCCGGCGTCACGCTGCTGATCCGCCTGCTGGCCGTTGCCGAGGCCGACGAGGCCGGCGAGGCGCGGCTCTTCTTCGAGCTCAACGGCCAGCCGCGCACGATCCGCGTGGCCGACAAGCGCTTTGCCGCCACCGCCCAGCGGGCCGAGAAGGCGGAGCCCGGCAATCCCCTCCATGTCGCGGCACCGATGCCGGGCGTGATCGGCTCGGTGGCGGTCGCGCCGGGCCAGCGGGTGCAGTCGGGCGATGTGCTGCTGACGCTCGAGGCTATGAAGATGGAGACCTCGATCACGGCCGAGCGGGCAGGGCTCGTCGAGCGGGTGGTGACCCCCGCCGGCACTCAGGTGGACAGCAAGGACCTGCTGATCGCCTTCGCCGGTTGACGCCCTCCCTGGGGGGTCAGATGCGGAAACCTGACCGAAACCATTGTCAGGTGAAATTGACGCTGGACCTGTCAAGACCGCCTTCAGAAGAAGGCCCTTCACGCGAACAAGGGGCCCATGCCGATGACCGCTGAGCAGCGCAACCACCAGATGCTCCAGACTGCCTTCCTCACCTTTGCCAATATCGAGACGGCGATCGCCGCGCATCTCGAGGCGCGCTGCGTCGTGATCGACGCGCCTACGCGTCAGCTTCTCGCGAGGCTGCGGGACGCCTCGGGGAGCCTGGCCGTCAGGCTTCGCGGCGAGCTGGTCGAGTGATGGCCATGGCCGCGCTCAGGCAGCGGCCTCCGCCGCGCGCAGCCGCTCCAGCGCCTCGCGGTCGAGCGGGAAGTCCCAGATCAGCCAGACGGCACCGAGCTTCAGCAGGATCGGCGCGCCCGCATAGAGGACGGCCAGCGTGGTGAGGGCCGCCGGATCGTTCTCGGTGGCCTGCGGGTCGAAGCCGGAGGCGTCGAGGATCACCAGCGCGATCCCCGAGGAGAGCGCGATCGCGGCCTTTGTCGCCACCTGCCAGAGCGCGAAGAAGACCCCGGCGCGGGCCTCGCCCGTGCGCAGCGTGTCGGTCTCGACCACATCCGCCTGGATTGCCGGCGGCAGGGCGAGATCGGCGCCGAGCGCGAGGCCCGTGAGCACGCAGATCACCCCGAAGGCCACCACATCGCCGGGGCCGAGCAGCAGGGCGCCGGCAAAGATCGCACAGGCATAGATCATCGCGACGGCCCAGGCGCGGTGCTTTGAGGCGCGCCCCGCCGCCCAGGTCCAGAGCGGGATGCCAGCCACCGCCGAGACGAAATAGATCAGGAACAGCGGCCCCGTCGCCTCGGGCGCCGCCAGCCGGTGGTCGACGAAAAAGAGGAACAGCGTCGCCGGCAACCCGTTGGCCGCGCCGTTGACGAACCAGGCGATGATCAGGCGGCGAAAGGGGGCGTTCTCGGCGATCGCCCGGGCGCCCTCACGAAATCCGATCTTGGGCCGGCTCCGGCGCGGCTCCCCGGTGACCGAGACCGCGACGAGCACCGTGATCGGCAGCGCCACGCCGACTGCGAGCGCGACGGCCTGCAGACCTTCGCCCCCCTCGCCGCCGAGCACATAGAGGAGCGTCGCCGCCACTGTCCCGAGCAGCACGAAGGCCTCGCGCCAGGCCGTGACGCGGGTGCGCGCGCGGTAGCCTTCCTCGAGCTCCGCGCCCCAGGCGTAGTAGGGCGTCTGCGCCAGCGTCCAACCGAGCGTGACGAGGAACAGCCAGAAGACCGCATGGCCGAGGCCCGCATCCGGCGGCGGCACGAAGGCCTGCCATGTGGCGAAGGCGATCAGCGGCACCGAGGCCACCAGCCAGATCCGCCGGGCGAACCGCCCGCGCGTGTGGTCCGACAGCCAGCCGATCGCCGGATCGCTGACCGCGTCGAAGAGCCGGATCGCGATCCAGGCGAGACCGAGCAGGCCGAGATCCACGCCGCGCTCGGCGCCGTAGAACGGCGTCACATAGGTGAAGAGCGGCAGATAGAGCGCGGCCAGCGGGAGCGCCGGCAGGGCATAGGCGATGTGGCGGAGCGACTGTTGCATGCGCGGGAAAATGTCCCGCAAGCGGGGCGCTTCAAGCCGGCAAGCGCTGCCGGTCAGGACGCCGCCGGTCAGTACATCGAGGGCTTCTGCATGCGCCGATTGTTGCGCTGTTTTCCGCCGCGGCGGCGGCGAAGCCGAACGAGCGCCCAATGGATGATTTCGGTGACCAGCCCGACCACCGAGCAGGCCCCGAGCGTCACGATCGCGAGCGGCAGGTTGGCGAGCCGGTCCACCACCTCGACGATCGACTCGGAGAAGAGCCCCAGGATGAAGCCGAAGTCGAAATCGCCGATGCCAGGGGTGCCGAAGGCGGCGAGGCCCGCGACGATCAGCATGGTCAGCAGCATGGTCAGCACACCGACCCAGATGCCATTGGCTACCGCCACGATGCCGCCCCAGCCCTGACGTTTCGCAAGGTTCACGAACCCGACGAGCGCGCCGACAAAGGGCGCAATGGCGACGAATTCCGGGACGTCCTGCTGCATTGCCGCGGCCTCAGGCCGACCCATCGCCCAGTTTACCGCCCAGGCGACGAAGATGGCGCATAGGACGCGAAACAGCAGCATCGGGGCGCCCTCCTCCTCAGAGCGGGAGATGTCCGCCTGCGGCTCCGTCAAGCTCGTCACCGCCACCCCCTTTCTTCGGCCCCCTCAGACCGCGCGCCGCATGGCAACCTGCATCACATCCGTTGTTCCAGCCAGAAAACACGCTGCACAGCTTGCGAGATAGAAGTCCCACATCCTCTGGAACCGCGAATCAAACCCCAGACAGGCAATGTCGTTCCACCGGTCGTTGAATCGCTGCCGCCACGCCCGGAGAGTCATCGAATAGTCCCTACCGAACTCTATAGAATCCACAAGGTGGAGGCCAACCCGATCCACATGACGGCGGAAAACCGTTGCAGATGGGAGCATACCGCCGGGAAAAATGTGTTTCTGGATGAAGTCCGTTCCGCGACGGTAGCTGGCGAACAGATGGTCCGCCACGGTGATCACCTGCATCGAGGCGACGGCGCCGGGGCGCAACCGGGAGTGGAGCTCGCGGAAAAAGGTGGGCCAGTAGCGCTCGCCCACCGCCTCGAACATCTCGATCGAGGCGACGCCGTCATAGCGGCCGCGCTCGTCGCGGTAATCGCGGAGCACGATCTCGGCCCGTTCCGCGAGCCCCGCCTCGAAGAGACGCTGCCGCGCATAGTCGTGCTGCTCGCGCGAGAGGGTGAGGCCGGTGACGCGCGCGCCGCGTTCCGCGATCGCATACTCGGCGAAGCCGCCCCAGCCGCAGCCGATCTCCAGCACGTGCTGGTCCGGCTGAAGCCCCATCCGGTCGCAGATCGCGCGGTACTTGTTGCGCTGGGCCTCGTCGAGCGGGGTGTTGCGCCCATCGAAGAAGGCCGAGGAGTAGGTCATGGTCGGGTCGAGCCAGGCCGCGTAGAACTCGTTGCCGAGGTCGTAATGGGCGGCGATGTTGCGTCGCGACCCGGCCCGGCTGTTGCCGTGCAGCCAGTGCCGCAGCCGCTCATAGGCGCGCACGAAGGCGGCGCCGGCGAAGGGCCGGGCGATCGCCTCGTTGTTGAGCAGGATGACATCCATCAGGCTTTGCAGGTCGGGCGTCGTCCACCAGCCGTCGATATACATCTCGGCGAAGCCGAGTTCGCCCTCGCGGATCATCCGGCCGAACATCTCGGGATTGACGACGTCGATGCGGCCCGCCGGCCCCACGACATCGCCCACGGCCGAGAACACCCGCCCGTCCGGGAGGGCGATGTCGATCTGTCCCCGCTCGATTCGCCCGAGCACAGAGAAGAACGCCTCGAACCAACGCGGCAGGTTGCGCTGGCCCCTCGGAACCATCGAGCTCATCAGCTTTCCCCCGTCATCCGCACGTAATTAAACCCAAACCCGCGCCCCTCGCCAGCCCAAATTCCCAAGCTGCAAAGGACCGCCCATGCCCCCTCATTCGGGATAGGGGCCACGATAGGGGTGAAACCTGGCGCCCTTGAGCCAGAGCCGGAGCGCCTGCCAGTGGATCGCGACGATGACCTTGAGGGTCATCAGCGGGTGCAGGAGCCACTGGCGCAGGATCTCGCGGTCGGTGAGCGGGCGGCGCGTGCCTGTTTGCGTGGCAATCAGCCAGGGTGCGCCCTCGGCCCGGTCACGCTGGCGGATCCTGAGCGCGAGCCGCTCTCCCGGCGGGCGCAGGGCAAAGGCATAGGCCTGCGCCATCCCGATGAAGGGCGAGACGAAGAACGCCTTGTCGGTCTCGTGACGGATCGTGCCGTCCGGCCCCGCCGTGGCCGGCAGCGCGTAGATATGCTGGTCGCCGAAGGTGTTCTTCACCTCGTAGACGACGCTCTCGAGCCGGCCGGCAGCGTTCTCGCAGAAATAGACCGACAGCGGATTGAACACATAGCCGAGGAGCCGCGGGAAGGAGAGGAGCCAGATCCGCTCGGGCCGCGGCAGGTCACGCTCGGCGAGGCGGGCTTCGACCCAGGGGCGGAGCGGTGAGCCGTCGCGGGGCCCATGATCGCGCCGGCGAAAGGAGAGGAGGCCCCAGCGCTCGGCGCTCAGGAGCCGCAGGGGCGCCACGGTCTCCTCGATGCGGTCGATGTCGAGGAGCAGCGTGAAGACCCGGTAGCGGAAGCCGTGCGCGAAGGGCGTGAGCCGGTGATGCATCACATGGCCTGCGTATAGGCAGGCCTCGGCCCCAGTCGGGTCGGCCCCAGTCGGGTCGGCCCCAGTCGGGTCGGCCCCAGTCGGGTCGGCCCCAG
>CAYORO010000094.1:6007-12205 GCA_964406355.1 uncultured Limibaculum sp.
TCGGGTTGGCCTCCGTCAGGGTGGCCCCGGGATGCTCCTCAGGCTGCATGCGCCACCGCGAGCGGGCGCCAGGTCTCCACCGCCCAGTCGGGCCGCGCCCCGAGCGCCGCGGCGACGCGCAGCCCCGAGCGCAGCCCGTCCTCGTGGAAGCCATAGCCGAGCCAGGCGCCGGCATACCAGACGCCGCCGCGGCCCTGGATCTTGTCGATCTCGCGCTGCGCGTCGAAGGCCGCGAGGTCGTAGAACGGATGGGCGTAGGTGAAGCTCCCGTGGATGCGCGCCTCGTCGATCTCCGCGCGCGGGTTAAGGCTCACGAAGAGCGGCCGGTCCTCCGGGATCGATTGCAGCCTGTTCATCCAGTAGGTCACCTGCGCCGGTCTCCCATCCATCGTCTCGGCGCGGTCGGCGAGGAAGTTCCAGCTCGACCACACGCGCCGCCGCTTGGGCATCAACCGTGAGTCCGAGTGGAGCACCGCCCGGTTTTCCGTGGTGCGGAAAACTCCGAGCACCGCCGCCTGCTGGGCGTCGGGGCGGGTCAGGAGCGCGCGCGCCTCTGGCCCGTGGACCGCCAGCACCACCTGGTCGAACGTCTCCTCGCCGCCATCGGCAAAGCGCACCACCGGCCGCGCGGCACCCGTCTCGACCGCCACGGCGCCGCGCCCGAGGAACACCCGGGGTCCGAGCCGCTCATGGGCGCGACGCACATATTCGCGCGAGCCCCCATCCACCGTGCGCCAGCGCTGCGCCGGGTCGAGGCCGGTCATCAGGTCGTGGTTGCAGAAGAAGTTGACGAAGTTGACCGCCGGAAACTGCATCACCTCGGCCGCCGAGGTCGACCAGATCGCGCCACCCATCGGCAGCAGGAAGCGCTCGCGGAACCAGCCGGAGAAGCGCCGCTCCGCTAGCCAGTCGCCGAGCGAGCGCCCGTCGAGCCGGCCCGCCGCCAGATCCGCCGGCCCGAGCTTGGTGAAGCGCAGGATCTCCCGCACAACGCGCAGGAAGCGCGGATCGAGCACGCGCCAGCGCTGGGCGAAGATCTTGTCGAGATTGTCGCAGGCGTACTCGCAGGCCCCGCCCGCCAGCGAGAAGCCGAAGGACATGTCGGACCATTTCGTCGGCACGTCCAGATGCTCGAACAGCCCGGTGAGATTGGGATAGTTGCGCAGGTTGTAGACGATGAAGCCGGTGTCGACCGGCTGCACCGCGTCGCCGAAGGTCGCCTCCACCGTGTTGGCATGGCCGCCGAGCCGCCCCGCCTGCTCGTAGAGCCGCACGTCATGCATCTCGCTGAGCGCGAGCGCCGCCCCGAGCCCGGATATTCCGGCCCCCACAACCGCGATCTTCATCCGCCGTTCTACCTTCCCGTTGGTGTGCTGAGTGTCGTGAGCGATCTACGTGCCGCCGGACCCGTTCGGCTGCGCATCACGCGGCATCGCGGAGCTGGCGATAGGCGGCGAGCGCGCGCTCGCGGCCTTCCTTGAGCCCGATGACGGGCTCAGGGTAGGGCGCCGCCGGCGAGAGCCCCCAGGACCGCGGCACAGCGTCGAAATAGCTGAGCGCGTCGGGGTGCGGCTGCTGTCGCCCCTCGGCGATCCAGCGGTCGCGATAGGCGTGCGCGGGGTCGAACCTGTTCGCCTGCGTGTCTGGGTTGAAGACGCGGAAATAGGGCGTCGCGTCGGGCCCGGTGCCGGCCGACCATTGCCAGCCCATCGCATTGGACGCCGGGTCCCAGTCGACCAGTTGCTCGCGGAACCACGCCTCGCCAGCGCGCCAGTCCACGAGCAGGTGCTTGGTGAGGAAGCTCGCGACGATCATGCGCGCACGATTGTGCATCGTGCCGGTGACGTACATCTCCCGCATCGCCGCATCTACCGCCTCGATGCCCGTGGTGCCACGGCGCCAGCGCTCGGCGGCGGCGCTGTCGGCGTCCCAGGGAAAGGCGTCCCATTCGGCGCGCCAGTTGCGCTCGATGATATGGGGCGTGTGATAGGCGAGGTGATAGGCGAACTCGCGCCAGACCACCTCGGAGACGAAGCAGTCGGCGCCGAGGGCGGCCGGGCCCGATTGCCGCTCGAACGCCCCCCAGCCGGCGTGCCAGAGGGTCCGCGGCGAGATCTCGCCGGTCGCCAGTGCCGCGCCGAGCTTTGAGGTGGCGTCGAGGTCGAGCCGGTCGCGGTCGGCCTTGTAGCTGCCCATGGCCTCGCCGCAGAACCAGTCGAGCCGCTCGCGGGCAGCCGCCTCGCCGATGCGGGCATGGCGCGCGACGATCTCGGCGCCGCGGTTCATCGCGCGGCCGAGGCCCCAGTCCTCGAGCCGGTCGGAGGCGGGCCAGGCCCCGGGCGGGGCGAGGCGTCCGGGCTCGGGCAGGGGCTCCGCAACCTCGGCAGTGCGGAGCGCCTTCCAGAACGGCGTGTAGACCTTGTAGCAGCCGCCGGTCTTGGTCTCGACGGTCCAGGGCTCGAACAGCAGCGAGGCATTGACGCTCACCGCCTCGATCCCGGTCTGCCTGAGCCCCTCCTTGACCTCGCGGTCGCGCGCGATCGAGGGGCCGTCATACTGGCGCGACCAGACCACCCGTGTCGCGCCGGTCTCGGCGATCAGCGCCCTCAACGTCGCGAGCGCCTCTCCGCGCCGGAGCACCAGCCGCGATCCGCGCTCGGCAAGGCGCCGCCCGTGATCGGCCAGCGACCGCTCGAGCCGCCATTTCGGCGCGGCGCCCCAGCGCGCTTCGGTTGCCGGATCGAGCACGAAGACCGGGATCACCGGCCCCCCGCCCGCGAGCGCGGCGGCCCAGCCCGGATGGTCGGCGAGCCGCAGGTCGCGGCGCAGCCAGAGGATCGTCGGGGCGGTGTCGGTCATTGTCAGGGATTGCTCGGCGGGTGGGACGGCGTGCTGGGTGGCGGGTGCCTCTCTGCGGCGCGCGTGGGCGAGTTGCACACACACACACGGGTGATGCAAAGGTAACCCGTTCGCCGAAGCGTCAAGCCTTGAGGACAGTCGCTGCGCGTCCGTCTTGCGGCTTGCTCGCCCAGACAGCAGTGTCGGGCCATGGACACGGCACGGGGCTCCGCGAACAAGCGCGATTTCGGCACGCTCGAGACCGAGCGCCTCGCCTATGAGGGGCTGGCCGATCTCGAGGCGGCGGGCACGCCCGCGACCCGGGCCGATGTGCTCGCCCGGGTGATCCTGCGCGTCTTCGACGACTACTACGCCCGCTCGCGCCAGATCCCGTGGCTCGCCAAGCGCGCCTTCGAGACCTGCGACTGGCAGGCCGCGATCCAGCTCAGCCAGGAGCGGATCGCGATCTACTCGGTCTCGATCGGCAAGGCCGTGCCGATCCTCGGCCTCGCGATCCGCGAGGCGGACGCCGCCGGGGGCTTCTGGGCGCTGGTCGAGGAGCGCTTCGGCGCGCTGGTGGCGGCGCGCTACGAGGCCGATCTGGCGCTCGCCTATCTCACCTCGATCCGGCGCTGGGTGTTCGAGGATCGCTGGGAGCCGATCCCTTACGACTTCGCCAAGCGTCGCGCGCCGGCCTCCGACAGCGATTTCCTCATCGGGCTCTGGCCCACCGATGGCCGCATGTCCGCCGAAGCCGTCGAGGCGGTCCTCGACGCGCCGGCGCTCGAGGCGCCGTTTCGCGACCGGGCGGGCGATGCCGCGGCCGTGGCCCAGCGGATCAATGCCGAGCTCGGTCTCGACCAGGTGCCCGGCCTCGACCGGATCGAGATCGTCGCCGGCGGCTTCTACCGCAACCGGGGGGCCTATATCCTGGGGTGCCTCGAGATGCAGGGGCAGGTCTCGCCGCTCGCGCTCGCCCTGCTCAACGGGCCGGAGGGGGTGTCGGTCGACGCGGTGATCCTCCGCGAATCGACGCTGCGCCACGTCTTCTCCTCGACCCTCGCGAACTTCCACGTGACGGTGACCGCCTATCACGAGCTCGTCGACTACCTCCACGCGCTGATGCCGGCGCGGCCGCGCGGGCTCCACTACTCGACGATCGGCTACAACCATGTGGGCAAGATGGCCGTGATGGCCCAGCTCCGCGGGGATCTCGAGGCCGCCGGCCACGCGCTCGACCACGCGCCCGGGCCCCGCGGCAGCGTCGCCATCGGCTTCACCCATCCCGCCACCGGCTATGTGCTCAAGGTGATCCGCGACCGCCCGACCGCGAGCTACAAGTGGGAGCGCTTCGACGGTGTCCCCTCGGTACTCGGGAAATACTCCCAGGTGCACGAGATCAACCGCTCGGGCTCGATGCTCGACAACATCCTCTTCCAAACGGTCGCGCTGCCCCAGGCGCTCTTCTCCGACAGGCTCCTCGAGGATCTCCTCGCCGAGTCGGCCGGCACCGTCGCGCTCTATCGCGGCGAGGTCGTCTTCCGCCATCTCATCGTCCAGCAGAAGCTGGTGCCGGTGCCGCTCTATCTCGAGCGCTGCACCGCGCAGGAGGCCGAGATGGTGACCATCCGCCTCGGCCAGTGCATCCGCAACAATGCGGCCACCAACGTCTTCAACCGCGATCTCGACGGGCGGAACTACGGGGTGAGCCAGCTCCGCTTCGTCTATCTCTTCGACTATGATGCGATCCTGCCGCTGACCGATGTGAAGGTGCGCACCAATGCCGACCGCGTCGACGGCGAGGAGGACGTGCCCGACTGGGTGTTCGAGGACGGCCCCGTCTTCCTGCCCGAGGAGCTCGAGGCGCATCTGCGCCTGCCCGACAAACGGCTGAGGCGGCTCTTCCGCGAGGCCCATGGCGAGCTCCTCACCGCCGCCTGGTGGGAGCGGATGCAGCGCTGGCTGCGCGAGGGGCGCGTGCCGCGGGTGCGCACCTATCCCCGCGCGAGCCAGCTCGACGCTGCGCGGGCCGAAGCCAACCTCACCCTGCGCAGCCCCGACTGACCCTGCAGGGGCGTCGACAGCCACGACCGTGCGAGCCCGTGACCGGCGAGCGCGGGGTGGGTGGGCGGGGGCGCTCGCCGGTCACGGGGTCCCTCAGAAGCGGAGCTCGAAACGCTGTTCGAGCACCGTCCTGCCCCAGGTCTCGGCCGGCGCCTCCGCAACGAGCCGAAAGCCCACGCGTTCATAGACCGCCCGCGCCGCATCGAGCCCGGCAAAGGTGTCGAGATAGATCCCGGCCATCCCCGCCTCCCGTGCCGCCGCCAGGGCGCGGGCCATCAGCCCCTTGCCGAGGCCGCGCCCCCGTGCCCGCTCGGCCGCGATGAACCATCTGAGATGCGCGAGCCCGTCCTGCATCCCATCCCGCGCATCGGAGCCGTCGATCGACACCGTCGCCAGAAATCCCTCAGCATCGCTGGCATGAAAGATCGTGGCGGCGGGCGGGGCGAGCCGCGCCGCAAAGGCCCCCATCTCACGGGCGAGCTTGGCCTCGAACACCACGCCGAACCCCGCCTCGGCCGCGTAGTACCGCGCATGCTCGGCCACGCACCAGCCGATCAGCCCCGGTGCCCAGCCCTCCTCGATCGCCGCCGCCGTCATCACCCACCTCGCCCGTGCTCCAGATTGACCGCCTTCCCCCAGTGGCGCAGGCTCCTCCGAAACAACAAGGGGGAACGCCGCATGCCAAACGACCAGATGACAGCCCAGGAGCCGAGCTTTCGCGAGAGCGTCGACATCATGTTCAACCAGGCGGTTGAGCGGATGGATCTGCCGAAAGGGCTCTGCGAGAAGATCAAGGTCTGCAATTCGACCTACACGGTGCGATTCGGCGTGCGGCTGCGCGGCGATATCCACACCTTCACCGGCTACCGATCGGTCCATTCCGAGCATCTCGAGCCTGTGAAGGGCGGCATCCGCTACGCGATCCAGGTGCATCAGGACGAGGTCGAGGCGCTCGCCGCGCTGATGACCTACAAGTGCTCGCTGGTGGAGGTGCCCTTCGGCGGCTCCAAGGGGGGCTTGCGGCTCAACCCGCGGGACTGGGACGCCGAGGAGCTCGAGCGGATCACCCGCCGCTTCGCCTATGAGCTGATAAAGCGCGACCTCATCCATCCGAGCCAGAACGTGCCCGCGCCGGATATGGGCACCGGTGAGCGCGAGATGGCCTGGATGGCCGACCAGTATGCCCGCATGAACACGACCGACATCGATGCGCGCGCCTGTGTCACCGGCAAGCCGCGCAACTCGGGCGGGATAGCGGGCCGGGTCGAGGCGACCGGGCGGGGCGTGCAATTCGCG
>CAYORO010000095.1:0-12136 GCA_964406355.1 uncultured Limibaculum sp.
GCAACGACAAGGTCAAGAACGCGACCTCGATCCTCGACTACATCTTCCGCGAGCTGGCGGTCAGCTATCTCGACCGGGACGACCTGGCCCATGTGCCTCTCGAGGGCGAGCGTTTCGATGCGCTCGGCGCGGGTGTTGGCAACGAGGTGGAGAGCGACAACCTCAGGTCCGCGCCGTCCGAGGTCGCCGGCACCGCGATCGAGGCGATCAAGCTCGTCTCCTCGACCGGGTATCTCCGGAAGCGCCTGCCCAAGGAGCTGCAGGACGGGCTCGGCGCGATGGCAACGGTGGGGGCGAGCGTTGCGGCCACGTCGGGTGCGGCGGTCGCGTCAGCTGCCACCGTCTCGATCCCGGCCACCGCGGCGATCGGAGCAGCGGGCGCGCTGACCATCGAGCGGATCGCCGAGGCGCGCGCCAAGGGCTATGAGGGCGACCCCTGCGGCGAGTGCGGGAACTTCACGCTGGTGCGCAACGGCACCTGCCTCAAATGCGACAGTTGCGGCTGCACCACGGGGTGCTCGTGATGGCACGCCCCGCACCGCTTCCGGACCGCCCGCTGGTGGTCCGGGTGGCCGACCCCGCGCGGCGGCCCGGTCTCTCGGAGCTGCTCGGCGTGGGACGGCGCGATCTCGAGGCGGCGCTCGCACTCCATCGCGGCGCGATCCTGCGCGGCGAGCCCGCCTGCCGGACCGCCGAGGCGCTGGCCGGGATCCTCGCGAGCCAGGGGATCGCCCTGCGGCGCCGGCCCGGGGACCGCGCGCTCCGCCGGGCGCTGGCCGACTGGGCCTTCCGCACGCTCCTCACCCGCCCCGGGCTGAGCTGGGACTGACAGATCCGGCCCTCGAGGCCGTTTGGAACAGGGCCGCAGACCAGAAACCTATCCGAGCAGAACCAAAAGCGGACCTGATAACGCTGGGGGAGGGCCAAGGCCTTCCCCCTTTTTCTTGCTCTGCGAGTGTGAAGACGTTCCTACCCATCCGCGCATGAAGCTGGTAGGCGGGAGGGAGTCCGGTTGCCGATGACGTGGGTGAGACGATGAGCGTTGCGGATAAGTACTTGACGGCGTTGCAGGAATTCGAGCGTGCCGATGACCGGGTCAAGCAGACGGCGGTGCGGATCACCGAGTTCTGCGCGAAGCTCGAGAGCCATCCCGCGCACACCACGCTCACGGGCGTCAAGGCCGAGATCCTGTTCGGCACCGATGCGCTGACGCGGACCTATTCGATGAAGGGGGCCGACTGGCCGAATGCCGAGGAGATGCAGGCGCTGATCTCGCGCTGGCACGAGACCTATCGCGCGATGACCGAAGCATGGAAGGCGGTGCCGGACGACTGGAAGTCCAACTTCAAGGAGCCGCCCTACAAGGCCGCGCGCCTCTGAGACCGCCCGGCGCCACGCTCAGCCCGAGGTGCCGAGCCCTGCCCGCATCGCGAGGCGCCGGAGCGGCGTGATCCGGGCGATCGCGCGGAGGCCGGCCAGGCGCAGGTCGCGAAGCGGCTGCGGCTCGACCATCGCGAAGCGGTTGAGGATGTCGACCCCGGCGACCCGGGCCAGCACCTCGGGCATCCGGCGGAGCTCGTAGGCGCCGAGGACCGCGTCAGCCCCCACATCGCCCGCGCCCGCCCCCTCGACGAGGCGCGCCAGGCACTCGATACCGCCGAGCGACATGTTGAGCCCCTGCGCGCCGATCGGCGGGATCACATGCGCCGCCTCGCCGAGGATCGCGACCCGTTCGGCTCGCATCCGGCTCGCCACCTGGCCGATGATGGGCCAGCGCGCCCGCGGCGAGACGACCTCGCAGGCGCCGGCCAGGCCCATGGTCTCGGCGGTGAGCTGGGTGGCGAGCTGCGCGTCGTCGACCTCCGCGAGCCGGGCCGCCCGCGCCGCCGGCATCATCCAGACGACCGCGGAGCAGGGGCGGCCCTCATGCTCGGGCATCGGCACCAGCGTGAGCGGCCCGCCGGTGCGGTGGATCTCGGTCGAGACATCCTCATGCGGGATCTCGTGGACCACCGAGAAGACCAGCGCCGACTGCACATAGTGCCAGCGCCGCGCCGAGACCCCGGCGAGCCGGCGCAGGCCGCTGTCGCGCCCGTCCGCGGCGATGGCGAGCTGGGCCGAGACCTGGGTGCCGTCGGAGAGCCGCAGGATCGCCTCGCCCGAGCGCACCAGCAGGTCCTCGACCCGGCGCCCGGCCATCAGCGTTGCGCCCGGAAGGGCGGCGATCCGGTCGCGCAGCGCGGCGCGGGCGACGGTGTTGGGGACGTTCCAGCCGAAGGGGCGGCCACCGAGCTCGGTCGCCCGGAAATCCGCCTGCTCGCGGGGCAGGCGCGCGCGCCCGCCGGCATCGACGAGGCGCATGGTGTGGAGCGGGGCGCCCGCGCGCTCCATCGGCTCCCAGGCGCCGGCGCGGCTGAGCGTGGCGATGCCCGGCTGGAGATAGGCGGTGGTGCGGAGATCGGCCGTGCCCCCGGCCTCGGCGCCCTGGGTCTCGGGCGCGGGGTCGACGACCACCACATGGCGCCCGGCCGCCGCGAGCCGTGCCGCTGCCGCGAGCCCTGCGATGCCGCCGCCGGCGATGAGGATGTCGGTCTCGATCCTGTCCATGGGGCGAAAGCTAGCGGTGCCCCCGCCGCCCCTCAAGCGCGGCCCCGTCGCAGGTCCCCTCTCAGGCGCCTAGCGGCGGGCGGCGAAGAACACCCTCAGCAGCCGCCCCGCCTCGGTCGCGGCGATCCCGCCATAGACCTCGGGCGCGTGGTGGCAGGTGGGCTGCGCGAAGACGCGCGGTCCGTGGGCGACCCCGCCGGTCTTGGGGTCCTCCGCGCCGTAATAGAGCCGGGCGATCCGTGCGAGGGAGATCGCGCCCGCGCACATCGGGCAGGGCTCAAGCGTGACGGTGAGGTCGCAGCCGGTCAGCCGCTCGGTGCCGAGGCGCGTGGCAGCCGCGCGGATCACCAGAATCTCGGCATGGGCGGTGGGGTCGGCGAGCTCGCGCACCCGGTTGCCGTCGGCGGCGATCACCTCTGCGCCCCGCGAGAGGACGGCGCCCACGGGTGTCTCGCCCCGCGCGGCGGCGGCGCGGGCCTCCTCGAGCGCGCGGCCCATATGGCTCCGGAACTCTGGTGCGCCCCGGGGCGGGTGGGTCACGGCAGGGCGTCCTTGACCTCGTCGGCCGCCTCCTCGAGCGCGCGCCCGCCGGACTGGATGTCGCGGCCGACGCCCTCGACCGTGTTGCAGCCGGCGAGCAGCGCCATCAGCGCCAGAAGGGCCAGGTTGCGCATCGCGGGTCTCCTTTCGGCTAGACTGGCCCGACGAATACCGCGCCGCGGCGGAATTCCAAAGCGTCGCCGATGCGCCGGCCCGCCCGGTCTGCTAGGGGGGCGCATGGACAGCGACACACCCGAGGGCGAGCGCATCGCCAAGCGGCTGGCGCGGGCGGGCGTCGCCTCGCGTCGCGAGGCCGAGCGCATCATCGAGGCCGGGCGCGTGAGCGTGAACGGCCGGCGCATCGAGAGCCCCGCGCTCAACGTGACGCCGGCGGACCGCATCGCCGTCGACGGCCGCGAGATCGCCGAGCCCGAACCCGCCCGGCTCTGGCGCTACAACAAGCCCGTGGGGCTCGTGACCACGGCGCGTGACGAGAAGGGGCGGGAGACGGTGTTCGACCGGCTGCCCGAGGGGATGCCGCGGGTGATGTCGGTCGGCCGGCTCGATCTCACCTCGGAGGGGCTGTTGCTCCTCACCAATGACGGCGAGCTGAAGCGGCGGATGGAGCTGCCCTCGACCGGCTGGATGCGACGCTATCGGGTGCGGGTGCACGGGGTGCCGACGGCGGCGATGCTCGGCCCGCTCGAGCGCGGGATCACGCTGGCGGGCGAGCGGTTCCAGCCGATGCAGGTGGCGATCGACCGCCAGCAGGGGGCGAATGCCTGGCTGACCATCGGCCTCCGCGAGGGGCGCAACCGCGAGATCCGCCGCGCGCTCGAGGCCGTGGGGCTCACGGTGAACCGGCTGATCCGGGTGTCCTACGGGCCGTTCCAGCTCGGGGATCTCGCCGAGGGCGCGGTCGAGGAGGTGAAGCAGCGGGTGCTGGCCGACCAGCTCGGTCTCGCGCGGCCCCGGCGCCCGGCCGATCCGCCCCGCGGCGCCCGCCCGCGACGGCGCTAGGCGCGTCGCGCTGGGGCATGGCGATGCGGCCCCGGGTCGATATATGGTAGGAAGTGGGCCGCGTGAACTCAACGCCTCGCGACGGGCGAGCGGTTGACGCGGCCTGATGTTCGATTAATGTTCCTGCCCCGCAGGAGGACAGCATGCCCGATTCACCGAGCCCGACAGACCCCGATGCCGGCTTTGCCGCGCCGATCGCCGAGGCGATCTGGGACATGAAGTACCGGCTGAAGGGCGCAGATGGCGGGGCGCTCGACCTCACGCTCGCCGACACGCGGGCGCGGGTGGCGCAAGCGCTTGCCGAGCCCGAGGCCGACCCCGCCGCCTGGGAGCCCGCCTTCCGCGAGGCGCTCGAGGATTTCCGGTTCCTGCCGGCAGGCCGGATCCTTGCCGGCGCCGGCACGGGCCGCGCGGTGACGCTCTTCAACTGCTTCGTGATGGGCACGGTCCCGGACAGCATGGCCGGCATCTTCGAGATGCTGAAGGAGGCCGCGCTCACGATGCAGCATGGCGGCGGCATCGGCTATGACTTCTCGACGATCCGGCCCAAGGGCGCGCCGGTGCACGGCGTGGGGGCGGATGCCTCGGGCCCGCTCTCCTTCATGGATGTCTGGGACGCGATGTGCCGCACGATCATGTCGGCCGGCTCGCGCCGCGGCGCGATGATGGCGACGATGCGCTGCGACCACCCCGATATCGAGGACTTCATCGCGGCCAAGCAGGAGAGCGGCCGGCTCCGGATGTTCAACCTTTCGGTGCTGGCGACCGACCCGTTCATGGAGGCGGTGAAGGCCGACGGGCCATGGGAGCTCCGCTTCGAGGGGCGGGTCTGGCGCACGATCCGCGCGCGCGAGCTCTGGGCCCGGATCATGCGCGCGACCTACGACTATGCCGAGCCAGGGGTCATCTTCATCGACCGGATCAACGCGCTCAACAATCTCGGCTATTGTGAGACCATCGCGGCGACGAACCCTTGCGGCGAGCAGCCGCTGCCGCCCTACGGCGCGTGTCTGCTCGGGTCGATCAACCTTGCGGCGCTGGTCGAGCGGCGCTTCGAGGACGGCGCCGGGATCGATGGCGCTGGGATCGATGGCGACGCGCTCGCGCGGCTCGTCGCGACCGCCGTGCGGATGATGGACAACGTGGTCGAGGTCTCGCGGTTTGCGATCGCCGAGCAGCGGGCCGAGGCGGTGGCCAAGCGGCGTATCGGGCTCGGGGTCACGGGGCTCGCGGATGCGCTGATCTTCTGCGGGCTGCGCTATGGCTCGGCGGAGGCGGTGGCGCAGGCGGAGGCGTGGCTCGAGGCGATCTCGCACGCGGCCTACCGTGCTTCGGTGGCGCTGGCGCGCGAGAAGGGGGCGTTCCCGCTCCTCGACCGCGAGGCCTATCTGGCGCGGCCGCTGATCCGTGCGCTGCCCGAGGACATCCGCACCGGCATCGCCGAGCACGGCATCCGCAACGCGCTCCTCACCTCGATCGCGCCGACGGGAACGATCTCGCTCCTGGCGGGCAACGTGTCGTCGGGGATCGAGCCGGTCTTCGCCCTCTCCTACACCCGCCGCGTGCTCCAGCCCGATGGCAGCCGGACCGAGGAGACGGTGGAGGATTTCGCGCTGGCCGAGTGGCGCCGCCTGCACGGGGACGCGGCGCCGCCCGAGGCCTTCGTCACCGCGCAGGATCTCGCGCCGGCCGACCATGTGGCGATGCAGGCCGCCGCCCAGCGCCATGTGGACAGTTCGATCTCCAAGACGATCAACTGCCCGGCCGACATCTCCTTCGACGCCTTCGAGGACGTCTACCTCCAGGCCTATGAGCAGGGGTGCAAGGGCTGCACCACCTACCGGCCCAACGCGGTGACGGGTGCCGTGCTCTCGGCGGAGCCCGCGCCCGAGGCAGCGGCGCCCACACAGGAGGCAGAGCCGGAGACCGGGGCGCCCTGGCATGCCGAGCCGCTCGACCGGCCGGACAGCCTAGAGGGCCAGACCTACAAGCTCAAATGGCCCGACAGCCCGCACGCGATCTATGTCACGCTCAACGACATCCGGATCGACGGGCAGCGCCGCCCCTTCGAGATCTTCATCAATTCCAAGAACATGGAGCACTATGCCTGGACCGTGGCGCTGACGCGGATGATCTCGGCCGTGTTCCGGCGCGGCGGCGATGTCTCTTTCGTGGTCGAGGAGCTCAAGGCCGTCTTCGACCCGCGCGGTGGCGCCTGGATGAAGGGGAAATACGTGCCCTCGATGCTCGCGGCCATCGGCGGGGTGATCGAGCGCCACCTCGTCGAGATCGGCTTCATCGCGCGCGAGGGGACGGGGCTTGCGGCCGATCCCGCCGCCGCCCCCACCGGCGCGATCGGCGAGGGCGCGGTGCCCGCGGCCTGCCCCAATTGCGGGAGCTTCAACACCACGATGCAGGAGGGCTGTGCCGTCTGCCTCGACTGCGGCTACTCGAAATGCGCATGATCGGCCTTGGGAGCAGCGGCCCCGCACCCTAGCTCCCGCGGGTGCCACTGAGGGAGGACGCCATGGCCCAGCCGCTCGAGGGGATCCGCGTGATCGACCTGACGACGATGATCTCGGGGCCGCTCGCCACCGCGATCCTCGCCGATCAGGGCGCCGCGGTGATCAAGATCGAGCGCCCGGGGCTCGGCGACCACACGCGCACCGTCGCGGGGCGCCGCGGCGGCGTCTCGGCCTCCTTCCTCCATGCCAATCGCGGCAAGCGCTCGGTGGCGCTCGATCTCAAGGCTCCCGCGGCGCTCGAGGTCGTGCTGCGCCTCGCCGAGCGGGCCGATGTCTTCGTGCAGAACTTTCGCCCGGGCGTCGCCGAGCGGATCGGCCTCGGCGAGGCGGCTGTGCGGGCGCGGCGGCCGGATATCGTCTATGCCTCGATCGCGGGGTTCGGCTTCGAGGGGCCGTTCGCGGGAAAGCCGGTCTACGACCCGCTGATCCAGGCGCTCTCCGGGCTCTCCTCGGTGCAGGGGGCCGGTGGGCGACCGCGTCTCGTGCGCACCATCCTGCCCGACAAGGCGACCGCCATGCAGGCCGCCCAGGCGATCACGGCCGCGCTCGTCGGCCGTGCGCGCACGGGCCAAGGCCAGACCATCACCCTCTCGATGCTCGACACGATCGTCTGGTTCCTCTTCGCCTCCGACATGACCGGGCTCACTTTTGTGGGCGACGAGGCGCCGGAGCCGGGGGCCGCGCAGTCCTTCGTCGAGCTGATCTACGAGACGGCGGACGGGCATATCGCGGTCTCGGCGCTTGCTGACCGGGACTGGCGGGGCCTCGCGCGGGCCGTCGGCCGGCCGGACTGGATCGAGGATCCGCGGTTTGCCACCGTCGAGCTGCGCGAGGTCAACAAGACCGAGCGGCTCGAGCTCACCCAGGCGGCGCTGCTCGGCGCGACCAATGCCGAGTGGATGGCGCGGCTCGAGGCCGAGGACGTCCCCTGTGCGCCGGCGCTCAGCCGGGGCGAGATGCTGGCGCATCCCCAAATCGCCGCCAACGGGACCGTGGCGGAGGCCGACCACCCCGAGGCCGGGCGCGTGCGCTATGCCCGGCCGCCGGCGCGCTTCGGGGGCCGGGCCGTGACGCCCGCGCCCGCGCGCCCGCTCGGGGCCGACACCGCCGCCGTGCTGGCCGAGCTCGGCTATGGCGCGGAGGCGATCGCCGCCCTCGCGCCGCGACAGGAGGCGGCGGAATGATCGAGCTCTTCTATGCGCCGACGCCCAATGGCTGGAAGGCGGCGATCATGCTGGAGGAGACAGGTCTCCCCTACGAGCCCCGCCTCGTCGCGCTCGCCAAGGGGGAACAGTTCACGCCCGAGTTCCTCGCCGTGAGCCCCAATGCCCGCATCCCGGCGATCCGCGACCCGGAGCCTCTCGACGTCTACGGCCCCGAGCCTGTCACGGTCTTCGAATCCGGCGCGATCCTCCTCTACCTCGCCGAGAAGGCGGGGCGCTTTGTGCCAACGGGCGCCCGCGCGCTGAAGGAGATGCAGGAGTGGCTCTTCTGGCAGGTGGGCAACCAGGGGCCGATGGGCGGCCAGCTCAGCCACTTCCGCAACTATGCGCCCGCGGGGGAGGACTATTCCCACACCCGCTACCGGGGCGAGTTCGAGCGCAGCCTCGCCGTGCTCGACCGCCGGCTCGAGACCCGGCCCTACATCCTTGGCGCGGAGTACACGATCGCCGACATCATCGCCTTTCCCTGGGCCTTCATCGCGAAACCCCTCGGCGTGCCGCTCGACCCGTTTCCGGCGGTTGCCGACTGGCGCGGCCGCATCAAGGTGCGCCCGGCTGTGCGCCGCGCGATCGATCTCCACAAGGACCGTCAGAACACCGGTCGCGAGACCGCCGAGACCGCGCCGGTGCTTTACAACCAGTCGGCCGAGCACTTCCGCCGTCCGACCTCCTGATCGGTTGGCCAATCCGACTCGTGTGCTAGGTTGCAAGCGGGACGGAAGCGCAATCAGACGCGATTCGCAGGGCGATGGCCGAGGGACGACCGGGACAGGTGTGGCACGAGCAGCAGGGGCGGGCCTCGGACGGCCGGGCGCTCGGACCAGCCGTGGTGCTGGCAGCGCTCCAGGACGAGTCGCGTCCCGACCCCGAGACGCAATCCGGCGGGCCGCTTGCCGTGCTGGCCGCCGCCCAGGCGCCGGCGCCGCTGCCCGTGACGCTGCGCTTCGGTGCTCGCACGCTCGAGGATCTCGCGACCGACGAGGCGCGCGCTGGTCTCGCGCACCGTCTTACCGAGGCGGGGCTCGCCGTGACCGGGGTCGATGCGGTTGCCGTCGGCCCGCTGATCGGTGAGCGCGTCAAGGAGCGCGCCTTCCTGCCGGACTGGAGCGACGAGGCGCGCCTGCACCACACCACAGCCGTCGCCGACCTGGTCGACATGCTGGCGCCCCCCGGCGCGCCCGTGGCGGTCACCACGCTGCCCTGCGCACGGCGCAGCGGCGCGCTCGACGACGGCACGGCGGCCGATATTGCCGACAGCCTGTTGCGCGCGGCGGCGCATCTCGCCTGGATCGAGCGGCAGAGCGGTCGCCGGCTGACGCTCGCCCTGCTGCCGACGCCCTTCTGCCTGCTCGAGACGGTGGCGGAGGCGATCGCCTTCTTCCGTCGCTGGCTCTATGCGCCGACCGCGATCCGCCGCTTCGCCGCGCTGGCCGATCTGAGCCGGGCCGACGCGGCCGACTGCCTGCCCGGCCATCTCGCGGTCGGCCTCGACACCGCGCATGCCGCGGTGGTGGGCGAGGATGCAGGCGAGGCCATCGCCGCGCTCCGGTCGGTCGGGATCCCGCTCCGAGTGCTCCGCCTCTCGGTCTCCACGCGGGTCGCCCCTGTGACCGAGGCGGCGCTCGAGGCGGTGATGGTGCGCGAAGGGGCGCGGGGCCTGCTGCCCGCGATCGGGGCGGATCCCGCCGGCATGGCGCTCCGGATCCCCGACCTGACCGATCCGGGAACGGATCTCGCCGCTCTGGCCGGGGCCGATCTCCGCCTGCTCTCCCGGCGGCCGCTCGCGCCGGCCGATGTGCCGACCGCGGCCTTCGCCGATCGCTCGGGCGTGGAGGCGGTCCTTGCGGTCCACCGGCAGCGTCCGCTCGCCGCCTCGGTCGAAATGGTCGCGCCGGCCACGTCGACGCCCGATGAGCTCGCGCGCGACCTCGCCTGGCTGACGAGCCGTCTCCGCACCCGGGCCTGAGGCCGGATCACTCTGGGTCTGAGGGCCGGGCGCTCAGCCCCTCGATCAGCCGGCCGAGCCCTCGCGTCTTCAAGGCCGCATCGTGGTAGACGAGCACCACCGCATCCGGGTCGATCGCCGGGATCAACCGGTCGAAGACCGCGGCCGTCGTCTCGGGCGCGAGCCGGTTGCCCTCGACGAGGATCAGCTCGCCATAGCCGCGCGCGAGATGGGGCGCGATGCGGAGGACGAAGGAGTTGCCTATCACCACGGCGCGCCGCGTCGGCGCCTCGCGCATCCGCCAGGCACGGACCGGCGGCAGCTCGGGGAATTCGGCGGCGACCCGGGCTTCGATGGCGTGCGCGCGCCGCGGCGTCGGGCCGTCCGCGCGCTTGAGCAGGGTGATTTGTCGGTCATAGAGGTAGAAGGGGCGCATATCGGCCCGGCCGGGACGCGGCGCATAGCGTGGCTCGGGCCAGGGCTCGTCCGGATAGAGCGCCCGGAGTGCTGCGCGCGCTGCGAGATCGGCGCCGGCCCCGTCGGCATGGAAGTTCTCGGGCGGGTAGAAATGCGCGCCGTCGCGCGCCGCGCGAAACCCCGCAAGCGGGTAGGTGACGGCATAGCCGCGCTGCTCGGCGTCCCCGGCCCAGGCCTCGGCCCAGCGCGCATCGGCGGCGCGGCAGCCGCGCCGGAGGTGGGGCGGCACAGAGGGCGGCAGTCGGTCGGCATAGAGCACGGGCTTCGACGGGACCGCGAGGAAGACGACCGCCCGCCCGGGCGCCCCGGCGGACTCGGCGATGCGCGCTGCCCGGTGCCTGAGCGCGGCCGGCCAGACCGCGCCGGGCAGGTCGGGCGTGCAGCTCGCGGCGATGGCGTTGAAGTCGCGACGGCCGAGCAGGTTGTGATCCGTCACGAAGGCGAGCGGGGCGTTGCGCACGACCGGGACCACGCCGTCATCGCCGAGCGTCTCGTAGCGGATCCAGGCGAGCGTGCGCGCCGAGGCGGCGACCCCGAGCGCCCGGTCGGCCAGCGCCTGCGTGAGCCCGCGCGGTGCATCGAGGCCGGGTTCGGCCCAGGGCCAGGGCGCGAGGCCGCGACCGAGGATGCGCTCGCGCCGCGGCTCGTCGAGGAGCGCGAGGCCCCCCGCCACCGGCAGGGCGAGCAGCAGGGCGGCCATGAGCAGCAGCGCGCGGGCGAGGGGCGTGGCGGTGAGCATCGTCAGAACCGGAAGTAAATGAACGGGCTGTGCCCGCCCGCGAGCAGCTTCAGGATCGAGGCGGCCATCAGCCCCGTGAAGAGCACCAGCGCGAGCACCACGGGGCCCGGACGGAGCGGGCCGTCGCGGGGGGCGTAGGACGGCAGGGCGACCCAGCGGGCCAGCAGGCGCACCGGGCGAGGCCCCGCGAGCGCCGCGCCGGCGAGCAGCGTGAGGGCGACCTCGGTGCTCCAAACGGCGGCCGCGGGCACCGGCGCCGCGAGCCGCCCGAGCGCGGCATAGAGCGCGCCGGCATGGGCGAGATCCTCGGCGCGGAAGAGCACCCAGCCGAGCGTCACCGCGGTCAGCGTCCAGACCAGCCCCAGCGCATGCCGTCCCGCGAGCCACCGCGAGAGGCCGGCCCGCTCGAGCGTCAGCACCGCGCCGTGCCACGCCCCCCAGAGCACAAAGGTCCAGGCCGCGCCGTGCCAGAGCCCGGTGGCGAGGAACACCGCCCAGAGGTTCAGATAGGTGCGCGCGCGCCCCGCCCGGTTGCCGTCGAGCGGGATGTAGAGATAGTCGCGAAACCACGCGGAGAGCGTCATGTGCCAGCGCCGCCAGAACTCGGTGAGGCTCCGCGCGGCGTAAGGATGCTCGAAGTTCCGCGGCAGGCGGAAGCCGAGCGCGAGGCCGAGGCCGACCGCCATCGCCGAGTAGCCGAGGAAGTCGTAGTAGATCTGGAGCGTGTAGGCGGCGATCCCGAGAAGGGCCGCGTCCGCGCGCAAGAGCGCAGGGTCCTCGGCGAAGACCGCGTCGGCCGGCACCGCGAGGGTGTCGGCGATCAGCACCTTGGCGGCGAGGCCCGTCGCGAAGAGCCCGAATGCGTCGTGGAGGGTGGCGAGGTCGACCCGCCGCTGCCGGAGGGCGCCCGCCACCTGGCCCATGCGCACGATCGGCCCCGCGACGAGCTGCGGGAACATCGAGACATAGGTGGCGAGGCGGAGGCCCGAGCGTTCGGCCGGCACCGTGCCCCGGCGGACATCGAGCACATAGGCGATCGCCTGGAAGGTGAAGAACGAGA
>CAYORO010000096.1:0-12093 GCA_964406355.1 uncultured Limibaculum sp.
ATGTCGCGCTCGGCTGCGTGATCCGCGGCGAGACCACGCATTACGAGACCGTCTGTGAGGAGAGCGCGCGCGGGATCACCCTGCTCGGCATCGGCGCGGCCACGGGGCGCCCCGTGGCGAGCGGCAACGGCATCCTCACTTGCGAGACGCTGGCCCAGGCCGAAGACCGCGCCGACCCTGCCCGCCAGGACAAGGGCGGCGGCGCGGCCCGGGCGGCGCTCGAACTGGTCGCGCTCGCCCGCGGCTTCGGCCTCGGCCCCGGCCATGGTCCGGCCCCTGCGCCCCCCGAGGCGGAGGCGATGATGGCCGCTGGCCTCTCGCGCACCGCCTGAGATGGCCGCAGACCCCACACCCGCGGAGCCCAAGGGCCGCAAGGGCGAGGACCGCCGGCGCGCACGCTCGGCTGCACGGCTCGCGGCGGTGCAGGCGCTCTATCAGATGGAGGTCTCGGGCGCGGGCTGGCAGCAGGTCGTCGGCGAGTTCGAGGATCACCGCTTCGGCGCCGAGATCGAGGGCACGCAGTTTGCCGAACCGGATACCGGGCTCTTCCGCGACATCCTGGAAGGGGTCGTCGCGCGCCAGGGGGAGATCGACAAGCTGACGGATGCCGCGCTCGTCGAGCGCTGGCCGCTCGGGCGCATCGACGCGACGCTCCGCGCGCTCTTCCGCGCTGCCGGGCACGAGCTGGTCGCCCGCGCCGACATTCCGCCCAAGGTCACGATCGGCGAGTATGTCGATGTGGCAAAGGCGTTTTTCTCGGAGGGGCGCGAAGCGAAATTCGTCAACGGCGTGCTCGACCATATGGCGCGGGCGGCGCGACCGGGAGCGCTCGACCCTCGCCCCTGACGCGCGGGGGCGCGGGGGCGGGGACGCCCATACGGATGGCGTGAACGGATCGACTAAACCTGCGGTTGTGGCGACTCGCTGGCCGCGCTAATCGTGAGGCCGATGATGTGCGCGACCCAGACGGCGGAGGACAGCCCTCCCCTGATCGACCCGCGAGCCAGGCCAGCGGCGCCGGCGGTGCGCGCGGTGGCGATCCTCACCTGGGCGCAGGCGGTGCTCGGCGCGCAGATGCCGGTGCACATCATCCTGGGCGGCCTGGCAGGCGCGCTGCTGACCGACACGCCGGCGCTCGCGACGCTGCCGGTCTCGCTGACGGTGGCGGGCTCGATGCTGGGCGCGCCGCTGATGTCCTGGCTGATGGGCCGCATCGGGCGCCGGCCGGGGTTCTTGCTGGCCGCGCTCTGCGGGGCGGCGAGCGGTGCGATCGCGGCGGAGGCGATCCTCGCGCGCGACTTCTGGATGCTCTGCGCCGGGACGGCGCTCGCAGGGGTCTATCTCGCCGCGCAAAACCTCTACCGCTTCGCCGCCGTCGATCTGGCGAGCCCCGCCTTCCGACCGAAAGCGATCGGCTGGGTCATGGCGGGCGGGCTCGTGGCGGCGGTCCTGGGCCCGCAGATCGTCAAGGAGACCACAGACTGGCTGGCGCCGGTGCCCTATGCCGGCGCCTACTATGCGCTGGTGGTGCTCAATCTGGTGGGCGCGCTGCCGCTCCTCGCGCTCGATATCCCGCTGCCCCCGCGCCCCGCCAGGGGCCGCGCGGGCGGCCGCACGATGCGCGAGATCCTGCGCGACCGGCGCATCGCCGTCGCGATGCTCTGCGGGATGGTGTCCTACGCGCTGATGTCGCTGGTGATGACCTCGACACCGCTCGCCATGATCGCCTGCGGCTTCGTCACCACCGATGCGGCCGGCGTCGTGCAGCTCCATGTGCTGGCGATGTACGGGCCGAGCTTCGTCACCGGGCCGCTGATCGCGCGCTTCGGGGCGCCGCGGGTGATTGCCACGGGGCTCGCCTGCCTCGCGGCGGCATCGATGGCCGCGCTCTCCGGGATCGAGATCGAGAACTTCGCCATCGCCCTCCTGCTTCTGGGCGTCGGGTGGAATCTCGGCTTCATCGGCGCGACGGCGATGCTGGCCGAGGCCCATGCGCCCGAGGAGCGGGCCCGCGTCCAGGGGCTCAACGACTTCCTGGTGATGGGGCTCGTCACGGTCGCGTCCTTCGCCTCGGGCGCGCTCTTCGCGACGATCGGCTGGGAGGCAGTCAATCTCGCGATCCTGCCGGTGCTCGCCACCGCCGCCGGGGCGCTGATCTGGCTGACGCTGACGGATCCGCGCGGCGGCCGCTGAGCGGGCCCTGGGGCCGGATCACTCGCCGAAGAGGTCGCTGCCCGTCGCCGCGCCGATATTGCCGAGGATCTGCTCGACGATCGTGAGCTGGCGGCCATAGGTCGGCGTCGCGTTGGTCGCGAGATCCACCACCCGGCCATCGGCGAGCCCGTAGCGATTGATCCCGGTCACCACGTCGTTCGCGTCGAAGGTCACGGCCACCACGGTGCGATCGACGATCTCGGGCTCGTAGAAGGCGAAGTGCTCCACCACGCTCGAGACGTAGTACCACCCCTCGTCGTCGAAGGCCGAGGTGGCCGAGGGCCGGCCGATCTTGCTCTGCACCGAGCCGCGGGTGTCGATGCCCACCTCGATCCGGTCGAGCGCCTCAGGCACGGGCACATAGCCATGCGTGCGGATCACCGGGGCGCACCCCGCGAGCAGAGCCGCCATGACACCGAGAGCCACGAGTTTCATCGCCGATGCCTCCCCGAAGCGCTGGAGATGGCTTACATAGCGGCGAGCGGCGGTGCAAGCCGCTCCGCGCCGCCGGGCCTTCGGGCCGCCGGGCGATCATCGCGGCTTCCGGCCGAGGACCTGAGCATGACCCGAGAGACCGACCGCGCCCCCCTGCCCGTCTCGCGCCCGATCGCCGGCGAGACCCTTGCACGCCGCGAGGCCGTGCCGGTCAGCCTCCGGCTCACGCCCGAGGAGACCGCCGCGCTCGCGCGCTTCCTCGATCTCGCAGCACTCGAGGAGGTGGCGCTCGACGGGCAACTCACGCCTGTCGGGTCGCGGGGCTGGCGGCTGGAGGCGCACCTCACGGCCCGGGTCGAGCAGGCCTGTGTGGTGACGCTCGAGCCGGTCACGAGCGCGATCGATACGGAGATCGACCGCCGCTATCTGCCCGCCGCGGATCTCGGCGCCGGCGAGACCGGCGTGCCGAGCGAGCGGGAGCTTGGCCGCGACGATGATCCCGATCCGTTCGACGGGGCGATCGAGATCGCCGAGGTGCTGGTCGAGACGCTGGCGCTCGCGATCGACCCCTATCCCCGCGCCGAGGGCGCAGAGCTCGCTGCCCGCATCGCCGGCCCGCCGGGGGTGGAGCCGCTGACCGACGAGGCCGCGCGGCCCTTCGCAAAGCTCGCCGCGCTCGCCAAGCGCACCGAAAGTTGACCGGGAGCTGACCGGGCCATGGTGCACACCCCGCCCGGCCCTGCGGAAATCGCACCGCCGGGGGCTTGCCCGCGGCCGCGAAACGGGTATTGTACGCGTCTCGTTTTTCACGCGTGCGGGCGATCCGGTGGCCGGTTGAGCCACCCTCGCGGCGCGCCGTCGCCGGACAGCCGAGGAGACGACCATGGCGGTGCAACAGAACCGGGTCACCCGCTCGAAGCGCAACATGCGCCGCAGCCACGATGCCCTGGTAGCCATTCGCGGGGTCGAATGCCCCAATTGCGGCGAGCCGAAGCTGCCGCACCATGTCTGCGGCGCCTGCGGCTACTACGCGGGCCGCGAGGTGGTGACCAAACGCGACGAGATCGATCTCGACGACGAGGCCTGAGCGCCCCCGGGCACCGCGGCCGCGGGCCGAGCGGGGCCGGATCGCGCCGATGACTGACACGCCCGTGATCGCCATCGATCTGATGGGAGGCGACCGGGGGCCGGCGCCGCTGATCGCGGGGCTTATGCGGATCGCCAAGGCGCGTCCTGCATTGCGGTTTCTGCTCCACGGACCCGAGGACGAGATCAAACCGCTGCTGCGGCGTTCGCTGCTCGGCCGCGCTGAGATCCGCCACTGCCCCGACACCGTTCGGATGGACGACGCCCCGGCGCGCACGCTGCGCGACCGGCGCGAGAGCTCGATGTGGGGCGCGGTCGAGGCCGTGGCCCGTGGCGAGGCCCAGGTGGCGGTCTCGGCCGGCAACACCGGCGCGCTCTTGGCAATGTCGGTCTTCCATCTGAGGAAGGCGCCCGGCGTCGTGCGCCCGGCCATCGCGGTCCACTGGCCGGCCGACCGGGCCGAGGGCTTCAACACCGTGCTCGATGTCGGCGCCGATATCCGCGCAGAGCCCGTCCAGCTCGCGCAATACGCGGTGATGGGGGCGGAGTATGCGCGCCTCAGCTTCGGCCTCGCCCTGCCGCGCGTCGGGCTTCTCAACATCGGCGCCGAGGACACCAAGGGCCCCGAGCGGCTCCGGGAGACCGGCGCGCTGATCGCCGCCGCCGCCGCGGGCGGGCGCTTCGCCTATGCGGGCTTCGCCGAGGGCTCGGACCTTCCGGGCAAAAGCCTAGATGTGATCGTCACCGACGGCTTCACCGGCAACATCGCGCTCAAGACCGCCGAGGGCACGGCCGCCTTCATCCGGAGCGCGCTGCGGGAGGCGTTCCGCTTCTCCTGGGCCTCACGCTTCGCCTCGCTCTTCGCGATCACCTCGATCGAGCGACTGCGCCGGCGGATCGACCCACGCCGCGTCAATGGCGGGGTGTTTCTCGGGCTCGGCGGCGCGGTGGTGAAGTCACACGGGGCAGCGGATGCGGTCGGCTTCGCCTCGGCGCTCGAGCTTGCCGCTCGCATGGCCGAGACCGACTTCACGGCCGAGGTTGCGTCTCAGCTCGGAAAGCTCGATATGACGGCGACAGCGCCGCCTGCAGGGCCCCCGGCCTCGACGCGGGCAGGCCCCGGCGCGACCGACGCGGCGGATCACGAAGGAGCATGAGCGCATGGAGAGCTTGAGGTCGCGCGCGATCGGCTGTGGGCACTACCTGCCCGAGCGCGTCGTGACCAATGAGGAGCTTGCCGCCCGCATCGACACCTCCGACGAATGGATCGCAACCCGTACCGGCATCCGCGCGCGCCACCTCGCCGCACAGGACGAGAAGACGTCGGACCTCGCGATCGCTGCCGCACGGGCGGCGCTCGAGAGTGCCGGCATCTCGGCCGCCTCGCTCGACGCCATCGTGCTCGCCACCGCGACGCCCGACCAGACCTTCCCTTCGACCGCGACCCGCGTGCAGCACGGGCTCGGCATGCTCAACGGGTTCGCCTTCGATCTGCAGGCGGTCTGTGCGGGCTTCATCTTCGCGCTTGCCAATGCCGACGGTCTGATCCGCTCGGGTCAGGCGCGGCGCGTGATGGTGATCGGGGCGGAGACCTTCTCCCGTATCCTCGACTGGGACGACCGCACCACCTGCGTGCTCTTCGGCGACGGCGCGGGCGCGATCATCCTCGAGGCGACGGACGGCACCGGCTCCGCCGAGGACCGCGGCGTGCTCGCGACCTGCCTCCACTCCGACGGGGCGCACAACCGCATCCTCTATGTCTCGGGCGGGCCCTCGACCAACGGCGTCGTCGGCCAGCTGAAGATGGAGGGCAAGGAGGTCTTCCGCCACGCCGTCGTCAAGCTCGCCGAGGTGGCCGACGAGGTGATGCGGAAGGCGGGCGTCGCCGCCTCGGAGATCGACTGGATGGTGCCCCACCAGGCCAATCTCCGGATCATCGAGAGCACGGCCAAGAAGGCCGGCCTGCCGATGGAAAAGGTCGTCGTCACCGTCGGCGGGCATGGCAACACCTCGGCCGCCTCGATCCCGCTTGCGCTCTCGACCGCGGTGGCCGACGGGCGGATTCGGGAGCGTGACCTCCTGCTGATGGAGGGGATAGGCGGCGGGCTTGCCTGGGGCTCGGCGTTGATCCGCTGGTAGGGCATCGGCCCGGCACTGCGGATTCCCTGCCTTCGAGGCCCCTCCGACGGACCCCCACGATTGACTCTTTTTCTGCGATTCCATTAGCTTTCAAGCGAAGGTTGAATTGGGTGCCGGATTGCGTCGGGAGTGTGGGATGGCCGGAAACACCGCGACGAGAGCTGATCTCTGCGAGGCCGTCTATCGAGAGGTGGGCCTGTCCCGCAGCGAATCGGCCGAGCTGGTCGAGACCATCCTCGGGCGCATCTCCGAGGCGTTGGCGCGTGGCGAGAACGTCAAGATCTCGTCTTTCGGGACCTTCACGGTCCGCGAGAAGGGGCCGCGCATGGGCCGAAACCCGAAAACCGGCGAGGAGGTGCCGATCGCGCCGCGCCGGGTTCTGGTGTTTCGCCCCTCGCACATCATGAAGGCGCGCGTGAATGCCGGGAACGGCGACGAGGCCGGCGCCCCGCCCACCGGAGCCGCGCTTGCCGGTATGCGAGGTGCCGGGCCCGGATCGGGAGGCGCCTGATGTCCGCTGGCCGCGAGCCGAGCCGGCGCGGGCCCACCGGCGGGGCAGGCCGGGGCGGCCCTCGCTCGGGCGCCAAATCGGCCGAGGCCTTCCGCACGATCTCCGAGGTCGCCGAGGACGTGGGCGTGCCGCAGCACGTGCTGCGCTTCTGGGAGACCCGGTTCGCGCAGGTCAAGCCGATGAAGCGCAATGGCGGTCGGCGGCTCTACCGGCCCGACCATGTGCTGCTGCTGCACGGGATTCGCGCCCTCCTCTATGACGACGGGCTGACGATCAAGGGGGTGCTGAAGGTGCTGCGCGAACAGGGAACGCGATCGGTGGTCGCCCGCGGCCGCACCGAGGTCGAGGGCGGACCCAAGGCCGAGGCGCTGGTGCCGCCGCCCGATGCGGCCGAGCGGCTCGCGGCGCTGCGCAAGCGGCTCGAGGCGGCCTCCGAGGCCTTGCCCGGCGCTGCCGACGAGGAGCCGGCGGGTCCCGCGAGCGATCTGGAGGCCGATGGGGATGGTCCGGGCGACGCCGCACCTCGGGTCGATCCCGAGCGCGTGCGCGCCTCGATCGCCCGCCTCGAGGACATTCTCGCCCGGCTCGAGGGCCACGGCCGGCCTTAAGCCCGGCCGGCCCCGCCTCAGTCGTCGGCGTTCAGGCTCAGATTGCGCCGGGTCATCACCGCCTCGATGGCGTCGGCGAGATCGACATCCTCGATGTTCTTGCCGCCCCGCATCAGGCGAAGGTCATGCGCGAGCCGCAGCACCTCGGCATGGCTCGACCCCTCGGGCGGCTCGAACTTGTAGCAGGCGAGCTCGAGCAGCTGCCCGCAGGGCTCCCGGAAATAGATCGAATGCATGAAGCCGCGGTCGACCGGCCCGGAATTGGCGATGTCGGCCTCCTTCAGCCGCTCCAGCGCCTGACGCCACACCGCGAGGCTCACGGTGAAGGCGACATGGTGGACCGAGCCCACCTGGTCGACGACGCGGTTGCCCTTCTCGCGGCTCTCCTCGGTGAAGACCGTGATCAGCCGCCCGTCGCCCGGATCGAAATAGAGGTGGTTGATGTTGGGCGCATCAAGGTTCGGCTGCTCGAAGATGAAGGGCATGCCCAGCACGCCCTCCCAAAAGTCGATCGCGGTCTGCCGGTCGGCGCCGTTGAAGGTGATGTGGTGCACACCCTGCACCTGAATCTTCTGCATCGATGCCCCCTCCGCGCGAATCGTCGCCCGAGCCTAGCGGCTGGCGCCCGCGGCGCCAGCCCGTCGGAGGGTGTGAGCCGCGTCACTCCGCGGCGGTCTTGGCCGATTGCAGCCAGGTCCAGACGCGCTGCGGCGTCATCGGCATGTCGATCTGGTGGATGCCCTGGTCCCAGAGCGCGTCGAGCGCGGCGTTGGTCACGGCGGCGAGTGCCCCCACGGTGCCGGCCTCGCCACAGCCCTTCATGCCGATATCGTTGGCGGTGGAGGGCGTGCCCTCGTGATGGAAGGTCATGAAGGGCACATCGTCCGCCCGCGGCATCGCATAATCCATGAAGGAGGCCGAGAGCAGCTGGCCGTCCTCGTCGAACACCACATGCTCGGTGATCGCCTGGCCGATCCCCTGGGCAACGCCGCCATGCACCTGCCCCTCGGCGAGCATCGGGTTCATCAGGATGCCGAAATCGTCGACCACGGTGTAGCGCACGCACTGGGTGACACCGGTCTCGCGGTCGATCTCCACCTCGGCGACATGGCAGCCATTGGGGAAGGAGCGGCCGGGAACGGTGGTGCGGGTCTCCTGCTCGAGGAATTCGGAGCGCCCTGCCGCGCGGGCCTTCTGGCCGAGGGTGTAGAGATCGACGGCCTTGTCGGTGCCGGCGACGCGCCACGCCCCGGCCTCCCAGACGAGATCGGCGCCCGAAACCTCGAGCTCCTCCTCGGCGAGCGGCTTCATCTTCTGGATCAGATCGTCGGCCGCGCCGTTGATCGCGGTGCCCTGCATCGTCACCGAGCGCGAGCCGCCGGTGCCGCCGCCCTGAGCGATCCGGTCGCTGTCGCCCTGCACGAGGCGGATCTTCTCGAACGGGATGCCCGAGCGCTCATGGAGGAACTGGGCGAACACGGTCTCGTGCCCCTGCCCGTTCGACTGGGTGCCGACGAGGACCTCGACCGCGCCGTCCTCGGCGAAGACGATCTTGGCGGTCTCGGACTGATCGCCGAGGATCGACTCGATGTAGTAGCAAAGGCCCACGCCGCGCAGCTTGCCCTCGGCCGCGCTCTCGGCCCGGCGCCCGGCAAAGCCCGCATAGTCGGCCTCGCTCAGCGCCCGGTCGAGCACCTTGTTGAAGTTGCCGACATCATAGGTCTCGCCGACGATGGTGGTGTAGGGGAACTGCTCCGGCTTGATGAAATTGATCCGCCGGAGCTCCACCGGATCGACGCCCAGAACGCGGGCCGATTTGTCCATCAGCCGCTCGAGCTGGTACTGCGCCTCGGGCCGGCCGGCGCCGCGATAGGCATCGACCGGGCAGGTGTTGGTGAAGCTGCCTTTGACGCCGAAGAACGCGGTCTGGAGGTCGTAGACACCGGTCAACACCCGCGCGGCGAGGTCGGAGGCGATGTAGACACCGAAGGCCGAGAGATAGGCGCCGAGATTGGCGACGGTCTCGACCTTCATGGCCACGATCCGGTTCGCATCGTCGAAGCCCGCGACCATCTTGGTGATCTGGTCACGGCCGCCGGCATCCGTGGAGAACCCCTCGCCCCGCTCGGAGATCCAGCGCACGGGCTGACCGAGCCGACGCGCCGCCTCCGAGATCGCGATGTGCTCGGGGTAGGTGAAGGCCTTCATGCCGAAGCCGCCGCCGACATCGGGGGTGAAGATGCTGACCTGCTCGGGCTCGATCTTCAGCGCCGTCGCGAGATCGGTCTTGAGGTCCCAGACACCCTGGCCGTTGAAATGCACCGTCAGGCGGTCGCCGTCCCAGAGCGCGAGCGCCCCGCGGGGCTCCATCGGGTTGGCGACGACGCGATTGTTGATTAGGTCGAGCTCGACCTTCCGCGCAGCCGTGGCGAGGGCGGCGTCGGTCGCGGCTTCGTCGCCGATCCCCCAGTCATAGCAGAGGTTTCCGGGAACATCCTCATGCAGAACCGGGGCGCCGGCCTCAAGCGTGGCGATGCCGTCGGTCACCGCCGGCAGGCTGTCGATCTCGAGCTCGATCGCCTCGACCGCGTCCTTGCCCTCGCCGACGCTCTCGGCCACCACAACCGCGATCGCCTCGCCCACATGGCGCACCCGGTCGCGCGCGAGCATCGGACGGCGGGGCCGGGCCGACATCGACCCGTCGCGATTGGGGATCTGCCCGGCCGCTAGGTCATTCACCGCGGTCTCCTCGAGATCGGCCGCCGTCATCACGAGCCGCACGCCCGGCATCTCCCGCGCCGCCGTCGCATCGATCGAGGTGATCGTTCCATGCGCGACATCCGAGCGCAGGAACACCGCGTGAAGCGCGCCCTCCGCCTTCAGGTCTCCCACATAGGTGCCGGTGCCGGTGAGGAACCGCGTGTCCTCGCTCCGCCTCACAGCCTGCCGCAGGCCGAATTTGCTCATGGGTGCCCCCGTGTCGTTGCGACGTCGATGCGACGTTGTCGGACCGACACTAGCGGCGATCTGCGCCAAGGGAAGGGCGTGGCATGACGAGCGCCGCATCAGCGGTCGACGCGGGGTGCCGCAGGGTGGCGCGGGCGCCGGGCGGGCCCGACCTTTCTCCGGAGCGAATACTTATAGTTATTCAAACGTAAACACCAATCGCGCAAACAATTTGACCGAATTGATCGTCATCATTTGGTTTTGACATGGCGAGGTCTGTGTTAGGTCACCATCGGGGTAAGCGGCCAGAGGCCGCACGTTGGCCGCTCCGGCGGTCTCGCGAGGTGGAGGATTGAGTATGGCGGGCGGCGCGATGGGCTTTGCCGGGTTTCTGGCCGAGGAGAGCGGGGCGGTGACGATCGACTGGGTGGCGCTGGCCGCGGCATCGACGGTGCTCGGGGTCGCGGTGATCAACGCGATCTACGAGTCGGGCGTCACCTCGGCCCTTGTCGTGGTCGAGACCGAGTTCGGTGCCGTCAGCACGGCGCTCGAGACACCCAACCAGGTGCCCCCGGCCTTCCAGTGACGCCGGCCCGGGCCTGATGACGCCATGCGCACGGGCCGCGGGGGGCGGGGCCGCAGGGGGCGGGGCCGCAGGGGACCCCGCCGCTGCCGGTCAGTGCACGGTCTTGTCGGGCGTCGGCACCGCGCCGGGGCTGTAGTCGCCGAGCGTGAGACCGTCTGCGGTGGCGGTCACCGGCAGACGCTCGCCATCCTTCACCCGGCCGCCCAGCAAGAGCTCGGCCAGCGGGTCCTGCAGCGCCTTCTGGATCACGCGCTTCAAGGGCCGCGCACCATAGGCGGGGTCGTAGCCCTTGTCCGCGAGCCAGGCGAGCGCGCCCTCGTCGAGATCGAGCTCGATCTTGCGCGGCTCGAGCCGGCGCGCGAGCTGGCCGAGCTGGATCCGCACAATCCCGCCCATATGCTCGCGGCTGAGCCGGTCGAACAGGATGATCTCGTCGAGCCGGTTGAGGAATTCCGGCCGGAACGACCCGCGCACCACCTCCATCACCTGCGGCTCGGCGGCCTGGGCGCGCGCCCCGTCCGGGAGCGCCTGAAGGAACTCGGCGCCCAAGTTCGAGGTCAGCACGATCAGCGTGTTGCGTAAATCGACGACCCGCCCCTGCCCGTCCGTCAGCCGGCCCTCGTCGAGCACCTGCAGGAGCACGTTGAAGACATCCGGATGCGCCTTCTCGATCTCGTCGAAGAGCACCACCTGATAGGGCCGGCGCCGCACCGCCTCGGTGAGCTTGCCGCCCTCCTCATAGCCGACATAGCCCGGCGGCGCGCCGATCAGCCGCGCGACCGTGTGCTTCTCCATGTACTCCGACATGTCGATGCGGACGAGCGCGTGCTCATCGTCGAACAGGAACGCCGCGAGCGACTTGGTGAGCTCGGTCTTGCCGACGCCGGTGGGCCCGAGGAACAGGAACGAGCCGATCGGCCGGTGCGGGTCCTGCAGGCCCGCCCGCGCCCGGCGGACGGCGGTGGCGACCGCTTCGAGCGCCGGCTCCTGGCCGACGACGCGACCGCGGAGGTGCGTCTCCATGGCCAACAGCTTGTCGCGCTCGCCCTCGAGCATCTTGTCGACCGGCACGCCGGTCCAGCGCGAGACCACGGACGCGATGTCCTGGGCGGTCACCGCCTCGTCGGAGAGCGACTGCGCCTCGGTCGCCTCGGCGTCGCGGAGCTGCGTCTCGAGGCCGGGGATGGTGCCGTAAGCGATCTCGCCGGCGCGGGCGAGGTCGCCCTTGCGCTGGGCCTGGAGCAGCTCGTTGCGTGCCTTGTCGAGCTGGTCCTTGAGGTCCTGCACCGAGGCGAGGCGGCTCTTGTCCGCCTGCCAGGCGGCGGTCTTCTCGGCGCTCTCCTGCTCGAGCTGGGCAAGCTCCTGCTCGAGCCGGCCGAGGCGGCACTTCGAGGCCTCGTCGGTCTCCTTCTTCAGGGCCTCGCGCTCGATCTGGAGCTGGAGGATGCGGCGGTCGAGCTCGTCGATGTCCTCGGGCTTGCTGTCGATCGCCATGCGCTTGCGCGCGGCCGCCTCGTCGACGAGGTCGATCGCCTTGTCGGGCAGGAAGCGGTCGGTGATGTAGCGAT
>CAYORO010000097.1:0-11989 GCA_964406355.1 uncultured Limibaculum sp.
TACCTGGCTTTTCGAGACGCCGCTGCCGCCCATGGCGCACACCAGATCGTCGACGCACCGGGTGGGGCTCTGACTCACTCTCGGTGCAGTTTTGGTCCGTCATGCGGCGATCATCCTCGCCTTGAGTAGGTCGAGTTTGGCCCGGCCGTACATCTGGCGCTTCAGGGTCTTCAGGCGGTTGATCTGTCCCTCGGTCTGCCCGTTCGACCATGGTTCTTTCATCGCGGCGGCGACCGCGTCCCGGTCGGTCGCGAGCCCGCGGGCGAATGAAGAGAGAAGTCCGCGTTCTGCCGTCCGCAGCCACGCATCCAGAAGGTCGGGCTGCCGGTTCCGGATCATGTTCTGGAACTCGCCGATCAACGTGGCCGCTTCGGCGAGTTGCGGCACGGCATGTTCGATCTGCGCGATGGTGAGCGCCTCCTCCCTCGTCAGGTGATCCCGGCGCAGTGTCATCATGCGGGCAATGGCGCGCGCGGAGGGGCATTTTCGGGGGCGGCCGTCGGGCGCGGTCTCGGAGCGGCGTCGCCGGGTCGCCCACTCCGTCACGACCCGCAGGCTGCCACGAAAGCCTGCGGTACGCCGGCGTCGCCAGAGCTCGGCGCCGGGCCTCGCAGCCGCCGGTCCATTCGGCGTCCAGCCGGGGAAGCCACGGCTCGAGCGAGCTCTGGCGGATGCGGAAGATGTCCTCGCGCTCGCCCCGAACGATGCGGCGCACCACCTGGCGGCTGCAGCCGGTACGCCGGACGATGCCTTGATGGCAGCGCCCTCGGCGGCGAGCGCCTGCACCGCGGCGTTCGTCTTCTGGCGGCGAAGGAAGCCCTCGTACTGGACGCGCTCGGCCGCGGTCAGCAGCGCAGACGATATCTCGTTCTTCGTCAATGCCCTGCGGATGTCGCCGAGGCTCTTCCTGACGGCGTCGACGAAGGCCCGGCTGGCGTTCTCGAGCAGATGCCATCTGTCGGCGACCTGCCTGGCGCCCGGCAGCGCGCGGGCAACCGCCGATCCGTAACCACCTCCGCGGTCGCGCGACACGACCTCGATGCCCTGCCGTTCGGCGAGCCATGCCTCGACCGTGCCGGCCTCCCGGTCGGGCAGGATGTCGATGACGCGGTGCGGCTCGAGGTCGCAGATGATCGTCCCGTAGCGGTGGCCCTTCTTCCACGCCCAGTCGTCGATGCCGATCACCCGCGGCGTCACGATCTCGCCACTGTCGACACCCGCCCGCACGCTCCGCAGGAGCGTGTCCTTGCTGACGGGGAAGAGAAGCCGCCGGGCCATGCCCTGACCGGGACGGCCACCGAGCGCAAGACCGAGACAGCGCACCAACTGCTGCAGCCGTGTCGTCCGGCGCGCGTAGGGCCGCGTGATCTCCGCATCCAGAGGCTCGGCAAAGATCTTCCGGGCGCATCCCCAATGCTGGCAGCGGAACCGCCGGACCGTCAGGCGCACCCGAACCCGGCGGCCATGGGCCGGCACATCCGACAGATACCGCTCGTACCGGCTATGGACCCGCCGGGACAGGCAGCCACAGCCCGGGCACTCGGCCCCTCGACCGAGAGCATGGGCCGCAATAACCACCTCATCCGGTCCGACAGTCACGTCATCTATGACAAGGCCGGACGGCAGCAGCCGGGCAGTCTTCCAGGCTTCGGGCATGAGCAGCTCTCCATCGCAATATCTTGCGATGAGGGTACCGATCTGCCCCACCGGCTGCACCGAGAGTGAGTCAGAGCCCTTATTCCACGCCGATAGGGGGTCCCGTTTCAATGCCGTTTGACAGCCTGTGTCTGCGCATGGGCTCTCAAACTCCAAGAGCCCAGTCTTAAGCGAGGACTTTTCGTGCTCGACCCTGTCCGGCCGAGAGGCGCAGTCCGGCGGTTTGGCGTCATTTCACGCGCATAGCCGCGGAAAGCCCAAAAACATCAAACCGGGCAGATCAGCGTGGAATGTGGCTGGAAGACTGCCCGACTTCTCGTTCCGCGTCAGCCCGTCCGCCGGCCACGCCAAATGAGAGGCAGCAGACAGGCGAGCAGCGCGATCTTCAGACCCTCCGCAGGCAGGAACGGCCATAGACCCAGCGCAAGCACTGGCTTGTCCCAGCCGACCAGTGTGCCGAGCCAGATGAGCCCCGGGATGTAGACCGCCGCGATGCCCAGCACCGACGCGAGGGCCGCCCAGCCGAGCGAGCGATCCCAGCCGCGCTCAGCGAGGGCGCCGGTGAGAACCGCGGCGAGGAGGAAGCCGAGGAGGTACCCGCCCGTTGGGCCGGCCATGTATGCAAGGCCGATCCCCTTCTCGGGTGTGCCCGCGAAGACTGGCACACCGGCAGCCCCCTCGGCCAGATATACCAGCACTGTAAGCCCACCGAGTCGCGCGCCAAGGACGAAGCCGAGGAAGAGCACGACGAAGGTCTGCATCGTCATCGGCACCGGAAAAAACGGGATCTGCACCTTGGCCGAAACCGCCAGGAGCAGCGTGCCGGCGAGCACAAATCCGAAGGATGCCATCAGGCCGGGGGCGGCAAGGGCCGAGCGGAGGGTCATCATGCGTGCAGTTTGTTGCATCTTGCTGGTCCTTTCTCAGGCGATTGCGTCTCGGAGGGCGGAAAGCCTTGCTGTACGGTCTGCCCGCGCGGCGAGCGCGCCCGCCATGTCCACTTTGACGAAGCGTGTTGGGGTGTTCGGCGGGAGCTGTCCGATCAGATCCATGTCCGCCGAGATGATCGTGCCGATCATGAAGTAGCCGCCGCCGGACACGGCATCGCGGTGGAGAATGATGGGCTCGGTCCCGCTCGGCACCTGCACGGAGCCGTAAGGGTAGCAGGCATCGGTGATGTTCGAGGGGTCCGAGCCCGCGCCAAAGGGCTGCTCACGCTCGACGAACTCCATCACCCGGCCACCCTGGAAGCGATAGCCCATGCGATCGGCCTCGTTCGCAACCTTCCACGTGTCCTCGAAGAAGGCGCGCTGGGTGGCCTCGGTGATCCGGTGCCAGTAGAGGCCGGGCAGCATCCGCAACACCGGCTCGGCTCCCGGGCCGTGGCGCAGATCGCGCGGGACGGCGCGGCCCGCACGGTCGCCCGCCTTATCCGCGCCGATGGGCAAGGTGTCACCGGGCTGGACGGCTCTGCCGTCGACGCCGCCGAGTGCGCCGATCACATAGGTAGAGCGGCTTCCGAGAGCCGGTGGCGTCACAATCCCACCGGAGATCGCGATGTAGCCGCGTGCGCCGGAGCGGAGGAAGTCGAAAGACAATACGTCCCCGGCTTTGACGTCAAAGGCGGTCCACCCCTCGCGCGGATCGCCGTTCACCTTTGGTGGTAAGTCGGCGCCGCAGACTGCGACAGTCGCGTCCTCCGTGAACTCGAGCTCGGGGCCCATGAAGACCACCTCGAGGCCCGCCGCGCCCTCTGGGTTGCCGACAAGCGCATTGGCGGCGCACATCGCGAACCGGTCCATCGCGCCACCCATGGGGATGCCGAGATGGTAGTAGCCCGGGCGGCCGAGATCCTGGATCGTGGTGAGTATTCCGGCGGAGATGACTTTAACCGGCATAGAGGGCCTCCATCAGCGCCTTGTTCGTGCCGTCGATATCGGCGTTGTAGCGGGCCAAATCGAAGGTGACGTCGGCCATGCGCGGCTCAAACCGGCCGGCCTCCACGTCCGCGACCGTGGCGTCGTAAGCCTCACGGTCGATGGGCTTCCACTTCACGATGTCTCCCGGGCGGAAGAAGACCATGAAGTCACGCAGGTAGCTCACGGTCTGGGTCGGATCGAAGATCGGCATCGGCGTGATCCCGAACATCTGATAGCCGCCCGCGCCCCTGACTGAATAGATGCAGGAGAAGCAGCCCCCATAGCCAACCGTCAGTTTCGGCGTGTCGGTGCGGGGCCGCAGATACTTCGGCACCTGGATCTGCCGAGGTCGGTTGACCATCTGATAGAGGAACGGCAGGCCCGAGACGAAGCCCACCATGGACACGAACCACGGCGCCCCGGAGTGGGCCTCGATGAAGCTCGGCACGCCGTCGAAGCCATTGATCCGCGCGGCATACTCGATGTCGGTGTTGCTGGGATCTTGGTGACGCTCGCGAAAGCGCATTAAGGTCCCGTGGGTCCAAGGGTCCTGATAGAAGACCGGGATCTCGACGATCCGGGTGTCGAGCTTCGCCTCGGCGCGCTCGGCATCGGCTTCCATTTCCTTAAGGAGACCTAAGAGCTTGTCGGGATGAACTACGTCTGGGTCGAACTTGACTTGGAACGATGCGTTGGCCGGGCAGATCTCGCTGACGCCAGCGATTTTGGCCTCGCGGACGGATTTGGTAACCGCGAGGGAGATGAAATAGGCCTCGAGCGACATCGCCTCATCGACTTCGACGAAGATGTGCTCGTCTCCTCCGAACGTGTATCGGCAACTCATGCGGCGGTGCCTCCTCTTCTCTCCATGGCCTTGGCGATCTTCCCAGCATTGGCCTCGAGCCAGGGTTCCAACCAGTTCGTATGGACGTCGTTGGCGCGCATCTCAGGGCTTGCGGCCAGCACCTCAAAGAGCGCGGCGGTCGTGGTCAGCCCCTCGATCCGAAGCTCGGCGAGCGCGCCGGCCAGCCGCATGAGGGCCGCCTCACGGGTCTCGCCATGGACGATCAGCTTGCCAAGCAGCGAGTCATAAAAGGGAGGGACGGTGTAGCCGGGATAGAGCATGTGATCGAAGCGCACCCCGGGGCCACCCGGGACATCGAGCGATGACACGGTGCCCGGGAACGGCATGAAGCCATTGGCCGGGTCTTCCGCGTTCAATCGGACCTCGATCGAGTGGCCACGGAGGGCGATGTCGTCTTGGCGTACGCGCAGTTGCCCGCCTGCGGCGATCCAGATCATCTCGCGCACGAGATCGAGGCCCGTGACCAACTCCGTCACCGGGTGTTCGACCTGGATGCGGGTGTTCATCTCAATGAAGTAGAACGCGCCCGAGGCGTCATCGTAGAGATACTCGACAGTTCCGGCGCCTGAGTAACCGACCGAGCGCGCAAGGGCAGCGGCAGAGTCGCAGAGCGACGCGCGCGTTGCCGAATCGAGCGACGCGGACGGAGCCTCCTCCCAGACCTTCTGACGACGGCGCTGGAGCGAGCACTCCCGCTCCCAGCAGTGGATCGCCTCGGTGCCATCGCCAAGGATCTGCACCTCGATATGGCGTGCGCGCGCGATCAGCTTCTCGATGTAGATGCCACCATCCCCAAAGGCTGCACGAGCCTCCGAGGCTGCCTGGGGGGCCAGCTTGGCGAAGCTCTCCGCCGTCTCGGCAACGCGAATGCCCCGCCCGCCACCGCCGGCCGAGGCCTTGATCATGACCGGAAAGCCGATCTCGCCCGCGATCCGCGCTGCCTCAACCATGTCCGCAACGACACCGTCGCTACCGGGCACGGTGGGCACACCGGCCGCCGCAGCTTGAGCGCGTGCGGCCGCTTTGTCGCCCATGAGGCGGATCGTCTGGGCGCTGGGGCCCACGAAGGTCAGGCCAGCGCTTTCAACTGCCTCGGCAAAACCCGCATTCTCTGACAGAAAGCCGTATCCTGGATGAAGTGCGTCAGCCCCGGTCTCGGCCGCTGCCCTGAGAACCGCCTGCGTATCGAGATAGGACTTCTGCGCCGGCGCGGGCCCGATCTCGACCACCTCATCGGCCAGCCGACACGCCAGCATGTCGGCATCGGCCTCTGAGTGAACCTGCACGGTGGCGAGACCGAGATCGCGTGCCGCCCGGAGCACGCGCACCGCGATCTCGCCCCGGTTGGCAACGAGGAGCTTATTGATCGACATCGTCAGTCCAGAACCACGAGGACCTGGCCCGGGGTGACTGGCGTGCTGTCCTCTACCTCGAAAGAGACAATGGTGCCGCCCGCATCGGCCTTGATCTCGTGGAAGGTCTTCATGACTTCGATGAGCCCGACCGGATCGCCCTCGGCTACGCTGTCACCCACCTCTTTGAAGGGCGGCTCGTCAGGCGAGGGCTTGCGGTAGAAAGTACCTGGGATCGGGGACTTGATCTCATGCGCCATTGGTCGCTCCTCCCTCGTGGGTCTGGCTGGCATCGGAGAGCGCAGTCCGGACCGCCTCGGCGATCTGGCGTGCGTTGGGTGTGTCGGAGTGAATGCACACGGTCTCAGCGCGCACCGGCAGTGTCCTGCCACCGACGGTCGTCAAGGTGCCGGCGCCGACGGCCTGCACAGCGCGCGATGCCGCTAGGTCCGGGGCGACGGCGTCATGCTCTCTGGTGATGATGAGACCGCCCTCGTCGTCATAGTCGAGATCGGCAAAGAACTCCGCCTGAAAGCCCGCGGCGTCGGCGGAGTAGACTTCCTCGTGGAGCGTGCCGGCGATCCCCATCACCGGCAGGCCGTAAAGGCGGGAGGCCTCGGCCACGGCCTCGGCGATATGGCGCTGACGCGTTGCCATTCCGTAGAGCGCGCCGTGCGGCTTGATGTGCGCGATTTCGGTGCCGACCATACGGCAGAAGGCTGCGAGCGCGCCTATCTGGTATAGGATGATGTCGCGCATTTCTGCGCGATCGATCTTCATCTCGCGCCGTCCGAAGCCGGCGAGATCCGGCAGCGACACGTGGGCGCCGACTTTGACGCCATGCGCCGCTGCGAGTTCGACCGTCTCGCGCATATGGACGGGGTCGGAGGCATGAAAGCCGCAGGCGACGTTCGCCTGGGTGACGAAGGGCATCAGCGCCACATCGTCGCCCATGCGCCAAATCCCGAAGCTCTCGCCCATATCACAATTCAACTCGGCAATCATGACGGTCTCCGATCAATCTTTGAGCGAGGCGACGTAGCGCAGGCGGATCTGGTCCGCGATCACGGCGAGGATGAGGAGGCCTCCCAGCACAACCGTCTGCAGATAGCTCTCGATCCGCGCTAGGTTCATACCGTTCTGGACGAGCCCGATGAACAGCGCACCGAGCACCACGTTCTCGAGCCGCCCGATCCCGCCGCGCAGGCTGACGCCCGCGATCACGCATGCGGCAATGCTCTCGAGTGGCATGGAGGCGCCGATGTTCGCCTCACCCGTGTCGAGGCGGGCCGTCAGCAGCATTCCCGCGGTGGCAGCGAGCGCGGCACAGAGCACGTAAGTGGCAAACAGCGTGCCCTGGACGTTGATGCCCGAAAGCCGCGCGGCCTTCGCGTTGCCGCCGACCGCGTAGAAGTGGCGGCCATAGGGCGTACGGTAGAGCAGCACCCAAAGGACCAAGATGATCCCAAGCGTCACCCAGACCGGTGTCGGTACCCCGAAGAACACCCCGAAGCCAAAAACATCGCCGAACGCCTGGGGCATGCCGTAGACTGGTACACCGCCGGTGATGTAGAGCGCGATGCCGAAGCCGACCGAAGCCATGCCCAGCGACATCATGAAGGGCGACACGTTGAAGAAGGCAACGCCGACTGCGTTGGCCACGCCGACAAGACTGCCCGCTGCGATGCCGGCGAACATGCCGAGCATGATCGCGAGCCAGACGGCCTCCGGCATCGCGGCATAGGCGGAAGCCATCGCCAGCGCACCCACCACGGAAGAAATCGCGAGAATAGTGCCGACCGACAGATCGAACCCGCCGGTCAAGAGCGCCAGCATCTGTCCGAGCGAAACGATCATCAGGTAGACCGACTGGCGCAGCACGTTCATAAGGTTGCGCCCTGTCAGAAAATTCTCCGACAGCAACGCGAACACAGCGACCGCGATCACCAGCAGGAAAGGCAGGATGCCGAGGCGGACGAAGAGCCGCTTGAGCCCGGTGCCGAGGGTTGCTCTAAGCGCTGACATTAGGCGGCCTCGCGTTCGAAGAAGTTCGCCAGCACCGCCTCTTCGGTGAGCGCATCGCCGGCGAGTTCGGCTTGGACCCGACCGTGGTAAAAGACGTACGCGCGGTGCGTGAGGTTCAGGATCTCGGGCAGGTCGGAGGACACGATCACGACGGCCGCGCCCTGCCGCGCAAGATCGACGATGAAGCGATAGATTGCAGCCCGGGTGCCGACATCGACACCGACGGTGGGCTCGTCGAAGACGACCAGATCGACCGGCCGGGTCAGGCTGCGGGCCAACATCGCCTTCTGTTGATTGCCGCCAGAGAAGTGATCGACCGCGCGCTCGGGGAGGTTGGGCGACAGATTGAACTGTGCCGACAGCTCCGCTACGGCCCTGCGCTCGCCAGCCAGATCCACGAAGGGACCGCGACGGAATGGTGCGATGTCGAGGGCTGCCAGCGACATGTTCTCGCGCACCGGCCGCGCCATCATCAGGCCTTCGTCGTGGCGGTCGGCGGGAAGGTACAGAAATCCAGCGCGGATGGAGTCTTTCGGGTTAGGACGCACCTGCACATGGCCTTTGTATAGAATGCGTCCACTGGCGACAGGCATCGCGCCGAAGGCCGTTTGCATTGCCTCGGACTTTCCTGAGCCGACCAGCCCTGCGAGGCCAACAATCTCGCCCGCCCGCACGTTGAGCGAGACATCGGCGACACTGCCGTCCGGGCTCGAAAGTCGGTCTAGGCGCAGCACCTCGGTCCCGGGGGCACCGACATCGATGTCCGGAAAGATCGCGCCCACCTCGCGCCCGGTCATCAGGCGGACGAGTTCATCCTCCTCGGCCCCGGCCGCATCGAGCGTCGCGATGTAGCGCCCGTCGCGCAGGACGGTGATGCGGTCAGCAATCCGCCGGATCTCTGTCATCCTGTGCGTGATGTATACAATCCCGACCCCGCGCGCCGTCAGGTCCCCGATCAGGCGGAAGAGCTGATCGGTCTCGTGATCGGTAAGGCTGGCGGTCGGCTCATCCAGGATCAGCACCGACAGGTCGGAGCGGAAGGCTTTCGCGATCTCCACCATCTGCTGCTGGGCGCGGGAAAGCTGCGCAACGCGCTGGCTGGGGTGTAGATCGAAATCCAGTTCAGCAAGGAGCCGCTCCGCCTTGCGCCGCATGTCCTTGCGGTCGAGAAAGACGCCGCGCACATGTTCGGCACCGAGAAAGAGATTCTCCTCGATCGTCATCTGGGGCACCAGCGAAAACTCTTGGAATACCGCGGAGATGCCGAGCGCCCGCGCCTCGTGTACCGAGGCGAGGCTGACCCGCTCGCCCCGCATCTCGATGTGGCCCTCGGTCGGCGTGTTGGCGCCCGACAGCATTGAGATCAGCGTCGATTTGCCCGCGCCGTTCTCGCCGAAAAGGACATGCACCTCGCCGGCCCTGAGCTCGAAGCTGACGCCGTCGAGCGCCCGTACGCCGGGATAGTCCTTGGTGAGCTTTCTTGTGGCGAGGAGCGGCGCAGACATGTCGGTCTCACTCCACTCGAAAGACCGGACGGAAGCCGGCGGGGGCTAATGTCGAGGCCGGGTCGAACTCGGCATGGTTCTCGGACGTCACGACGAAGAGCGCCGGACCCACATGCTTCTCGAACGCCTCACCCTCGAGGATCCGCACGGCCTGATCGATCGCGATACGCCCCTGGATCACCGTCGAGTCGGTCGGAGCGGCGAGGATCTGCCCGCGGCTGATGCCTCGATCCACCCCGGGCGTGAAGTAGTAGGACACGACCTTCACCTGGTCTGACAGCCCGCGGGCACGCAGGATCGGGACCGCCGCTTCTGCCGTCACCGCCGTGCCGACGACGTAGTCGAGGTCGGGATAGGTCTCGAGCGCGTCTTCGACGAGCTGGGACTGCGCCTCCTTGCCGGTGTCGCCGTACATGGTGTCAACAACTTCGATCGCACTGCCCTCGACTGCACCGAGGAAGCCCGAGTTCCCGGCCTCGACCCAGCCGGCGCCCGCCGGCCCCGGGAACCAAGCGACTTTGACCGGATCGCTGCCCACCGGGTGAAGCTCGGCTAGGTAGGCGCCCGCCTTGCCCCCCATCTCCCCGAAGGAGACGAGAGACTTGGCCGACAGCTCAGGCGAGGACATGCCGTTGATCACGTCGATGACCGGGATGCCGCGCCCGCGGATCTCGCCCACGATGTTGTTGAGCCCATCGAACGAGATCGCGCCGATCACCACTGCGTCGGCGCCCGCGGCGACACAGTCTTCGATCTGACTGATCTGGGTGTTGAGCTCGGTGTATCCACCGGCTTCGACGAGCTGCATGCGGACGCCAAGCCGCTCGGCCTCCGACGCGACGCCGTAGTTCACACCCAGCCAGTAGGCGTCCTTCATGTGGGGAAAGGAGACGCAGATCTCCCACGGTTTACTGGCCTTCTCGCGCGGCACGTAGTCTATGGGCGTGCGCGGGCTCGCCATGTCGAAGGCAGGGTCCCACCGCTCGACCGCATACGGGTACCACTGGCCGTCATCGGCCTGTGCGAGCCCGGCGATGAGTGCGAGGACCGATGTTCCGAAGACGGTCGTGAGACGGCTGGTCATGGTCAGGTCTCCTGTTGAACGACAAATTCGTTACGTCTGTGGTTTCCACGAACCGCGTGCTGGACATCTTGCGGAGAGCTTTTCCGTATGACAAATTCTAAAAATGCAGGAGGAAATTCAGAAATTCAGATCTCCGTCCGAGAGGGGGGCCTCGAAGCGGAGACCGTGCGACACTAAGGCGTCCAAGAGGTCGGCAACATTTCTTGCCGTTCGTTCGAGGGACGTTTCGAGCGCAAACAGCGAACTGGTGGCTCGGTCCCAAGGGCGACTTGATCCGGGCATTATCAGCAGATCCGATAGCCAGGATCAGTTGCCGCAATGGAGCTGACAATACGTCAGATCCGGTACTTCCTGGCAGCGGCGGGGTCGGGCCAGGTCTCGCGGGCGGCGCGCGAACTGAACGTCTCGCAGAGTGCCGTGACCACGGCAATTCGCCAGGTCGAAGACGTGGTGGGCTCGCGCCTCTTCCGCCGGCAATCGACGGGCGTCACCCTAACGCATGATGGCGAGATTTTCCTTCAGCACGCCAAGCGGGCTCTCGCATCCGTGGAGGAAGCCGTCAGAGCCCCTCGCGCAACTCGCTCGACCATCGAAGGCAAGCTGCGCGTCGCCATGACCTACACCGTCGCAGGTTACTATCTGCCACGGCACCTTGAGCGCTTCATCCGAAACTATCCGAACGTGACGGTCCAGCCGATCGAATCCAATCGCAGCGATATCGAAAACGGGCTCGTCTCCGGCATCTACGACATTGCCGTTTTGTTAACCTCTAACATCGTCGACCAGGAGGGGCTGACCTACGAGACGCTGGTGCGTTCTCAGCGCCGGCTGTGGCTTCCCTCGCAGCATGCTCTGGCCTCGCGGGAGGTGATCAACCTCACCGATCTGGTGGACGAGCCTTATGTCATGCTGACCGTCGATGAGGCGTCGAACACAGCGCAGCGCTACTGGAACCAGGCGGGCTGTCGGCCGAAGACTCTCATGCGGACCTCTTCCGTCGAAGCCGTGCGCTCGATGGTGGCAAGCGGGATGGGCATCACTGTGCTCTCCGATCTCGTGTATCGGCCCTGGTCGCTCGAGGGCCAGCGTGTCGAGGCTGTGCCCCTCGCAAGCCCGATTCCGACCATGGACGTCGGGCTCGCTTGGGCGGTGAATGTGGATTTGGCGCCGCCAGCGCAGGCGTTCCGAAGCTTCATGCGCTCAGGGACCGAATACGGTCGATACAGCGAGGCGTGAATGCAAAAGGTTGGCTTGGTCGAAAGGTTCCGAATTCCCCGTCAGGCGGCGACGCGTGTTGTTAGTAGCTCGACGTGTGAGCTTGCTCCCTGAGACCGGACTAGGCGTTTCCTAGCTAAGCTGGTTAGGCGCGTGTCTTGTCTATCCTGGCCTTTTCGGGGGTGCGGCAGCCGATGCGGGAGTGGCGGCGCTACCAGTTCTAGAAGGTGGCGATGTACTCGAAGGGCGCGGCTTTTGCCCGGCGGCGTGAGCGGAAATGGGCACTCCGATTGCGGCAGTGTCAAGCGACTTGGCCCGGATTATTCACCAAGGGTATGTTTCAGGTTGGCGGGCATGGCATAACCGGC
>CAYORO010000098.1:0-11937 GCA_964406355.1 uncultured Limibaculum sp.
TGTCGATCACCTCCTCGCCGCGGGTCTCGCCGACGATGATGCGATCGGGCCGCATGCGAAGCGCGTTGCGCAGCAGGTCGCGCTGGGTGACCGCGCCGCTGCCCTCGATATTGGGCGGGCGGCTCTCGAGGCGGCCGACATGGTCCTGCTGGAGCTGAAGCTCGGCGGTGTCCTCGATCGTCAGGATGCGCTCGTCGTTGGAGATGAAGGACGACAGGGCGTTGAGCGTGGTGGTCTTGCCCGAGCCGGTGCCGCCCGAGACGAGAATGTTGAGCCGCGTGCGCACGCAGGCGTGCATGAAGAGCGCCATCTCCTCGGAGAACGCGTTGAACTCGATCAGCTTCTCCACCGTGAAGGGCTTCTTGGAGAATTTACGAATCGAGAGCAGCGGACCGTCGACCGCGCAGGGCGGCACGATGGCGTTGACACGGGAGCCATCGGCGAGGCGCGCGTCGACCCAGGGCTGGCTCTCGTCGACCCGGCGGCCGACCGCGGAGACGATCTTGTTGATGATCCGCATCAGGTGACGGTTGTCCTTGAACTGGACATCCGTCTTGACGAGCTTGCCGTTCTTCTCCGCGTAGCACTGCTCGAAGGTGTTCACGAGGATGTCGGTGACGCCGTCATCCTGCAGCAGCACCTCCAGTGGCCCGAGGCCGATCGTCTCGTGGACGAGGTCTTCGACGAGCCCCTCGAACTCCTTCTTGTTGAGGACGAGCTCGCTGTCGACCAGATGCTCGCGGGCGATCTCGGCGATCTCGGCGCGCAACTCCCCGGCTGACACCTTGTCGATCGCGGCGAGGTTGAGCACGTCGAGCAGCTTGCCGTGCAGCTCGACCCGCATCGCCAGCATGCGGCGGCGGCGCTTGGCCTCCGCGTCATCGACCTCGGCGGTGACGATCGGCTGCAGCTCGCGCGGCAACCGGCTGGTCGGCGCCTCGGCCACGTCGGTCGAGCCGTTGCCACCCACGGGCATCTCGACGCCCATCCGCTTGCCCTGCTGCTCGGGCCGGGCCTCTTCGGCCCGCGGGCGCTCAGGACGGCGCATGATCGCTGTGCGCGCGCTGTCCGGCTTCTCGTCGTTGTCAGTCCTGATCCGTCGAAACATGGCGACCCCGCTCCCTCGACGCCGCCGGCTCAACCCGCCTTGGCGACGCTCTTGACGTCTTCGGCCGCGATACGCTGCGCGATCCGGAAGACCTCCTTCCGCACGGGGTTCGACTTCGCGACCTCGCCCAGGGGAATCCCCTGGTCGCACGCATTCACCACCGCCTTTCCCCCGTCCGGCAGATAATGTGAATACGTGATGCCGAGGCTTTCGGCCACCCGTTTTACGCGAGCTTTGCCGCTCAGATCAGTCATTCCGGGCGAGCGGTTGAGGACAAAACAAAGCTTGTCGAGCGCCATGTTTTCGGCCTTCAACGTTCGCAGGAAGCGGAACATGTTCTGCGCCGAGCGCATATCTATTTCCATAACGGCGATGAATTCATCCGACATGCTGTAGACGGGCTCGGACCAGTTCATCAGCGCCTGCGGCATGTCGATCACGACATAGTCAAACCCCTCGCGGGCAAGGTTGATGATCGCCTTGACGTCGCTGGGCGTGACGATGTCGAGCGGCAGCGCGTCGCGCGGCGCGGTGAGCACCCAGAGCTTGTCCTGATAGGTCGAGAGCGCCTGGGTGAGGCCGGTCTGGTCGAAGCTCGCAGCCTCGGAGACCAGCTCGTAGACCGCCTCGCGCCGCGGCACATCGAGGAAGGTGGCGACCGAGCCATACTGAAAATTGAAATCGAGCAGCGCGACCTTGCGGCCGAGCTTGCGGACGAGCCCGGTGAGCTCCCAAGCGAGATTGACCGCCACAGTGCTCGCGCCAACGCCGCCCGCAATGCCGTAGACGGTGATCACCTTGCCCCGGCGAACCGGCGTCGAGCCGACCGGACCCACGCCCGCCGTGTTGCCCGAGGCGCGCACATAGCGCAGCCGGTCGATCGCTTCGGAGAGCGCGCCGTCCGGCTCGGGATAGGGCGCGAAATCGGCCACCCCCTCCTTGAGCAGCTGGTGCATCGTGCGCGAGCTGACCTCACCCACCACAAGCAGCACGAGCAGCCCGGCATCGCGCGATTGCCGGATCAGGAGCCCGGTCTGCGCGATCGCTTCGGGATTGTCGTCCGATGCCGTGACGATGGCGAAGGAGGTGTTGCCGCCGAGCTGGGCCAGCGCCTGTTCGGCCTGGGCGTTGTTGACCTCAATCCACTGATCGACCCCGAACTCGTGATCGAGCTGTTCGGCAAGGGCATCGATCTCTGGAAAGCCCTCGGCAAAGACGAGCGCCTCGGGCGCCGAATTCATCGAGCTGTCGCGTCGGATCGATAACGCCATTCCGGTGTCTCACTCACTCACATTCGTTGAGTTCAAATCCGCGCCGAAGACGCTGGCCGTCACTTCTCGGAGCCGGATCCGCTCACCGGTCCCGGGTTCCGCGAGCCCCACGGTCGGCCCGGTCTCCGAAGATCCCCAGACCAAATCCGCAAGGCTGAGGATCTGAATGGGTGACTCGCGCGCCGTGATGCTCACTGCAACCCTAGGCTGAAACGGTCCACCCGCATACCCCAGCTCCTCATAGACATAGTATGCGCGGACTTCCTCGCGGTTCAAACCCGGATACACGATTTGCATTTCGCGGACGAGGGCCTCGAACCGGGTTTCGTCGCAGATCGCCGCATCGAACGCGGTGCCGTCGCAGAGCCAGCCCTGCGCGATGGCGGTGCCGGCTTCGTCGCGGATCGTGTCGGGTGCCGTCGGCGCGAGGCAGGCGCTCTGCTCCCCGGGTCGGTAGCAACTGTCGCCGACCTGCGCCACCGAGGGGTCGAGCCGGTTCTGGCGCGGGACATCGGCATGCAGCGGATCCTCGGCGGCGACGAAGCGGACGCCCATCTGCGCGGCCTTCTGCGCTGAGAGCAGGAGATAGAACGAGATGCCGATCTCGAAGACGGTGAGGACGAGCACGATCACCGGCAGGAAGATCATCACCATATCGGTCGTGATCGCACCGCGCTCATCGTTGAGGAAGGCGCGTGCTCCCGACACCGTGTGACCGACAGCACCAGAGCGACGGTCCCGATCATGCTGCTGCATCCACCCCTCCCGAATCGGTTCTGGCGACGGGCCAGGCCGCGCCGCAACTCGACGGGGCGAACATCTGTCGGCCACCCCGTCGACACCGTCACCGCAAAGGGTCGATGAACCGTTACGCCACCACCGAGGAGGTTGGAAATCTCCGGCACTGCCCGGGCCGCCGCCCCGACAGCCGCCTGGCTCAGCCTCCGATATCCCCGGCATCCGCCTCGGCGACGCCACCCGATCCGCTCGACTTGTAGTCGTTGTAGATCCGCGACGCGAGCTGGCCGTTCATCCCCTCGCCGACGAAGTTCCGCACAAAGCCCGAGACGCGCGTCACCGCCCGGCGGTTGCGGCGCTCACGCTCCTGGGTGTCGACCACGAGCTGGCTCTCGCCGAAGCTCTCGACCGCCTCGAGCCGCGAGCGCGAGACGCCGCGCCGCACGAGGTGGTTGAGCGCCGCACGCGCCCGGCGCAGGCCGAGACGCTGGTTGTAGGACTCGCCGCCCACCGCATCGGTGTGACCCTCGATGGTCATGCGAACCTCGGTGTTCTCGCGCAGCCAGCGTGCCTGGCCGTCGAGCGCGCGCCGGGCGGTCGCGTCGAGCCGCGCGCTGTTGAACGCGAAGGTGACCGTGTCCTGGGTCTCGGCGGCGAAGACCCGCCCGAGATCGGTCAGGAAATCATCCGGCGTCTTGTAGGCGATCTGCCGGCTGAGATTGAGCTCGGGCGACACGCCGAACTCGCTCACCCGATCGCCGCCGCCGGCCGGGCGCGCACAGGCGCCGAGGAGAAGACCGCCGCCCAGGACAGCCACCGTGAGAAGGATCCGTTTCATGTGCCGTCACTCCACGATGTAGCCGAAATCGCCGTCGATGCCCTGGGTCGTGAGGATGTTGGCACCCTCCCCCGGCACGGTGTTCCCGAGCAGGAAGAGCTCGAACTCGGTCGGGACCCCGAAGCGGTCGGTGGGCAAGCTGATGTCATCCTCGCTGTCGACCGCGGTCACGAGATTGACCGAGACCATGATCACCAGCTCGCTCTCACCGCGCTGGAAGTTGGCCGAGCGGAACAGCGTGCCGAGGATGGGGATGTCGCCGAGGAACGGCACCTGCTCGATCTCGTCGCCGAAGTCCTCTTCGAAGAGGCCGGCGATCGCGAAGCTTTGCCCGTCTCGCAGTTCGATCACGGTGGTCGCGCGGCGCACGGAGAAGCCCACGATGTCGAGGCCACCCGCCGTACTGGAGAGCGACTCGTCCACCGCCGAGACCTCGGCCGAAACCGCGAGATTGATAAGATTGTCGTCGAGCACCGTCGGCGTGAAGATCACGTTGACGCCAACCGGACGGAACCCGATCTCGACATTGCCCTCGCTGTCGACGGCCGGGATCGGCACCTCGCCGCCGGCGAGGAAGTCGGCCTGCTGTCCGGAGAGCGCAACGATGGTCGGCTCCGCCAGGAGCCGCGCGAAACCCTTGGACTCGAGCGCGGCGATCTCGATGTCGAGGAACGCATTGTCGGCGATCGCGAAGATCGCACCGAAGGAGCCGAAGGCCGCGCCGAAGTTTCGGGTGAGCCCGGCGAGGCTGCCGCCCGTCCCCTCGAAGGCGCCGCCCGACGGTGTCGAGAGCGGCGCGTTGAACTCCAGCGCATCGCCAGTGATGTTGTCGGACGCGACCCGCTGGCCCGTCACCGACCCCGCGGTCGAGATTCCGATATCCTTGGCGGCGCTGCGCGTCATCTCCGCAACACGCACCTTGAGCGCCACCTGCTGGGTGCCGCCGACGCTCATCATATTGGTCACGCCCTCGCCGGCATAGGCGCGGGCGAGCCGCAGGGCCCGGTCGAGCTTGGCCTTGCCGGAGACGATCCCCGACATCACGATGCCGCCGGCCGCGGCACGCACCTCGATGTCCTCGCCTGGCAGGATGGTGCGCAGCCGCTCTTTGAGTTCGGCCAGGTCGGGTTGCACCACGAGTGTGACATTCGAGATCAGCCGGCCACCTTCGCCGAGCAGGGTCAGGGTGGTTTTGCCGCGCGCCCGGCCGAGCACGTAGATCGAGCGGTCGGACAAGGGCTGCACATCAGCGATGGCGGGCTGGGCGACCGACAACTCGGTGAAGGGTTGTACGCTCTCGACCACGACCGCGCGGTTCACGAGCACGATCAGGTCGCTGGAGGCGAGGCCCCGCTGGACCTGAAGCACGTTCTGCGCATTGGCCCCGAACACGCCCGTCAGAACGACGGCGAGCAGACCCAGCAAGGTCGCCCGCGTGATCAGAAATTTCATTCCCAAGGCCCCTCTTACGATAGTTATGGTTTGAACGCCCGAGCGTTTTGCTCTACCGCAGGCAGAGTAAACAATAAAACGCAACAATGCTCAAGCGGTTAACGCCGAGACCTCGTGCCCGACCTCAGCCTGACATGCCGGGCGAGGGCCCTCCGCTCAATCCTCGAAAAACTTGAGCCTGTCCGACACGGCGCCGCCGCGGCGGATGATCACAGTGGTCGAGTCACGCTCGGGCGCCGGCGCCGGCGCCGCCGTATCCTCGATGCCGAGCAGGTCCTTCACGTCGACCGCCTCGGGGCGCTCGCTCTCGGCCACCTCCTCCTGCATGCTGCGGAGCGTCAGCGTCAAACGGCCGAGCTGCTGGGCGAGATGAAGCTTCTGCGCCTCGGTCTGCGAGACATCCATGGTGACCGTGCTGGCGACACGCGGATTGTTCGTTTCCTGGTTGGTGTCGCGGTCGGTCGCGATCACCCGCATGTTCTGCAGAATCACCGTGCTCTCGAGCCCGTCGCGCGTGTTCCGGATCAGCATCACATCGACCCGGTCGCCCGGATTGACGAAGCCCGCCACGCCGGCGACCGCATCTGTGCGGATGGTGAAGGCGCGCCGCCCCTCGTCGAGATTGAGCGCCATGCGCGCGCGCTCGCCGAAACCGCTGATCTTGCTCTCGAGGATCGGCTCGCCCGCCTCGATCTTGCGCAGCACGATGCGCGTCGTGTCGTCTTTCGAGTCGCGCTCGCCGAGCAGCTCCTCGGCATCGGTGAAGACGCCCGGGGGCAGCGAATCCTCGGGCCATTCCGCCCAGCGCAGATGCTGCTTCGGCTTGATCACGGTGCCGTAGGCGAGCGACGTCTTGGCGACGATCACGTTCACCGTCTTCGGCCCCTTGGGCTGGTTCGCCCGCATCCGAGCCTCGAACTCGGCAAAATAGTTGGAGGCGAAGTAGATGGCGCCACCGGCGAGCGCCACGCCGAACACCAGAACGAGGATTGCGATGATCTTCATGTTCCCGTCCGTTTCCTGGCGGGAAGGCACGCCCAACGCTCCGGGCACCCCTCCCTGCGAGCAGTCAACCTAACCGTGTATCACCCGTATGCAGCAACTTAGCCTTTACTTCAAGCATACATTCGGCGGCGCCTCGCCCCGGGATCAGTCGTCCGGCGTGATCCGCACCCGGTCGAGATCCTGGTTGAGCTCCTCGCGCACAGGATTGAGGCCTCCGGCGCTCAACGCATACACAAGGTACGAGGTGACGACGATCAGCGCAAAGGTCACCGCGATCCACTCCACCGAGACGGCGCCGCGCTCACCGCCCAGATACGAGACTAGCTTGCCCATCTCAGCTCCTTGTCCGTGCCGCACTCGACGCCGCACTCGACCGGGAGCCTCGGATGGATGCCCTACCAACCGCCTAACGGAATGCCGCTCGGGCAGGTCGCGCAAAAAATAAGAGGGCCGGCTAGCCGGCCCTCAAAAGCATCACACACTGTGCGAAGAACGGTGAATAATATCACTCGTTCGACAGCGGACCCTCGAGCAGGGTGTCGATGTTGCCGCCGGTGACAGCGCGCGACAGTTCGTCGTTGATCGCGTTCACGGCGCCAACAACACCGTTCTCGAAGAGGTAGTAAACGGTGGCGATGCCGAGCAGCAGAATGCCAGCGGTCAGCGCGACCCAGTCGATGGTGACAGCGCCGGCTTCGTCGCGGATGAACTGGTTGATGATGGTCATAGTACCCTCCAGATGGCCATGTAGTCGGTTACACTTTCAAGTCGCGCCCTCGTCGTACCCCCTGACGCGGGCTGGGCGAGGCGGTCTCCCGTCCGTCCTTGCTCCTGGAGATTGTGTAGCATCGGCGCCGGCCGCCCCCAAAGCGTTAAAGGAGAAAACTCGCACCTCGAGAGCTTTTTTATCTTGGCAGTTTGCGAGTTTGGTCAAATCTAGGCGGCAGAAAAAGCGAGTGTGGACGGCGGATGGGCGGAATGCGGCAAGACTGTGGCAAGATCTGGAAGCGCTTGGTCATAATCAGTGCAATCTGCATCGCATTTTGCGAATCGCCTCGCGAATCGTATGCCGGGACCGTGCTCCGAGACGGGGTTCGCGCCGGCGATCGCTCCGGTCTCCGTCTGATCCGGCCGCCATCTGCCGGTCAGAAGCGGTTCGGGCGGCGCAAGCCGGGCGAGCGCAACAGCGGGCGGAGCACGCGCCGTCAGGACCACAGCTGGTTCTGGGCCGAGATGGACCCGGGCGGCGCGCCCGATATCGCCCGGTTCGACGAAGCCCGCACGCTGATCCTCGACCGCAGGGGCCGCGCCGGCCCGATCTACTCCGAGACCCGGATCGCCCGGATCGCCGATCGCTGGCAGCATCTCGTGCGCGACGCGGCGCGGCGCCACCGCCTCTCCGAGGCGCTGATGCTCGCGATGATCACGGTGGAATCGAATGGCGAGCCGCGGGCCCGCTCGCCCAAGGGCGCGATGGGGCTGATGCAGCTGATCCCCGCCACGGCGCGGCGCTTCGGCGTGTCGGACGCCTATGACGCGGCGCAGAACCTGAAGGGCGGCGCGGCCTATCTCGATTTCCTGCTCGACCGGTTCAGGGGCGACGTGGTGCTGGCGCTTGCGGGCTACAATGCGGGCGAAGGTGCCGTGGCGCGCCATGGCGGCGTCCCGCCGTTTGCCGAGACGCGGGACTATGTGGTGCGGGTGATCGATGCGCTGCTGGCCGCCGAGACGCTCTGCGCGGCCCCGCCCGAGGGCCCGCGCGCGCGCTGCGTCTTCCGCCGTCAGCTGCCCCCGCCTGCCTGAGCGGCCAGAAGCGCGGCCGCGGCCTCGACGGCCACGGGATAGCCGGCCGGCCCGAGGCCCGCGATCACGCCGGTCGCCGCCAGCGCCACATAGGAGTGATGGCGGAACGGCTCGCGCGCCGCGGGGTTCGAGAGATGCAGCTCGATCACCTGGGCGCCGGTGTCGCGAAAGGCGCGGAGCGCGTCGAGGATCGCGACCGAGGTGTGGGTGTAGGCCCCGGCATTCAGGATGAGCGCCCCGGCGCGGCCGCGCGCCTCCTGGATCCAGTCGACCAGCACCCCCTCGTGGTTCGACTGCCGGAACTCCAGCCGATGCCCCAGCGCTCCCGCGCGCTCACGGGCGCGCGCCTCGAGATCGGCCAGCGTCTCGCGGCCATAGATCTCCGGCTCGCGGGTGCCGAGGAGATTGAGGTTCGGCCCGTTCAGGATCCAGATCTCAGCCATTGCGCCCTCTCTCGCCCGCCTGCTCGAGAAAGGCGCGGGCCTCTCCGGCGGTCTCGAAGATATGCGGCGGGGCGTGGCGCGCCAATGTGCGCCCGAGCTTCATCCGCATGAAGGCCGAGCCCGAATAGCGGCTGACGCGCGCATAGAAGCGGTCCTCGAGATCCGCCACCATCTGCGCATAGGCCTGCTCCACCTCCTCGTCGATCCGCGCGCCGTCGTAGCTGACGATCACATCCACCCGGTGATCGAGCGGCGCGCAAAGCTCCGCGACCCGGGTCCGGATCGCCTCCACATCCTCGAGGCTGCGCACCCGGAGCTTCTCGAAATTGTTGAACAGCCGGCGCCCGTCGGGATCCAGCGCGATGCGCTCGGCGAGATCGAGGCGCAGCAGATCGACGCGCAGCTCCATCGGCGCATCGGCGAAGATCCGGCCATCCATCTCGCGCAGCTCCGCGATCTGCGGTCGGAAGGCCATGCGGGCAAGGATATCGGCCTCGAGGTCGATCCCCGGCGCGATCTCGGTCAGCATCAGGCCGTCGCCGCGGAGCTCGAAGACGCAGCGCTCGGTGACGTAATGCACCTTCTGCCCGCGATCGCGCGCGCGGAGGCCCGCGAAGGTCACCTGCTCGACCGTTTCGTGGAACTTCTGCGCCCGGCCCTCGTGGAGGATGCGCACCCGGCCGCCCTCGACCGCGATCTCCAGCCCGCCCGCGGTGAAGGTGCCGGCAAAGACCACCGAGCGCGCGTTCTGGCTGATGTTGATAAATCCGCCGGCGCCGGCAAGCCGCGGCCCGAAGCGTGAGACATTCACGTTGCCAGAGCGGTCGGCCTCGGCCATCCCGAGGCAGGCCATGTCGAGCCCGCCGCCGTCATAGAAGTCGAACTGCTGGTTCTGCGCGATGATCGCATCGGTGTTGACCGCGGCGCCGAAATCGAGCCCCGAGGCGGGCTGGCCGCCCACCACGCCGGGCTCTGCGGTGAGCGTCAGATGCTCGAGCAGCCCTTCCTCGGCGGCCACGGAGGCAACCCCCTCGGGCATGCCGATCCCCAGATTGACGATGCCGTTGACCGGCAGCTCGAAGGCGCAGCGACGGGCGATGATCTTGCGCGCATCGAGCGCCATCGGCCGTGCAGCGGAGGCCGGCGCCCGGAGCGCGCCCGAGAAATGGGGCGAGAAGGGCGTCGCGTAGGTCTGCATGTGGAGCTCGGGCTCGGCCACCACCACCGCATCGACAAGGGCGGCCGGGATCACCACCTCGCGGGGCGAGAGCGTGCGCGCCGCGGCGATCCGCTCGACCTGCACGATCACCACGCCGCCGGAGTTCTTCGCCGCCATCGCCTGGGCGAGATTGTCGAGGATCAGCGCCTCGCGCTCCATGGTGACATTGCCGGCCTCGTCGGCGGTGGTTCCGCGCAGGAGCGCCACGTCGATCGGCCGCGCCGTGTAGAAGAGGAGCTCCCGGCCCGCGATCTCCATCACCTCGACGATGTCCTCGGTGGTGACGGCGTTGATCCGCCCTCCGCCCTCGCGCGGATCGACGAAGGTGCCGAGACCCACATGGGTGAGCGTGCCCGGCAGCCCGGCCGCGACGTCGCGATAGAGGCGGGAGATCACGCCCTGGGGCAGGTTCCAGGCCTCGATCTTGCCCGCGAGCGCGAGCTGCCCGATCTTGGGGATCAGCCCCCAATGGCCGCCGATCACCCGCGCCAACAGCCCGTCATGGGCGAGTCGGTTGAGGCCGCGGTCCTTGCCGTCGCCCTGCCCCGCCGCGAAGAGGAGTGTCAGGTCTCGCGGGTGGCCGGTCTCGAGATGGCGCGCCTCGATGGCGGCGAGGAGGCCGTCCGGCACGCCGATCCCGACGAAGCCCGAGGTGGTGATCGTGTCGCCGTCGCGGATCAGGCGCGCGGCATCGGCGGCCGAGGTGGTCTTGCGTCGCATCTGGTCCTCCCAGCGCGGCTCTGGGGGCCGCTTCCGCCCCGGATACCATGCGGGCCCCGCTTCGGAAACGCGCAGAGCTGGGGAGAGCCGAGGGATCAGGGCTCGGCGAGGTGGCAGGACGCCTCATGGCCCGGCCCAAGGGGACGCAGCTCCGGTCCCTCGCGTCGGCAGCGCTCCGCGGCGATCGGGCAGCGCGGGTGGAAGCGGCAGCCGGGCGGCGGCGCGAGCGGCGAGGGGATCTCGCCGGAGATCGGGCGGAACACGCTGTCGGTGCCCGCTTGGGGGATCTTCGGCAGGCTGTCGAGCAGCGCCCGCGTATAGGGGTGGCGGGGCGCGGTGTAGACCGCCTCGGCCGGGCCGATCTCGACGATGCGCCCGAGATACATCACCGCGATCCGGTCGGAGATGTGGCGCACCACCGAGAGGTCGTGGCTGATGAAGAGGCAGGTGAGCCCGAGCTCGCGGCGCAGATCGAGGAAGAGGTTGATGATCTGCGCCTGGATCGAGACGTCGAGCGAGGCCACCGGCTCGTCGCAGATCAGCATGTCGGGCCGCATGGCGAGCGCGCGGGCGATGGCGATGCGCTGGCGCTGGCCGCCGGAGAACTGGTGCGGCAGCCGGTCGGCGTAGCTCGGGTCGAGGCCGACCCGCCCGAGCCAGCGGGCGGCGTCGGCGCGGGCCTCCGAGCGGCGGATCAGCCCGTGCGCGATCGGCCCCTCGGCGATCGCCCGGCCGATCCGCATCCGCGGGTCGAGCGAGGCGAAGGGGTCCTGGAAGATCGTCTGGATCCGCGTCGTGCGCTTGCGCCCGCCCTCGCGCACCGGCCGGCCCTCGAGCGCCACGCGGCCCTCGGAGGGATCGAGGATGCCGGCCGCGATCCGCCCGAGCGTCGATTTCCCGCAGCCCGACTCGCCGACGAGGCCGAGCACCTCGCCCTGCCCGATCGCGAGCGAAACGTCGGTCACGGCCTGCACGGGGCGGTCCTCCACGCGGGCGCCGAGGCGCTTGGCGATGCGGTCGCCGACGCCGAGGGACGGCGTGAAGCGCTTGGTGACGCCGGCGATGTCGAGGAACGCGGTCATGCGGGCAACGGGTGCCAGCAGCGATGCGCGCGCTCGCCCTCGGGCGTGCGCGGCGGGACCGCGCGGCAGGCGGCGTCGGCGCGCGGGCAGCGCGGGGCGAAGGCGCAGCCCTCGGGCAGGTCGAGCAGCGAGGGCGCCGCGCCCGGGATCTGCACGAGCCGCTCGCCGGCGCGCGCGACGCCCGGGATCGAGCCGAGGAGCCCCGCGGTGTAGGGGTGGCGCGGGCTCCGCAGCACCGCGGCGGTCGGTCCCTCCTCG
>CAYORO010000099.1:0-11774 GCA_964406355.1 uncultured Limibaculum sp.
AGGTTGTCGAAATGGACCTTGTGGCGCGCCTTCTCGGGGTCCTCGAAGTTGATCGTGTTGACCTTGAGGAGCGCAAAGTATCGCTCGCCGTCCTTGGGCGCACGGATCGGGCCCTCGATCGTGTCGCCGGTGCGCAAGCCGAATTTGCGGATCTGGTTCGGTGAGAGATAGATGTCGTCCGGCCCCGGGAGATAGTTCGCCTCGGGACTGCGCAGAAAGCCGAAGCCGTCCTGCAGCACCTCGAGCACCCCCATGCCGATGATTTCCTCGTCGCGATCGGCAAGCTCGCGGAGGATGGCGAACATCATGTCCTGCTTGCGCAGGGTGGAGGCGTTCTCGACCTCGAGCGATTCCGCAAGTGCGAGCAGATCGGTCGGCGACTTGGCCTTGAGGTCAGACAGCTTCTGTTGGGTCATACGGGGGAACCGATGGGGGAGGAGGGCGCGCAGCACTGCGCGATGCCGGCCGATCGACCGGGATGGCGAAAGATGGCCATCCTTCGCAAAACTGTCAAGGGAGGGGCGCGGGCGGAAGTCTCAAAAGGGCTTGACGATCACCAGGATCACGATCGCCACCATCAGCAGCGTCGGCAGCTCGTTCATCAGCCGATAGGTGCGCCCGGTATGGCCGTTGGCGTCGGCGGCGAAATCCTTGCGCCGGCGCCCGAGCCAGTGATGGAACCAGGTCATGCCCGCGATCAGCACGAGCTTGGCATGCATCCAGGGGCTCGCGCCGAGCCAGCCCAACCCATTGGCCCAGATCATCAACAACCCGAACACCCAGGTCGAGATCATCGCCGGGTTCATGATCAGGCGGAAGAGCTTGAGCTCCATCACCTTGAAAGTCTCGGACAGCTCCGAGCCAATGGCCGCCTTCTCGGCGTGATAGACGAAGAGCCGCGGCAGATAGAAGATCCCGGCCATCCAGGCGATCATCGAGATCACATGGGCGGCGAGCAGCCAGTCGTAATAGGCGCGCAGGGTCTCCTGCATCTCAGCCCCTCACGGCCGCGATCAGCTCCTCGACATGGGCGGGCGACGCCTCGGGCGTGATCCCATGGCCGAGATTGAAGACATATGGATGGCCGATCATCGTCTCGACCATCGCACGGGCGGTGTCCCCGAGCTGCGGCCCGCCGGTGATCATCAGCATCGGGTCGAGATTGCCCTGGAGCGCCACATCCGGCAGCGCCTCGCGCGCCCAGTCGAGCGGCACCGAAGTATCGAGCGCCACCGCATCCACCGCGGCCTCAGCGGCGAAACGCACATAGGAGCCGCCCGCGCCGCGGGGGAACCCGATCACCGGCAGCATCGGGCTGTGGTCCTTGAGTGCATCGGCGATCCGGCGCGCCGGCCGGATGGCGAACCGCTCGAACATGTCGGGCGCGAGCGCGCCGGCCCAGCTGTCAAAGATCTTGACCGCCTCAGCACCCGCATCCACCTGCCGCCGCAGATAGTGGATCGTCGCCTCGGTGATTCGATCAATCAGCCTCTCGAAGCCCTCCGGGTCGCGATACATCCAGGCCCGCGCCGGTGCCTGATCGCTCGTGCCCTGGCCCGCCACCATATAGGTCGCGACCGTCCAAGGCGCGCCTGCGAAACCGATCAGCGTCACCTCGGGCGGCAGCGAGCCCGACAGCCGCCGCACGGTCTCGTAGACCGGCCCGAGCGTCTCGTCGATCTCGTCGAGCGGCTTGAGCCGCCCGAGCTCGCCCGCGCTTGTGATCGGCTCGAGCCGCGGCCCCTCTCCGGGGGTGAAGGTCAGCCCCACACCCAGCGCCTGAGGCACCAGCAGGATGTCGGCAAAGAGGATCGCCGCATCGAAGCCGAAGCGGCGGATCGGCTGCAGCGTCACTTCCTCGGCGAGCTCCGGCGTGTAGCAGAGATCGAGGAACGAGCCTGCCCTGGCCCGCGTCTCGCGGTACTCGGGCAGATAGCGCCCGGCCTGTCTCATCAGCCAGATCGGTGGCGGTGAGATCGGCTGTCCGTGAAGGGCGGCGAGGAGAGGTTTGACGTGTGGTCTGGCTTCCATGTTCAATCTCTTTAAGGGTGGTGTGAGTTTGTAGAAACCCTGAAAGATGGGGATTACCGCTCTGCGTCATTCATCCACATGCTTGCACACAGGCGGGGCCGGTTCCGTCGGTAACGGTTTGGTGACTGTGAGAGACCTGTTCGGAGCGCGCCGCGCAGGAATCATGCCCTCCTGGCGCCTCGAACGACGCTTTCGAACCCCAACCGCTCCGACGATCCGACAGGCCGTGGATAATTCGTCCTCCGCTGGACAGAATGGACCGGGATGGGGATCACTCGGGAGACCGTCCCGTCGGTCCCCGGGTTGCCCGCTATCCACAGGATCGGAGGGTGGTCCGTGAGCGAGCGTCACGACATCCATCTGATCTCCGACAGCACCGGAGAGACGCTGCAGGCGATGGCGCGCGCCTGCCTCGCGCCCTTCGACGGGGTACCCGTGGCGGTGCATTCGACCGTCCTTGTGCGCACGGCCGATGATCTCGAGCCAGCGATTGCGCAGCTCCGGGCCCGGCCGGGGTTTGTCTGCTACACCCTCGTGGACCGGAGCCTGCGCGGCCGTGTCGAGAGCGAATGCGCGGCGCTCGGGGTGCCGGCGGTCGCGGTGCTCGACCCGCTCATCGCCAAGCTGAGCGCGTTTTTCGGGCGCCCGCCGCGGCGCGGCGTCGGCCTCCAGCACCAGCTCGATGCGGCCTATTTCGAGCGAATCGGGGCGGTCGACTTCGCACTGGCCCACGACGACGGGGCGCTCGGCGCTCGCCTCCTCAAGGCCGATGTCATCCTGACGGGCGTCAGCCGGACCTCCAAAACGCCGACCTGCGTCTATCTCGCGATCCGCGGCGTCCGGGCGGCGAATGTGCCGCTGCTGCCGGGCCGCCCGCCGGAGCCCGAGCTTGTCGCGGCGATCGAGGCGGGCGTGCCCGTCGTCGGCCTCACGGCAAACCCCTCGCGGCTCGTCCAGATCCGCAACGAGCGGCTCGATGCGCTCGGCCCTGCCCCGCTCGGCGACCGAGCGCCCGGCTATGCCGATCTCGACCGCGTGCAGGAGGAGGTCACCGAGGCGCGGCTCTTCTTCGAGCGGCACGCGCTGCCGGTGATCGACGTGACGCGCCGCTCGATCGAGGAGACGGCGGCAGCGATCCTCGCGATCCTCGAAAAGGCGCAAGGATGACGGACGTGATTCTCGCCAGCGCCTCGGAGGCGCGAGCGGAGATGCTGCGGGCTGCGGGCGTCGAGGTGGAGATAGACCCCGCTCGGATCGACGAGGCGGCGGTCAAGGCGGCGATGGCGGCCGAGGGGGCAGCGCCCCGCGACGTGGCGGATGCCCTTGCCGAGCTGAAGGCGACGCGGATCAGCGCCCGCCACCCCGACGCTCTGGTGATCGGAGCCGACCAGGTGCTCGTCTGCGAGGGCCACACCTATGACAAACCGGCCGACCTCGAAGCGGCCCGCGTCCAGCTCCTCGCGCTCCGCGGCCGAGCGCACGAGCTCCTCTCCGCCGCGGTTATTGCCGAGGGTGGCGCGCCGGTCTGGCGCCATATCGGCCGAGCGCGGCTGACCATGCGCCCCTTCTCGGAAACCTTCCTGGCGCGCTATCTCGACAGGGCGGGCCCGGCGGTGCTCTCCTCCGTTGGCGCCTATCACCTAGAGGGGCTCGGGGCGCAGCTCTTCGCACGGGTCGAGGGCGACCATTTCACCGTGCTCGGGCTCCCGCTCCTCGAGCTGCTGGGGTATCTGAGGGCGCGTGAGGTGCTGCTGGAATGACCGACGAACGACCGCTCACCGCAGGCGTGATGGGCTGGCCGATCAGGCATTCCCGCTCGCCGGCCCTGTTCGCCCATTGGTTCGCGCGCCACGGGATCGATGGTCGCTACATGCCGTTCGCCGTCCGCCCCGAGGATTTCGTCGAGGTCTACCGCGCGCTGCCGAAGGCGGGGCTCCGCGGGGTCAACGTCACCCTCCCGCACAAGGAGGCCGCGCTCGCCCTGGCCGATGAGGCGACCGAGACAGCGCGCGCGATCGGGGCGGCCAACATGATCCGCTTCGACGGCGGCCGGATCCTCGCCGACAACACCGACGGCGTGGGCTTCGTCGAGAACCTCGCGGCGGGCGCTCCGGGATGGCGCGCCGATGCAGGGCCCGCCGTGGTGCTCGGTGCCGGCGGCGCCTCGCGCGCGATCCTTCATGCGCTCCTCGCAGGGGGCTGCCCGGAGATCCGTCTCGCCAACCGCACCCGCGACAAGGCCGAGGCGCTCGCTGCCACCTTTGGGCCGGGCGTGCGCGCGGTGGACTGGGAGGCGCGCGAGGGGGCACTCGAGGGCGCGGCGACCCTGGTGAACACCACGAGCCTCGGGATGCATGGCCAGCCGCCGCTCGAGATCCGGGTCGACGCGCTGCCACAGGGCGCCGTGGTCACCGACATCGTCTACACCCCTCTGGAGACGCCACTTTTGGCCGTGGCGCGGGCCCGCAACCTCCCGGCCGTCGACGGGCTGGGCATGCTGCTGCATCAGGCACGGCCCGCCTTCCGCGCCTGGTTCGGGATCGACGCGCAGGTCGACACGGCGCTCCGTCAGGCTGTGCTCGCGTGATCCGGCTGGGGCTCACAGGCTCGATCGGGATGGGGAAGTCGACCGTCGCAGGCATGTTCGCTGAGCACTGCGTCCCGGTGTGGGATGCCGATGCCGCGGTGCATGCGCTTTATGGGCCGGGCGCGGCGGGGACTGCCGCCATCGCGGCGCTGGCGCCCGGGGCCGTGGGGGCCGAGGGCGTCGACCGTGCGGCGCTGCGCGACGCCATCCTGGCCGATCCCGGGCTGCTCGCGCGCGTCGAGGCGGCGATCCACCCGCTGGTGACGGCCGATCGCGCGGCCTTCCTCGCCCGCGCCGAGGCCGAGGGCGCGGCCGTCGCACTCTCCGACGTGCCGCTCCTCTTCGAGACCGGGGCCGAGGCGGAATTCGACTTCGTCGTCGTCGTCTCGGTTCCGGCGGATGTGCAGCGCGCACGCGTGCTGGCACGCCCCGGCATGACCGACGCCGCCTTCGACCGGATCCTTGCGCGGCAGATGCCCGATGCCGAGAAACGCGCTCGGGCGGATCATGTGATCGACACGCGCGGCAGCTTCGACGACACGCGCGCGCAGGTGGCGGCCGCGCTGGCCGCGATCATGGAGAACAAGGATGCGTGAGATCGTGCTCGACACCGAGACCACCGGCCTCGACCCCGCCGAGGGTCACCGGATCGTGGAGATCGCCGGCGTCGAGATCGTCAACGCGCTGCCGACGGGCTGCGTCTACCACCAGTACATCAACCCCGAGCGGCCGATGCCCGCCGAAGCCTATCAGGTCCACGGGCTCGGCGACGAGTTCCTCGCCCGCCAGCCGGTGTTCACCGAGATCGTCGGCGCGTTCCTCGATTTCGTCGGCGACGCCCCGATGGTGATCCACAACGCGGCCTTCGACATGGCGATGATCAATGCCGAGCTCGGTCGGCTGGGGCGCCCGGCCCTGCCCGACAGCCGTGCCATCGACACGCTGATGATGGCCAAGCGCGCCTTCCCCGGCGCGTCGGCCTCGCTGGATGCGCTCTGCCGTCGTTTCGGCATCGACAACAGCGCGCGAGAGAAGCACGGGGCGCTGCTCGACTGCGAGCTGCTGGCGGAGGTCTATCTCGAGCTGCTCGGGGGGCGGCAACGCGGCATGCAGCTCGGCGAGCTCGGCCCCCGCGGGGCGGCACGCGCAGCCACCGCCACCGCACCGAGCGGACCGGCGCGCACCCGACCCGCACCTCTCGCCCCGCGGATCAGCGCGGCGGAGCGGGCCGCGCATGAGGCATTCGTCGCGGATCTCGGGGCGGACGCGCTCTGGACGCGGCGCGCCGCTCCCGAGGGGTAGGCCGGATCAGGCCTGGGGCGCTGCCGGCGGGACCACGGCCGGGTCGCCGCCGCCCTCGGCCTGCTGGGCGCGGGCCTGCTCGAGACGCTGGCGGTAGAGCGTGGCGAAATCCACATTGTCGAGCATCAGCGGCGGGTAGCCGCCGTCGCGCGTCACGTCGGCCATCACGCGGCGCGCAAAGGGCAGAAGCTGGCGCGGGCACTCGATGAAGAGGAACGGGTGCAGATGCTCCTTCTTCACGTTTTGCAGCGCGAAGATCCCGGCATAGTCGAGCTCCACGATGAAGCGCGTCTTCTCCTCGGCGACCGCCTTGGCGTTGATCTTCATGTTGACCTGATAGCGGTCCTCGCCGAGCGCCTTGGCGTCCATCCCGACATTGACCGCGATCTCGGGCTGGACCTTGCTGACGGTGCCTTCCATGACGGCCACGTTCTCGAAGGAGAGATCGCGGGTGAAATGCCCGATCAGGCGCGCCATCGGCGGGTTGTTGAGGTCGATGCCGGCCGCGGCCATCTGGCCTGTCGTGTCGCTCATCTCGGCGTCTCCTTGAGGATGCGTGTCGGGAAGGATGCGTGTCGGGTCGGGCGTCCGCTAGCAGATCGGTCCCGCCGCGGCAATCGCCGGGTGGTCCGGCGCCTCAGCGCGGCGGCAGGGGACCGTCTTGGCCGCGCTCGGGCTCCGGACCGCTGGGGTTCTGCGCGGGATCGACCGCCTCATAGACGCCATCGACCGTCTGCCCGCCCATCGGACCGCCTCGGAACGGTGCGCCGCCCGCCGCGCCCGCGCTGCCGACACCGACCGCGACGACGGCGATCCGTCGGCCGAGGCTTCGGATCACCGCCGCCCGCACCGGCGGCACGAGCAGCAGGAACCCAACCGCGTCGGTGAAGAAGCCCGGCGTCAGCATCAGCACGCCCGCCACCAGGATCAGCGCGCCGTGGGCGAGCGGCCCCGACGGATCTCCCCCCTGTTCGAGCCGCAGGCGCAGCGCATTGATCGCCGCATAGCCCTGCGCGCGCAGCAGCACCCCGCCCGCGATCGCTGTCGCCACCACCACGGCGATGGTCGGCCAGAGACCGATCCACCCCCCGATCTCGATGAAGAGCGCGATCTCGATTATGGGCACGGCCACGAGGGCAATGATGATCCACATGAGCGTCTCCCGCGCTGCGACGTTGGCGCTGGCTGCCGCAGTCCGATAGACTTTGGTGCGCCGCCCCTCTACATAGGCGGCTAGCGAGACGGCACCACCCGCCGCGCCGGCCCGAGACGCCGTAGGTGCGCGACGGGAAGCTGGGGAGGCGGGAAAAACATGAGCTACAAGCTGCTTGAATTCATCATTCTCGCCGTGATCGCGGCCTTCGTTCTCTACCGTCTGCGCGCCGTGATCGGCACCCGGACCGGGTACGAACCGCCGTCGACGGGCGTGCAGGGTCCGGCCGGCGCGGGCCCCGACAATTCCGGTCCGATCGCCGAGGAGCCCGACGAGATCGAGGCCGGCGCGATCCGCTCGCTCGACGACGATGCCAAGGCGGCGCTGACCGAGATCTGCCGGGTCGAGCCCGATTTCAGTCTCGAGGCGTTCCTCCAGGGCGCGCGCTCGGCCTATGAGATGGTGCTGATGGCCTATGAGGAGGGCGACCGCGCCGCGCTGAGCGATCTCCTGACGCCTGACGTGCTGCAGGCCTTCGAGAGCGTGATCAAGTCGCGCGAGGCCGACGGGCTCAAGGTGGAGGCTCGCTTCATCGGGGTGCGCGATCTCGGCGTCGAGACGATCCGCTTCGACGACGACACCGCCGAGGCCGATATCACGCTGCGCTTTGTCGGCGAGATGATCACCGCCGTGCGCGATGCCGAGAACCGCGTGGTCGAAGGCGATCCCAACGAGATCCGTCGCCAGACCGATGTCTGGACCTTCAGCCGCGTGATGGGCTCGCCCAACCCGAACTGGCTGCTCAGCGCCACCGGCGCCTGAGCGGGGCGAGGGGGCGTTGGGGGCATGCGCCGGCTCTTCGGACGGCGGCGCGGCCCGGCCCTGACGGCCGAGGACCGCGCGCTCTGGGACCGCGCGACCGAGGGCATGACCCGCAATCGCCGCCAGGCCGAGACCGTGCGCCACGCGCCCGAGCCGCGGCTCACGCCCGACCTCCCCCAGCGTCCGCTGCCGCCCGCTGCCCCCGAGCCGCGGGTCCTGAGGCCGCATGGCCGCCCGCTGCCGCCTGTCGAGATCCGCGCGGGCGAGGCGCGCCCCGCCCCTGTCGGCCGGCCCGAGCCGGGGCTCGACCGGCGCACTGCAGAGCGCCTCCGCCGCGGCGAGCGCCTGCCCGACGCGCGGATCGACCTCCACGGCTTGACTGCCGAACGGGCGCATGCACGCCTCGATGCCTTCATCCGCGAGGCGGTCCGCGCCGGGCACCGCTGTGTGCTGGTGATCACCGGCAAGGGCCGGCGCACGGATCGCGACGACGCCCCCTTCATGCACCCCGAGGGCGGCGTGCTCCGCGATGCGGCGCCGCGCTGGCTCCGCTCGGGGCCCAACCGAGGCCGGATTGTCGGGATCTACGAGGCGCATCGCCGCCATGGCGGGGCCGGCGCGTTCTACGTCTATCTGAAGCGCGGCCGCTGAGCCGGCTCAGGCGTTGCCCGCGGTCTTGCTATCGGCCGCGAGCACGAGCCCGTAGCGGTCGATGAAGGCGGCGGTCAGCGCGCCCACCATCTCGTCGCGAATGCTCCGCCGGTCGGGCTGCCAGACCCGCACGGGGTCCGAGTTCGTGACCGCCTCATAGGCCGGGAAATAGTCGATCTCCTCGGCGCTCGCGGCCATCTGGGTCGCGGCGGCGTGCAGCGTGCTCTTGGCGGTCTGGCTCGCGACGATCACGTCCTCAGTCGCATAGGTGCGCTCGAGTGGCACCGGCGAGACCGCGAGGACGATCTTCTGCCGCGCGTTCCGTTTCCTGAGGAGCGTAAAGATCGCCTTCAGATGCGCCGAGACCTCGTCATAGCCGACGCGGCGATAGAGGAACCGGTCGGGCTCGGCGCGATAGGCACGGAGCAGCGGCGGCCCATTGAGCGCGATCCGGGTCTTGCGGTCGAACCAGGTCTCGGTCGTGTCGAGCGTGATCACCACCAGATCGGCGGCGAAGGCCCGTGCGAAATAGGCGCTGATGGCGTCTCGCCGCTCGGTGACGATCTCGAGCGCGCCGAGCGGGGCCCGCTCGGTCAGCGTCGGGTCGGCCCAGGCATCGGCGAGCGGGATCAGCACTTCGCGCGGAAACTCCGCCTCGCCGGCCGCCCAGTCGAGCTCCTGCTGCACCGAGGCCGGCGTGAACTTGTTGAGCAGGCCCTTTGCCGGGTTGGTTCGGATCGCCGGCAGGGGGGATGTCGGGTCGAGGCTCGTCGCCTGGCACCCGGCGGAAGAGAGCGCGACCTCGAGCTGGCGGGCGAGCCAGGGCCCGATATGAAAGACCCGGGCCTCGGGGCTCAGGCGAAAACTAGGGCGGCCCACCGGCACCACGAGACCCTGCGCAATCCGGCCGCGGGCGTTGTGCACGCCCTGCGACCAGCTGTCGTAGCCCGCAAGGCCCCGTCCCTGGCCCCGTGCTTGGCCCCGTCCCTGGCGCTGGCCACGGCCGCGCTCCGCCATCGCGATCCTTTCCGTCGGCGCGGGGCCGGCTCCGCGGGGCCGACCCCTTGGCTCGGCTGCGCGGCGGGTGGTAGCCACCGCGGGTCGCCCGGTCAATCCGCGGCTCGGGACGCAGCTCGCCCTGCGGCGCCGGGCGTGTCTCAAGGAGCAGTCCATGGCCGATCCGGTGATCCGCCGCGAGCCGACCTACACGCGGGCCGAGCGGCTGGCCGATGCGGTCCTCCACATCACCGGGGTGAGCGCGGCGCTGATCGCGGCGCCGGCGCTGATCGTGCTGGCCGCAAGCCTCCATGGCCCGAGCGCGGCCCTTTGGGCATCGTCGATCTATGCGGTGACGCTGGTGGCGATGTTCGCGGCCTCGGCCTGCTATCACCTGATGCCGCTGTCGCGGCTCCGTCCGGTGTGGCGTCGGCTCGACCATGCGGCGATCTATGCCAAGATCGCCGGGACCTACACGCCCTTCACCGTGCTGCTGGGCGGCGAGCGGGCGGCGCTGATCCTTGCGGGCATGTGGTCTGCCGCGGGGCTCGGGATCCTCTTGCGGATGGTGGGCTCGCCCCGGCTCGAATGGCTGATGCTGGGGCTCTATCTCGCGATGGGCTGGGCGGTGATCGTGATCGGCTGGCCGATCCTCGGGGCATTGCAGACCGCCGCGCTGGTGCTGCTGGTCACCGGCGGCGGGCTCTATACCCTGGGCGTCGTGTTCCACCTCTGGGACAGCCTGCCGTTCCAGAACGCGATCTGGCACGGCTTCGTGCTGGTGGCGAGCTTCGTCTTCTACGCTGCGGTGGTGATCGAGATCGGCGCCGCCGTGAGCTGACCGGGGCCTGACGCGCGCTCAGTCGCGCGGGCGGTCGGCCTCGTCGAAGAGGATCCGGCTCGCATCGCCCTCGAGGTCGTCATACTGCCCGTGGCGCAGCGCCCAGACGAAGGCCGCGAGGCCCAGAAGCCCGAGGCCGAGCGAGACGGGGATCAGGAACGCGAGCACGGTCATGCGGTGTCCTTCCGGGCGATGGCGGCATCCGGCCAGCCGCGGATCGCGTTGAGCGTGACGACGATCGAGGAGCCCGACATGGCGAGCGCCGCGACCAGCGGCGTGACCACGCCCGCGAGCGCCAGCGGGATCGCCAGCGCGTTGTAGATCGCTGCGAGCGCAAAGTTTTGCATTGCGCGACGGCGGGCCGTGCGCGCAGTGCGGATTGCAAAAATCACCGGCCACAACCTATCGCCGGTGAACACGATATCGGCCGCAGCCCGGCTGACATCGGCCGCCGCCACCGGCGACATCGAGGCGGCCGCAGCGGCCAGCGCCGGCGCGTCGTTGATGCCGTCGCCCACCATCGCGACCGACCGGCCCTCTCGCGCCAGGGCGTCGATGGCCGCGAGCTTGCCCGCCGGTGCGATGCCGGCCCGTGCGTCGGCGATGCCGGTGGCCTGCGCCACGCAGGCCACCGGACGCACAGCATCGCCGGAAAGCAAAACCACTCGGAGCCCCTCGTGACGCAGGGCCTGACAGGTTCCGGGCGCATCAGCACGCAACGTCTCCGCCGCGGGGAAAGCAATCACCGTGCCATGCGGTCCGGTCGCGTCGCTGATCGAGAGGTGGACGGCGGTGTCCTCGGCCGGCGCCCCGCCCGCCCAGGCCGCCGAGCCGAGCCGCACCTCGTGTCCGTTGAAGACACCGCTGACGCCCCGGCCGGGATGCTCGCGGATCTCGGCGATCTCGGCCGGTGCGATGCCGCGGGCCGCGGCCTCGGCCGCGACGGCCCGGGCCAGCGGGTGGCGCGAGCCCTGCGCGAGCCCCGCCCCGATCGCCCAGGTGGTCGGGTCGTCCGGGCCGCCCGCGATGCGCGGCGCGCCGTCGGTCAGCGTGCCGGTCTTGTCGAAGGCCACCGTGTCGATGGTGGCGAGCCGCTCGAGCGCGCCGGCGTCCTTCAGCAGCACACCGGCGCGGAAGAGTTTGCCGCCGGCCGCCGCATGCACCGCCGGCACCGCGAGGCCGAGCGCGCAGGGGCAGGTGATGATCAGCACCGCACAGGCGATCGACACCGAGAGCCGGACATCCCCGGTCGCCATCAGCCAGCCGAAAAAAGCCCCCAGCGCAATGAGATGGACGGACGGCGCATAGATCCGCGCCGCCTGGTCGGCCCAGCGGTCGTAGCGCGTGCGGCCCCGCTCCGCCGCCTCGATCATGCGCCCGATCTCGGCGAG
>CAYORO010000100.1:0-11749 GCA_964406355.1 uncultured Limibaculum sp.
TAGAGCTGGCCGGTGCAGGTGAGCCGCACGCGGTTGCAGCTCTCGCAGAAATTATGCGTGAGCGGCGTGATGAAGCCGATGCGCTGGCCGGTCTCCGACAGGCGCACATAGCGCGCGGGCCCGCCGGTGCGCTCGTCGGTCTCCTCGAGCGTCCAGCGGGTGGCGAGCTCGGCCCGGACATCCTCGAGCGAGAAGAACTGGTCGAGCCGGTCCTCGCCGCCGAGATCGCCCATCGGCATCACCTCGATGAAGGTGAGGTCCATGCCCCAATCGGCGCACCACTCGACGAGGCGGTGGATCTCGCCGTCATTGGTGCCCTTGAGCGCCACCACGTTGATCTTGACGCTGATGCCGGCGGCACGGGCCGCCTCGATCCCGTCGAGCACCTGGGCGAGCCGACCCCAGCGCGTGATCCGCTGGAACTTCGCCTCGTCGAGCGTGTCGAGCGAGACATTCACCCGCCGAACGCCCGCCTCGCGGAGCGGCCTGGCGAAGCGCGCGAGCTGCGAGCCGTTGGTGGTGAGCGTCAGCTCGTCGAGCGCGCCGGTCGAGAGATGCCGCCCCATCGCCTCGAAGAAGGTCATGATCCCCTTGCGCACCAAGGGCTCGCCGCCGGTGATGCGGAGCTTGCGCACCCCGAGCGCGACGAATTGCGAGCAGAGCCGGTCGAGCTCCTCAAGCGACAGGAGCTCGCGCTTCGGCAGGAAGGTCATCTGCTCTGCCATGCAGTAGACGCAGCGGAAGTCGCACCGGTCGGTGACCGAGACGCGCAGATAGGTGATCGCGCGGGCGAAGGGATCGATCAGCGGTGCGCTCTGCATGGGTGTCTCCCGTTTGTCGTCAACCTAGGCCCGGGGCGGGGCGAGCGCAATCCCGATGGCCCGGGTCGGGTTTGCCCTGTGACACCGCTCACAGACTGCGGGGGCGACGCTGCGGCAGAGAGGGGCGGCCGGAGGACATCCGGCACGGCGAGGGGCGGTCCCACTATGCTGGCGCAGATCTGGAGCTGGATATCGCGAAAGGTCCTCGGCCATCGCCTGCAGGAGGAGGATGTGGGCTTTGCCCTCACCTCCGAGAACCTCGAGATGCTGCTCCAGTTCAAGCGCACGATCGAAACGGTCCTGATCTCGACACTGCCCCCGGCGGCCGACACGCCCGAGGCGATCGCCCATGGCGAGATCGCGGAGATCCTCGCCCAGCCGGCGCATCGCCTGCGCTGGGTCGATCTCTACAAGGCCGAGCTCCTGCTCGCGCAGATCCGGCCCGCGGCGCAGCTCCCCGCCGAGATCCGCAAGGCCGCCGCCCGCGCCCGCGACGAGACCGCCGACGGCACCAGCATCTTCGACGCGGAGATCCGGGACCTGCTCCACGCGGATCTCGAGACCGACGCCAAGGCGGCGGCGCGGGCGCGGGCACTCCTGCAGCGTCTGCTGCGGGGGCAGCACTGGAAACACTCGCAGCGGTTCCTCAAGCGGCGGATCCGCCTTGTCTATACGCAGCGGATCCTGATCTGGCTCTTTGCGATCTTCGCCCTCTATGTGGCGGCGCTCGCGCTGGCGGCGGCGCTCTGGCCGGGCGAGGCGACCGGCGGATGGCAGCCCTGGATCGTCTATGCAGGCTCGCTGGTCGCCTTCGCGGCCGGCCTTCTCGGGGCGAGCTTCAGCACGCTCACCGGCCATGCCGGGGCGCTCAACGGCATCTCGCTCGAGGGGGCGCAGGTCGCCGCCAGCCATGCGATGATCGCGCTCCGCGTCGGGGTGGGCGGCACCGCCGCGGTGATCCTCTACTTCTTCTTCGAATCGGGTCTCGTGTCGGGGCTCGCCTTTCCCGATCTCGAGGCGCTCGGCTTCGCCCCGGTCCATCTCGCCGGGACCGCCGAGGGCGCGGGGGCCGAACACACCCCGCTCGGCGTGAGCGTGCCCAATGCCGATCTCTCAAAGCTGATGGTCTGGAGCTTTCTCGCCGGGTTCTCCGAGAAGCTGGTGCCCACCATCCTCGGGCGCGTCGAGCGGTCGGGCGAGGGCGGCTGAGCCCCCGGCGCCCGATTCGGCTTGGCGCACGCGCCACGACGCCTGTAGGAGGCGGGGGTCACACACAGTCGGAGCCCACGATGATCCTCTATGGCCGCGATCTTTCTCCCTTTGCTCGCCGGGTGGCGATCTGGGCGGCGCTCCAGGGCCGCAGGGTCGAGCGCCGTCCGCTCGCCGCCACGGACCCGAACGACGCTGAGGCGATCCGCGCCGTGCATCCGGGCACCCGCGTGCCGGTGCTCGAGCTCGAGGACGGTGCGCGGCTGATCGACAGCTTCGCGATCTGCGACTGGCTCGACGAGACCGCGCCCGAGGGGCGGCGGCTGGTCCCGGCCACGGGGACCGCGCGGCGCGACTGCCTGCAGCGCCTCGCGATCGCCCATGCGACCGCCGAGAAGATCGTCGCCATGGTCTATGAGAAGAACCGCCGTCCCGCCGAGTTCCAGTGGCCGGACTGGCAGGAGCGGCTCGCGGGGCAGATCCGCGGCGGGTTCGCGGCGATTGAGGCGACGGTTCCCGCAGCGGCGTTCTTCGGCGGAGAGGCGCCGGACGGCTCCGACATCGCCACCGTCTGCGCGCTGCAGATGGCCGAGGCGACCAATCCCTGGCTGCTCGAGCCCGGCTATCCACGGCTCGCGGCGCTCGCTGAACGGGCAATGGCGCTTCCGGCCTTCGTCGAGACCGACCCCCGCGGTTAGGGCTTGCGGCGGCGAGGCTTCGTCACGATCTCCCGCCAGACGCAACCGGGAGGCGAAGATGGACAGCGGCGCGCATGGGGGTGGGTTTGTCTGGACCGCTGGCGGCTGGTTCGGCAGCCAGCTCGGCGCGACCTGCTGGCTCTTCTTCGCCGCGCTCTCAGTGATGCCGGAGCGCGGGGCGGAGGGGGCGGCGCTCCTCGGCCTTTTCCTCGCGGCCAATGCGGCAGGGCTCGCGCTCTGGCTCCTGCGGGCGCGGATCTCGGCCTATCCGGCGCTCCAGCTCCTGATCGCGATTGCGGCCGTGAGCGCACTGGCGGCGATCGGCCTCCTTGAGGCGCGCGGGGTGTGGCAGGCCGTGAACGCGGCGCCCGGCCAACCCGCCGAGCTCTCCGCGGGCGGTGCGGCTCTGGTTGTCCTGGCGGTCTTCGGGGCCATCGCCGCCCTCCTGCACGGCATTCACCGTCGCGCGACCCGCTGAGGCCTTGGGGCCAGTGAGTACTGCCGTTGCTAGCTGTTGGTGGGAGGGGGCCGAAGCTTGCCCTTATCGGCCATTTCCGCCGCCTGGTCAGTTGCCTTGGCATCGGGAACCTTCAGGCCGTTTTGGATTGCCAATGCCACGCGGCGCACCGATTCTGCCCCGCCCGCCAGCAGCAAGGCGGTGATGACGTAATCGGCGAGGGCTCTCGGGCCGGACGCGAGGTCGGGATTCTGCCCGCCCTCGAAGGCCGTGAGCACGTCGTTGAGCGGATCGAACCGGAAGGCGTAGACCGCCAGCCCCGCGAGCGCGATTGCAACGAGCGGCTTGTAGACTGACGGTGTGTAGTTCGAGCTGACGCCCGTGACGAGCCGGATCAGCACGCGAAGCACTGCGATCACCGTCAGCACGGCCGCCTCGATGAACAGCGCGACGATCAGGAGCACGAAGAGCCATTCGAGTGCCGTCGCAGCCGCCGATGCCGTCGCGACCGAGTAAGCCGGATCGACCCGGACTTGCAGCTCGCGTGTGGTGTCGTTGGCGTCTCCGGCCAACTGGTAGGTGATCGTGACGTCCGTCACGCTGTCGACCGTGGGCGGGGCTTCGAAAGCGATCCTCGTCTTGCCGTCCGAGAGCAGCACCTCGCCGATCGTCGCACTGGCCTCGGTAATCTCGACCGGGCGGTCCGGCAGACCGAAAGGCCCGAGCAGAACAGCGCCTCCAGGTGGCATCGACGGGATCGGCTGGGCCGTTGCCGCGGGCGCGACGAGCGCGGCCCAGAGGCACGCCATGACCAGGCAAATCATGCGCATGTTAAACTCCCCCCGTTCGGCCACCGGCGCGTGAGTGGGCGCGTGCGAGACCGTGGCTCCGACGGGCCGCCCGACGGATCGAGGCAACCTCCGCGTCGATGCTCCCAGCGGGCAGGACGGCGATCAAGCGACAGCCGTCACACTCGGCTCCAACGGCCGCGCCAGGGATCGACGACCGATGGAGTGGGGTGGACAGCCCGGGCGGGACGGCGTAGGCCCGCGCCCTAACTTGCCGAATGGGCAATGGAGGCGGCGGATGATCCTGGCTGTTCTGGCAATGGCGGTCGTGGTGACGACCTCCAACATCCTGGTCCAGATCCCGATCAACGATTGGCTGACCTGGGGTGCCTTCACCTATCCGGTCGCGTTCCTTGTGACGGATCTCTCCAACCGCTGGATGGGGCCGGCGGTCGCGCGCCGCGTGGTGCTGGCGGGGTTCGCGCTTGCGGTGGTGCTCTCGATCTGGCTGGCGACGCCGCGGATCGCCATCGCCTCGGGCACCGCGTTCCTGGTGGCGCAGATGCTCGATGTCGCGGTGTTCGACCGGCTGCGGCGGGGATCGTGGTGGCGGGCGCCGCTCGTCTCCTCGGCGCTCGGCTCGGCGCTCGACACCGCGCTCTTCTTCACGCTGGCCTTCGCGCCGTTCCTCGTGCTTTTCGGCGAGGATGCCGCCTGGGCCGCCGAGGCGGTGCCGCTCTTCGGCCTCGGGCCGGCGGTGCCGCTCTGGATCGGGCTCGCGATCGGCGACTTCGCGGTGAAGATGGTGATCGCGCTTGCCGCCCTCGTGCCGTTCCGCATCGCGATCGGGCTCCGGCCCGCGCGCGCCTGAGGCGGCCGGCGATGCTCCGCGTGACCGGGGGCATCGCGATCGAGGAGTGGGAGCTCGTCGAGACCTTCGCGCGGGCCTCGGGCCCCGGGGGGCAGAACGTCAACAAGGTCGAGACCGCGGTGGTGCTGCGCTTCGAGGTCGAGCGTTCGCCCAACCTGCCGCCCGACGTGAAGGCGCGGCTCCGCCGGCTCGCGGGCCGGCGCTGGACCCAGGACGGCGCCGTGGTGCTTCAGGTCGACAGCCATCGCAGCCAGCAGCGCAACCGCGAGGAGGCTCGCGCGCGCCTCGCCCAGCTCATCGCCAGCGCCGCCGAGCGGCCGAAGCCGCGGGTCGCGACGCGGCCCACCAAGGGCTCGGTGCGCCGGAGGCTCGACGCGAAATCGCAACGGGGCGCGGTCAAGCGGCTGCGCGATCGGCCCGTCTCGGAGGACTGACGGCCCCCGTGTCGCCATGTCGCGACGGCGCAAGTGTCAATTTCTGTTGACGTTCGCGCCCCGCTCCCCCACCTTACGAACAGCGGCCACGGTGCCGCTCGCCGCGCGGGGGCCCGCCCATGCAGACCGTCTCCATCTCGTTCTTCCGCTTCGAGCGGCCGGGCGCGATGCACTGGGCGCTCTGGATGATGCCGCTCGCGATGCCGAGGCTGCGGCGGCTGCCGAATATCGGCTTCTTCAAGACGCTCGGCACCGGGGGCGGCGAGAGCTTTCGCCCGCGGCCGAACCTCCATGTCTATGCCGTGCTCGCCACCTGGCCCTCGGAGGAGATCGCGCGGGCGCGGATCGCCGAGGGCGAGATCTTCCGGCGCTATCGCGATCAGGCGGCCGAGAGTTGGACAGTCTATCTCTCGGCGATTTCCGTGCGCGGGCGGTGGGCCGGTGTCGCGCCCTTCGAGATCGGCGAGCCCGAGCCCCAGATGCCGATCGCGGTGCTCACCCGCGCCTCGATCAAGCCGTGGAAGGCGCTGGCCTTCTGGAAGAACGCGCCCGATATCGACGCCCAGACGGCCAAGGAGCCCGCGCTCCTCTTCAAGATGGGCATGGGCGAGCTGCCCTGGATCCGGCAGGCGACCTTCTCGATCTGGTCCGATCTCGAGGCGATGACGACCTTCGCCTACCGCCACCCCTTTCACCGCGACGCCGCCCGCATGGCGCTCCAGCGGGGCTGGTTCTCCGAGGAGCTCTTCGCCCGCTTCCGGGTTCTGGGCGCCGAGGGCACCTGGGACGGGCGGGCGCCGCTCGCCGGGATCCACGCCCCGACCGATGGCGGTTCCGGGGCCGCTTCGGGGGCCGCGACGACACGACCGAAAACTGCCGTTGTCCAAACCGCCTGACATAGGTATCGTCTCGCTATGGTGACAAAGCTCAGGGCTCCCTACGACGCCGGCAAGATCAGCCGCTCGCCCAGCCCGGCGATCGGTGAGCGCCGGCCCCATGCGATCGTGATCGGCGCAGGCTTCGGCGGCCTCGCGGCGGCGGTTCGGCTCGGCGCCCGCGGCTACCGGGTGAGCGTGCTCGACAAGCTCGACACCCCAGGCGGGCGCGGCACCGCCTTCCGCCAGGACGGCTTCGTCTTCGATGCGGGGCCGACGATCGTCACGGCGCCGCATCTCTTCGAGGAGCTCTGGGCGCTCGCCGGCGCTCGGATGGAGGACCATGTCGATCTCCGCGCGCTCGACCCGTTCTATCGGATCCGCTTCGACGACGGCGAAAGCTTCGCCGCCCGCCCGAGCGCGGAGGCGATGCGCGCCGAGGTCGCCCGCATCAGCCCGCGCGACCTCAAGGGCTATGACCGGTTCCTGCGCGAGGCGGCGGAGCGCTACGAGATCGGGTTCGAGGGGATGGGCATGGTCCCCTTCCTCAAGATCAGCGACATGGTGCCCTGGCTCCTGGATCTGGCGCGGCTGCGCGCCGACCGCTCGGTGCATGGCCATGCTGCGGCGCGGGTCCGCCACCCCCATCTGCGGGCGGCGTTCTCCTTCCACCCGCTGTTCATCGGGGGCGATCCCTACCGCGTGACCTCGATGTACTCGCTGGTGTCGTTCCTCGAGCTGCAATGGGGCGTGCACTACACCATGGGCGGCACCAACGCGCTCGCCCGGGCGCTCGCGGCGCTGGTCGAGCGCCAGGGCGGCGCGATCCATTACGGTGTCGAGATCGACGAGATCGTGGTGCGCGACGGGCGCGCCCGCGGGGTGCGGACCATCGGCGGCACCGAGCGGACGGCCGATCTCGTTGTCTCCAACGCCGATGTCGCCTGGACCTACGGCCATCTGCTGCGCCGGCACAGCCGTCGGCGCTGGACCGAGAGCAAGCTTCGCCGCCAGCGCTACTCGATGAGCCTCTTCGTCTGGTATTTCGGCACAAATCGCCAGTGGCCTGAGGTCGATCACCACACCATCGTGATGGGCCCGCGCTATGGCGATCTGATCGCCGACATCTTCCGCCGCGGGCGCCTGGCCGACGATCCGAGCATCTATCTCCACCGCCCGACCGCGACCGATCCCTCCGTCGCGCCGCCGGGCCGGGACGCATTCTACGCCCTCGTGCCGGTTCCCCATCTCGGCTTCGGCCATGACTGGGGGCCGGAGCGGGCGCGCCACCGCGAGATCGTGCTGAAGCGCCTGGAGGAGACGGTGCTGCCAGGGCTGCGCGGCTCGATCGTGAGCGAGTGCATCATGACGCCCGAGGATTTTCGCGACCGCTACCGCTCGCCCCATGGTGCGGGCTTCGCGCTCGAGCCGCGGCTCTTCCAGAGCGCCTGGTTCCGCCCGCACAACCGCTCCGAGGAGGTGGAGGGCCTCTATCTCGTCGGCGCCGGTACCCATCCGGGCGCGGGGCTTCCGGGCGTCGTGACCTCCGCGAAACTCCTCGACGGGATCGTGCCCCATGCGTCCGAACTGGTCTGAGGCGGCGCTCGCCGATTTCCGCGCCTGCGCCGAGGCCATCCGGCACGGCTCGCTGTCATTCCATGCCGCGGGGCGCTTTCTGCCGGCTCGACTGCGGCGCCCGGCCCATGCGATCTATGCGTTCTGCCGGCTCGCCGATGACGCGGTCGACGAGGCCGAGACCGGCCATCTCGCGGCGGTCGATCGCCTGCGCGCGCGGCTCGACCGTGCCTATGCAGGGCGACCGGCCGACCATGCTGCCGACCGCGCCTTCGCCCGCACCGTCGAGACCTTCGAGCTGCCCCGCACGCTGCCCGAGGCGCTGATCGAGGGGCTCGCCTGGGACGCCGACGGCCGGCGCTACCCGACCCTCTCGAGCCTCACGGACTATGCCGCGCGGGTCGCCGGCTCCGTGGGCGGCATGATGGCGGTGCTCCTCGGCGAGCGCTCGGCGCCGATGCTCGCGCGCGCCTGCGATCTCGGCGTCGCGATGCAGCTGACCAACATCGCCCGCGATGTCGGCGAGGATGCGGGCCGCGGCCGGGTCTACCTGCCGCTCGACTGGCTGACCGAGGCCGGGATCGATCCCGAACGCCTCGTCGCCGCGCCCGAGCCCTCGCCCGCGCTGAGGGGCGTGCTGCGGCGGCTGCTGGCCGAGGCCGACCGCCTCTATGAGCGCTCGGAGGCCGGCATCGCCAAGCTCCCGGCCGACTGCCGCCCCGCGATCTTCGCCGCGCGGTACCTCTATGCCGAGATCGGCCACGAGGTCGCCCGCCGCGGATATGACAGCATCTCCAGCCGCGCCGTGGTGTCGCGCGGGCGCAAGCGTGCGCTGGTTGCCCGGGCGCTCGGTGCAGCCCTCCTGCCGCTGCCGCGTGCCTGGGCCCTGCCGAAGCCGGCGCTGGACGAGACCCGCTATCTCGTCGATGCGGCTGCGATCGCCACCGGCACCCCCCAACCGGAGCCGCAACTGGCCGACCGGATCGACCGGGTGCTGGGCGTCCTCGCCCAGCTCGAGATGCGCGACCGGCTCGCGCGGATGGACCGGAGCGTCCCGCCGACCTAAGTTCCTCCCGGAATGGATGGAGGCCGGCCCGATGCCCGATTTTTCGCTTTCGCTCTTCGCGTTCGTCGCGATGTGCTTCGCCGCGGCGATGACGGGCGCCTTTTTCGGTCCTGGCAAATGGTATGAGCGGCTGGAGAAGCCCCCCTGGACGCCGCCCAACTGGGCCTTCCCGGTCGTCTGGATGATCCTCTACGGCATGATCGCGGTCTCGGGCTGGATCCTCTGGACCGCGCCGCCGGGCACCGAGATCGCGCTGCCGCTCGGTCTCTGGGGCCTGCAACTCGCGCTCAACGCGGCCTGGTCGCCGGTGTTTTTCGGGCTCCGCCGGCTGGATCTGGGAATGGTGGTCGTCTCGGGCATGTGGGTCTCGATTCTGGCGACGATTGTCGCGTGCTGGCCCGTGAGCTGGCTCGCGGCGCTGCTGCTCGTGCCCTATCTCGTCTGGGTGACGATCGCGGCCGCCCTCAATCTCTCGGTCTGGCGGCGCAACCCCGACGCCCACAATCTCGCGGTCTGAGCCGCGCCCGGAGCGACGCAGATGGAGATCATCCGGCTCGAGCCCTTCATCTCCGACACGATGTTCGTGTTCCTGCAGATGGCGTTGGCATTCGGCGGGCTCATCTGGTTCGCCTGTTCGCAGATCCGGGCGGTGCGCCGGAGCCGGGGGGCCGAGGAGCGCCCCTCGAGCCTTGCCGCCGACGGCAAGCCGCGCGCCTCCGACGACTGAAGTCCGTCAGCCGCCCCACCAGGTCGCCCGCGGCATCCGCCAGGGCAGCAGCGCCTTGACCCAGCGCGCGGCGAAGCGGTCGAGGTCGAGCGCCTCATGCACCGTCTCGGCCGGCCGGCCGCCAAGCTCGGTTTCAAGCATCGCGCGCGCATAGAACGGGGCGTCCTCGAGCCCGCGGAGCACCCGGGCCCCACCCTCAGAGCGTGTCGCCCGCCCGACGCGCCAGAGCGTGCCCGGCAGCCGCGCCTCGGGCGGCGTCTCGGGCGAGGGGGTCACGCGGCCGTCGCCGGTGGCTCGCAGATCGAGCGCGAGCGGCGAGCCGTCGCGCCGCGAGGCCTCGTAGAAAATCCGCGCCACATCGCCCTCGGGCTCGGCGATGCGCGAGCGCGACCAGTTCCACCGCACGAAATCGTCCTCGAGCCCGCGGCTGCCGAAATTCGCGTCGAGATAGCCGTGGCCCTCCCAGGCGAGGCGCGGGCGCTTCAGCTCCACCTCGATCCGGCTGAGCGGCGCGAAGGGGCGCCACCAGTGCCGCCCGCCCGCATCGAGCGCGGCCTCGTAGTCGGTCAGCGCCTCCGGCGTGATCCGCACCGTGCCGCGCACGGGTCGCAGATGCGGCACCGCGATCTCGTCGATCTCGACCGTCATCGCGCGCCCGTCCCAGGACACCCGGCTCGGCCCGACCCGAAACTCCGCGAGGCTGCGCTGTGCGGTGCGCGCGCCGCGCTCGGTCATCGTCCAGCGCGGGCGGGATCCGTAGAGCGCGACGTTGAGGCAGCAGTGGTCCTCGGGGCGGGTGCGTCCGCGCCAGGCGTAGTAGGGCGAGAAGACGGAGCCGACGAAGAGGATGATCGAGACCGCGTGGGCCCGGTCGTCGGAGATGCCGTCGAGATACCACCAGGCATAGCCACCGGGACGGACCTCGGTGTCGAAGCGCGGTCCGCCATCAGGGCCTGTGCGGCCAGCCGGCCCGAGAGCGTCGCCATCGGCACGCCCGCGCCCGGATGCACGCTCCCCCCCGCCAGGTAAAGCCCCGGGAGCCGGCTTCGCGCGCCCGGTCGGCGGAAGGCCGCCCAGATCCCCTCGGGGCTCGGCCCGTAGAGCGCGCCCCCGCTCGCCGGGAACATCGTCGCGAACGCCGCCGACGTCGTCACGGTCGTCGTGTCCGCAACCGGCCTCAGCCTCAATCCGGACCGGTCCAGCATCCGGTGCATGCTCGTGAGGCATTGGTCGATCTCCTCTGTGGTGGGGGGGCGGGTGTCGCCGGTGGCCGGCGCGTTGATGATGGCGAAGAGGCGCTCGGGTCCGTCCGGGGCGGCACCGTCGCGATCCTCGGCGCAGAAATAGGTGGTGGGCTCGGGCGGCAGGCGGCCCGCACGGATGGCGGCGAACTCGGCCGCGTAGTCGCTCGAGAAGACGACCGAGTGGTGGGCCAGCGGCCAGCCCTCGGGCTCGGCCAGCATCGAGAGGGTGAGCGCCGAGAGCGAGCGCCCCGCCGGAGGGACCGCAGGGGCAGCCCTGCGGGCGGCGTCGCCCAGGAGTCCCGCGCCGACGGCCGAGGCGTCGCCGGCGAAGATCACCGCGTCGGCCCGGATCTCCTCGCCGCTCGCGAGGCTGAGGCCCGTGGTGCGACCGCGTGCCACGCGGATCTCGGCGACCGGCGCGCCATAGCGGATCTCGGCCCCCCTGGCCTCGGCAAGGCGCGCGACCGCTGCGGCGAGCGCGGCGATGCCCCCCTCGACCCGCCAGACGCCCGCTTCCTCCACATGCCAGATCAGCATCAGGAGCGCGGGTGAGAACTCCGGTCCGCCGCCCATATAAGTCGCGTAGCGGCCGAAGAGCTGCTGCAGCCGCGGATCGCGAAAGGCGCGCCGGAGCGCCGGCCCGAGCCGCGCCCAGGGGCGGAGCGCCGCCCGCCAGAGGCCCTCCAGCCCGATCGCGCGCACGGCTCCGAGGGGCGACGGCTTCTGTGCCTCGATGAAGGCCGGTGCGAGGGCACGGTAGATCGCCGCCGCCTCCTCGCAAAACGCCCGGAACCGCGCGGCTTCGTCGCCCCCGGCAAAGGCCGCGATCGCAGCCTCCGACGCCGCCCGGTCGGCGAAGAGGTCGAGCCGCGGCCCCTCGGTCCAGGCATGGCGGGCGATCATCGGGCAGGGGACAAGGGCCGCGTGATCGTCGAGCCGCGCGCCCGCCGCCTCGAAGAGCGCCTCGAACACCCAGCGCATCGT
>CAYORO010000101.1:0-11694 GCA_964406355.1 uncultured Limibaculum sp.
AACTCGCCGGCGGCGATCCGACCGTTCATCTCGGCGGCGAGGTCGTCCGCGGTGCGGGGCAGGTCGTTGGCAAAGCCGAACTGCTCGGCGATGATCGTGGCCCGCTGCGGGGTCAGCTCGAGGCCGAGGTACGCCGGATCGGTCGGCTGGGCGGGGCGGTCGAAGGCCTCTTGGCCGATCGCGACGGCGGTGGAGCGGATGAGCGGGTCGTACAGGTCGGCGCCGGGCGAAAGCTCGCGGGCGGCGTCACGCTGGAAGGTCGGGGCGAAAGGGACCGGGGCCCAGAACGCCTCGGCGGAGCCCGCCGCCACCTGCGCGCGGTAGCCGTAACGCTCGACAGGCGCCTGCCAACGCAGGGCGAGCGTCGAAGCGGCGACCGCGGCGACGACCGTCACGAGCAGCAGGCGGCTGCCCACCCGTTCCGCCGAGCCGATGAGCCCGAAGAAGACCGCCAGCGGGACGGCGGTCGCGGCGGCCCACATCCACCGCTCCGCGTCGCTCAGGTCGTCGCCCACGACCGCTTTTACCGCGGTGAGACCGATCGCCAGCGTGGCGATGCCCTGAACCGTCCCGAAGAAGATGACGCGGAGCTTGACCTCGCGGGAGACACCCGGGAGAAAGGCAAAGATCGGCCATGCGACGCCGGCGACGAGCAAGAGCAAGTCGTCGGCGCGGAGGTTGACGAGCATGGGCGACCACGCGCGGGTGGTGCCGTCGTCGAGCGTCTGCTCGAACCAGACGGGGTGCCCGCTGGCGATCACCGGGCCGAAGACGGCGAAGAACGCGATGACACCGACCCACCACAGGCCGGCGATCGCCTCGGGACGCTTCATGACCTTGGTCCACGCATCGGCCCAGAAGCCCTTCGAAGGGCGATGGCCAAGGCCGCGCATGAGCTCGACGCCGGTGACCACGTCGCGGCCCTCCGGCACGGGAGCCTCGGGCCGGGCCGCGGCGGCGGTCGGGGTGCTGGGAGTGGCGGCACGCGGGTGCCGGAGAGGGCGGGCGCGGTCTAGTCCCGCGCGGCCCCCGGCGCGGTGGCGCGCCGGGGCGCGCCCCGGCCGATGCGCCGGATCGGCATGGTGTGGCGCAAGACAACGCCGCTCGCGGACCAGCTCGCCCCGATCGCGGAGCGGGTGCGGCATCACCTCACCGGGGGCGGCCCGATGCGCGCGCCGTGAGGCCACGCCCGAGGGACGCCACCCCGAGTGTCAGCTCCGCGGCCGGCGCGTTGATCCGGAAGCGTCCGACGCCTCCGGGTCCGAACCCGACAGGGTCGCGCGCCCCGCTTCGGGATCCGCGTCGACGGTGACGATCAAGCGAATGCTGTCGGTCTGGCCCTCCATCGGCCAGACGAGCCGTGCCACATCCGCGGCAAGCTGGGATTGCGGTCCCTCGCTCTCGACGACGAGGCCGAGGGCGCTGCGGGCAAGGGTCTCGAGGGCGCCCAGGGAAGTCGAAAGCTGGTCGCTCTCATCGGAAGTCAACACCACCATCCTCGTCCTCGCACACTCAACCAGCGCTGGCATCGCGCCGTTCCAGAACCGTCCCCGTTGCGAGCCTCACGAATAATTGCCGCCCGGAAAGTGACAGTTGTCACAGAAGCGGGGAGGATCGGCCCAGCGCCGCGCCTCGATCGTGCATCGCTGCGGCGCCGATCCCGAGGCACTGCTTGCCCATTGCGCTGCAAACAAGTAGTGTCCGCTCAGACCGGGATAACGATAAGCAGCCGAGGATGCATGCCATGGGGATCCGCCTGGCACTGACGACGATGATCGCCGCGGCCATGCTTTTGTGGCTGCCGGGGGCTGCGTCTGCGATCACCATCCCACCGACGCTCGAGTTCCCCGACCTGCAGACCCGTGATGTCGATGTGGACTACGATGCGAGCGAGCGGCGCTTCCGGGTCAACACGCCCGCGAGCGTTTCCGGATCCATCACGACGTTCAGCATCGAGACCCGCACGGTCGACATCCTCAACCAGAACTTCTCGATCGATGTCGACATCAATGCGGCGACCGGCGAAGTGCGGAGCAACAATCTGAGCGGCGGCGATGGTCTCCGCGTGACCGGCATGATCCTCAACGTGCCGCTGGCGCCTCCGGGCAACCAGGTGCTGCTCAGAGGCCAGCTCGTCGGCGTCGACGCCGTCCGCGATGTGGACAACAGCTTCACCGGCGAGATCCAGCTGCTGTGGAACCTGACCGGCGGCATCCTCGCGCAGTACTACCCCATGGAGCAGGCGATCACCGTGCTGTCCGGCACCGGCATCGAAAATGGCAGCGGGTCGGCCTTCAGCCAGGATGGCGGGTTCTTCGTCGATTTCGCGCAGCTCGGCGTCGATGGCGGCACCTTCGGCGTGTTCCCGCTGCCGGGCGCGCTGCCGATGCTCCTGACAGCGCTCGGGGCGCTGGGCTTCGTCGGCTATCGTCGGCGCGCCCGCGCAGCAGCCTGAGACAACCGCGACGCCAGCGTCAGGCCCGATCGCTCGGGCCCGACCATTCTCAGGCTCAGATCACCCAGACCCCGTCGTCGTAGTTGTCGGCGTTCTTCTCGAGATTTTCGGGCGATAGCACGAAGGCCTGGAGCATATCGACCCGGTCGAGCCGGCCCGACCCGATCTCCCCGATCCAGAACGCTTTCCCCGCCTCGTCGCCGTCCCGCTCCAGTACGTTCTCGAAGAGCGCGCAGACGAAATCCTCCAGCGGCGCCTCCGGTCCCCCGAACCGGTCGATGAACTCGAAACTCTCGACGAAGCTCCGCGCCAAGGCCCGGTCGCTGAGGCCATCCTCGCGCAGCCCGTCCCAGAAGCGCAGGCCCCCCTCGTCCGGGAAGCGCCCGAGCGCCGCCGAATAGGTGAGGTAGGTGTAGGTCGCCTCGGGGCGGACATCGTAGAGATAGGCGCCGTCGCCGAGCTCGATCCGCTCGATGCTGTTGAGCTCGTCGGTCTGGCCGCCACTGATCACCACCGAGACCTGGCCGGGGTTGATCACCGCCTCGACGATGTCGGCGCGGTTGAGGTCGTAGATGACCGTGTCGCGGCCCTCGAGCCCGTCGATCGTGTCGTTGCCGTTGCCGCCGAGCGCGCCGGCGTCGCCGGTCCCCGAGACAGAGATCGACAGCACGTCGTCCGTCGGCGTGCCCTCGATGCGCTGGCCGCCGCCCGGCGTCTCGTCCACATCCTCGACCATCACCGTGAAGAGCCCGACCACGGTCAGGCCGTCCGCATCCTCCGCGACCGCGGTGACGTCGTGGCTGGTGAAGGCCTCGAAATCGAGCTCGCGCGCCACCACTAGTTGGTCGTCCATGATCGAGAAGCGGCCATCGGCGTCGTCGGTGAGGCGATAGGTGATCGACCCTCCCTCGGGATCGGTGACCGTGAAGCGCCCGACCGCGGTGCCGACCCCGCTCGGCCCCTCCCGCGCGCTCAGCCCGTCGAGCGCGAGGTCCGTCGGCGGCTCCGGCACATCGGTGACGGCGACCGAGATCGTCGCCTCGGACGCGCTCACCCCATCGCTCGCCTCGATGCGGATGCTGTGGCTCGACGCGGTCTCGAAATCGAGCGCGCCGGCGACCACCAGATCGTCGCCCTGGAGGGCGAAGAGCCCGCCGGCATCGTCGAGCAACCGGTAGCTCAGGCTATCGCCGTTGGGATCGGTGGCCGAGACGGTGCCCACCCGGGTGCCGACCGAGGCGTTCTCGGGCGCCGCGTTGTTCGAGAGCTGCGGCGCGCCCGGGGGCTCGTTCTCGTCCACATCGGTCACCGAGATCGTGAAGCTGCCCTCGACCGTGTTCCCGCCGGGGTCGGTCGCCCGCACGGCGATGCTGTAGCTGGCGGTCGTCTCGAAATCGAGCGGCCGGGCCACCACGAGATCCGAGCCGCTGACGGCGAAGGTCCCCCCTGCGCTGTCCGTCAGGCTGAAGGAGAGCCCGAGCCCCTCGGGGTCGGTCGCCGACAGCACGCCGACCGTGGCGCCAGCGGTGGCCGTTTCGGCAACCGCGGTGTTCGAGAGCTCGAGATCCTCGGGCGCGAGATCGACGGGCACCGTCTGCGTGCCCACCCGGAAGGTGAAGAGCCCGGAGAGCCCCGCGAAATAATCCTGCACGATCAGCGTGTTGCCAAGGCCCGCCGAGACCCTCAGATCGCTCGGCTCGATCCGTGAGAACGCGAGCTCGGTGCCGATGTTGAACTCGACGGTGTTGGAGCCGCTCGTGTCGCGCAACGTGTCGACGCCGAACGCGCCGATCTGGCGATAGGTGTCGTTGCCGCCGATCACGTCGAAGAAGACGTCGTCGCCGGGGCCGCCCTCGAACTCGTCATTGCCCGGGCCGCCGACCAGCACATCCATACCGCCGCCGCCGAAGAGCTGGTCGGCGTCGTTGTTGCCCTCGAGGCTGTCATTGCCGTCGCCGCCGAAGAGCTGGTCACGGTCGCCGCCGCCGAGCGCGGTGTCGTTGCCCGAGCCCCCGAGGAGCGTGTCGTCGCCCTCGCCGCCATCGAGCATATCGTTGCCCGAGCCGCCATCGAGCCGGTCGCGGCCGTCATTCTCGTCGTCGCGGCCGGTCACGTCGTCATAGCCGATCAGCTCGTCGTCGCCCGCCGAGCCGAACAGGGTGTCGTTGCCGAGCCCGCCGAACACCGTGTCGTTGCCGGCGAGCGCGTCGAGGCCCTGGTTGTCCTGGTTTCCGTTGGGGTCGTAGAGCAGGTCGTCGCCATTCGTGGGCGCGCGCGACTCGCCCTCGCGCAGGTCGCGCCCCTGGGCCGAAGCGCGGACGAAGCTGCTGCTGCCGACCGGGCGGTCGGCGGAGAAGGCACCGTAGACGGGCGAGCTGACATCGACGTCCTCGACCGTGACCTCGTAGTCGCCCGGATTGCCGGAGGCGAAGACGGCGCGGACGCGGAACTCGCTGCCATCGAGGATCTCCATGCCCTCGTCGAGGAACTCAAAGCGGATCTGCTCGGCGGTGTCGCCCTCGAAGGAGCCGGTCTCGTCGAGCGCGGCAGCCTGCACCTGGAACGGGCTGTCCGCGTCGATCAGGCTAACGAAGAGCTCGACCCACTCGTCGGCGAAGCCCGGCAGACCGGTCTGCGTGTCGAAGGGGACGAAGCCCGGCGCGTCCTCGATCCGGAGCGTGACCTCCTCGACCAGCAGGAAATCGTCGCCCGCTCCGCCGACAATGGTGTCGTCGCCATTGATTGGGTTGTCGCCGCCGTCTTCCAGCGGGACAAGCAGCTGGATTGTCAGTCCAGCCAGATAGCTAAAATCATCCTCGTAATCGTCGGACGAGTTGGCACCACTCGCCGAGATGGTGAACCATTGAACTTCTTCCACAACAACAGCCTTCCAAATTGTTGCAACGCCGGCAAACAGAGCGAGTATCGCCGCCAACGGGAGATCGCGCAAATGAAATCCGCGGGAGGTGCGGCGCGGGGTGTTCCTTTATTTTGGGGCGCCGACCAAGATTTCGGAGAACGGGTCCAGGACCGCGGCGATTGCGGCCTCCGTGCCGTAGGGCGGGTTGAGGATCGCGAGGCCGCTGCCGGTCATCCCCCGCCCAGTGATCCCCCGCCCGGTGATCCCCCGCCCGGTGATCCCCCGCTCGGGGCGCCGCAGGAAGCGGGTTTCGGAGATCACGAGGCCGGGGAGGCGCGCGAGACGGTCGGTGAGCACATGGTGGCGCGCCTCGGGCAGGATCGGGTACCAGACGAGCACCACCCCCTCGGGCCAGCGCGCGAGCGTTGCGCAGGCGGTCTCGGCAGCCTCGGCGTACTCGCTCTTCACCTCGTAGCTCGGATCGATCAGCGCGAGGCCGCGGCGCGGGCTGGGAGGGCAGAGCGCAGGCAGGCCCTCATGCCCGTCGCGGCGGTGGATCTCGGCGCGGGCCCCGAGCGCGGCCTTGAGGGCGGCATGTTCGCCAGGGTGGAGCTCGCAGAGGAGGATCCGGTCGTCCGGGCGCAGCAGCGCCGCCGCGATGGCCGGAGAGCCCGGATAGGCCGCAGGCCCGTGCACCGCGCGGGTCGCCGCGAGCGCCTGGGCATAGGCTCCGCTGGGCTCTGCCCGCGCGATCCCCTCGGCCGCCTCGCCGGTCTTCGCCGCCTCCGCCGAGCCGAGATCATAAAGCCCCCGCCCGGCATGGCTCTCGAGATAGGTGATCGGGCGCGGCTTGCGGGTGAGCTGCGCGAGGAGCGCGGCCAAGACGGCATGCTTGTGGAGATCGGCCCGGTTCCCGGCGTGATAGGCGTGCTGGTAGGACAGCATCAGAGGTCGCGGAGCCAGATCTGGAGCGGCTTCTCGGTCTCCTCCACCGCGCCGAGATCGCGCCACGAGAACCGCGCCACCGCGCCCTCGAGCGGCGCATAGCCGCGGGCGCGCCAGAACGGCTCGAGCGGGCGATAGGCGGGGGGGCGGAGCGGATGGTCCGCCGGCCGGATCACCGCGCAGAAGGCGGCGCGGCTGCGCCCGAGCGCCCGGCCCCGCGCCTCGCGCGCGTCGAAGAAGGCATGCCCCGCGCCCTGGCCGCGATATTCCGGCAAAAGCACCGACTCAGCACAGTAGAACACAGTCTCGAGCGGGATGCCGGAGGCGGCGAAGGGCGCGGCGAACTCGTCCGCATGGTCCTCGAGCGGGGAGCCGGTGGAGGCGCCGACCAGCCGCTCCCCGTCCCAGGCTGCCACGACCATCGCCTCGGGGCTCGCGGCGAAGTCGGCCAGATAGCGCGCCTCATACGCCATGTCGCCATCATAGAGATACGGCCAGTCGCGGAACACGCGGATCCGCAGCCCGGCGATCTCGTCGAGGATAGCCGGCACACGGTCCCGCGCGACGGTCTCGATGCGTAGTCGCCCGGTCATTCCGCGGCCTCCCGGCCCTGATCGGCGGCGAGCCGCGGCCGGCCGGTCGCGGTGAGGGTGAGCTCGGTCTCGATCAGCGTCACCCGGCCCTCGATCTCGGCCTCCCGGCGCTCGAGGTTTTCGGTGATCTCGGGCTCCTCCGCGCCGGCGCCGAGGGCCGCGGCCCGGAGATCGGCGGCGAGCGCAGCCCGAAGCGCGTCCTCGGCCGCCTCGGCGGTCGCGAAGTCCTCGGGGCCCACCGGGAGATGCGCCCGGAAGCGCCCCTCGGACGGCACCGTCACGGTGGCGCTACGGCGGAGCGTGACGCTGCCGACCACGGCCCCGATCGCATTGGCAACATCCGCGTGCTCGGGGATGGCCGGGCGGGCCTGGAGGAGCGCGGCCACCCGCGGATAGTAGAGCGGCGCCGAGGCACCCAGCCCGACGAGCGGGACCGTGAGCGGCAGGCTCGGCGCGACGAGCCCGCGATGCCCGTCGAGCGCCGCCCGGCCGAGCGCCGAGACCGCGAGGCCCGCACTCTGGGGCGTGCCCTGGGGCGTGCCGACTCCATCCTCGGCGAGGGCCGCTTCGATCGCATGCTCGGCCGAGCGTCGGACGAGCGCCGCGATGATCCGCTCGGCGAGCGCATGGGGATCCGGGGCAACGGCGCGCCCGTCCGGGCCCTTCTGACGCGCCAGCAGTTTGAGCGAAGCCTCGGCCGCCGCGCGGTCGCCGGCATCGGCGAGGCCGAGCAGGCAGGCGGCATCGGTCGGCGTGGGTCCTCCCTCCCGGAGCGCGCCGCGGGCGAGGAGCCGCCGGGCCGTCGCCGCATCGGCCCGCACCGCCTCGATCTCGGCAAGCGCAACCGGGCCGTCGGCGAGGCGGGCCATCAGCGCCGCTTCCGCTGCGCCGAGCCCGTCGGGCCGCCCGGTCGCGACGAGGAAGCGTCCGGCCTCGGGCCTGATCCGCGGGGTGCCAAGGTCGCGCTCGAGCGCGGCATGGACACGCTCGGGCCAGAAGGACGCCAGCACCGCGACGGGGATCGCGCGGCGGGGACCGAGCCGGAGACCGCCCTCCGCATCGAGCCCCACCCAGCTGTCGCCACCGAGCCCATGGGTGCGCATCGCGACCGCCTCGACGAGGGTCCGATGGCCTCCGACTTCGGCGCCGTCCGGATCGAGCGCGGGGCAGCCGCCGCGGAGCACCGCGATGTCGGTGGTGGTCCCGCCGATATCGGCCACCAGCGCGGTGTCGAGCCCGGTCAGCCAGGCGGCCCCGACAAGGCTCGCGGCGGGACCGGAGAGGATCGTCTCGACCGGGCGCTCAAGGGCATGGGACGCCGCCACCAGCGCGCCGTCGCCGCGCACGACCATCAGCGGGGCGCGAATTCCGGCCGCGGTGATCAGCCCCTCGCTCGCGGCGAGCAGCCGATCGATCAGCGCCGTCAGCCGCGCGTTGAGGAGCGCCGTCAGGGCCCGGCGCGGACCGCCGATTCGCGCCGTCAGCCGGTGCGAGCAGGTGACCGGCAGGTCGGTGCGGGCCCGGATCGCGGCCCGCGCGGCCTCCTCATGGGCCGGATTGCGGACTGCAAAATGGCCGCACACGGCAACCGCCTCGATCCGCGGCGGCAGCGCGTCGAGCGCCTCCTTGAGCGCTGCGAGATCCAGTGGCGCACGCTCGGCCCCCATGGCGTCATGCCCGCCCGCGACCGCGATCAGCGGATCGGGGCCGAGCGCTGCGGCGAGCCCGGCGCGCGCGGTGTCGGCCGGGGCGAAGCCGATCGCGACCAACGCGGTCGGGCGGCCCTGCCCCTCCACGAGCGCATTCGTCGCCAGCGTGGTCGAGAGCGAGACCAGCGCGACCTCGCCCGGCCCGATCCCGGCAGCTTGCGTGGCCGGGTGGTCGAGCGCCGCGCCGAGCGCGCCACGGATGCCGATCGCGAGGTCCTCCGGCGTCGTGCGCGCCTTGGCCTTGGCGATCACCGCCTCGGGACCCGCCGGCGCCGCGGCGTCGATCAGAACGGCGTCCGTGAAGGTGCCGCCGGTGTCGATCCCGAGGAGCGCGTGGCGGCTCATGGCCGCCCCGCCCGGAGCGACCGTGCCGCGCCCCGAGTCAGGCCGCGCGCCGGCTCGGTCGGTCGCCCTCGCCATGCTCGAGCTCTCGCGTCGAGACCGCCACCTGGGCCACGCAGTCCCGCACCCCGGCGAGCAGGACCCGCGTGTCGGTGTCGAGCCGGCACCCGTTTTGGATCAGATACTGCTCCAGCGTGAACTCGAGGTTCTCGAGGGGCAGGCGGATCAGCACGAGCGCATCGTCCAAGCGCTTTGATTTGGTTTGCGAGGTTTGCATCTCCGCCATCTCGCCCTCTGCTTGCTCTTAATGTCGCTTTGTGCCGACACCATGCATTTACGGTGTTAACAAGCTGTAAACCCAACATCTTGGGGTTCGATCGGATTTGACCGCTAGAAGCGAGAGATCTGCGACAATTTGTACTCATTGGACGCCCCTCAGGCGGGCTCCGCCGGCCGATGCCCGATCGACATGTCGCGCTTGGTCCCGAAGCCGGGGCGCTTGAGAACCCGGAATCCGGCCGCCGAAAGCGCGCGCCGAACCGCGCCGGCGGCAGAATAGGTGGCAAAGCTGCCGCTCGGTTCGGTATGGGCGAAAACCTCGCGCATCAGCGATTGCTCCCAAAGCTCGGGATTTCGCGAGGGCGCGAAGCCGTCGAGGAACCACGCCTCCGCGAGCCCACCCCATCGCGGCACCGTGCGGCGCGCATCGCCCACCACGACCTCGAGACGGGCCTGCTCGAGCTCGACCACCCCGCCGCCCCGCCAGACCGAGAGCAGCGCTTCGGCCAGCCGCCCGAGCTCGGGCCAGCGCCCGAGGGCGCGGGCCATCTCGCCGCGGCTGAGCGGCTCGACCTCGAAGGAGGTGAACTGCAGCACGCCCTCCGGCGCCGCGAGCGCGCGCCAGCGCTCCCACGCCGCGAGAAACGAGAGCCCGGTGCCGAAGCCGAGCTCGGCCAGCGAGAACCGCTCGGTCCCGATGAAGCGCCGGGAGAGATCGTTGCCGTCGAGGAACACGTGGCGGGTCTCCGCGAGCCCGTCGACCGCCGAGAAATAGAGGTCACCGAAGCGCCGCGACACGGGGACATCCCCGTCGCGCCAGTCAACGCTGGTCTGCGTCCGTTCGGCCGACATAACCTGCGGTTTGGCAAGCGACGTTGGAGAAGGCAAGGGCGGATGGGCGGCAATGGCGTGCCCGTCGATGTGCTGGTGGTCGGGGGCGGTGTCTTCGGGCTCTGGTGCGCGCGAGCCTGTCTCGAGGCGGGGCTGTCGGTGACGCTTGCCGAGGCAGGGCGGATCGGCGGGACGGAGGCGGGGGCTCCTTATTGGGCGGGACCGGCGAGCGCGACGCCGGTCGGTGCCCTCGCGCCCTTTGATCCGCTTGGCTGGAGCCCGCTCAAGGCCTTCCAGCTCGCAGCGCTCGAAGCGCTGCCGGCCGAGATCGCGGCGCTCAAGGCGGAGACGGGGCAAGCCACGGGCTATGCCCGTTGCGGGCGCTGGCGGCCGCTAGGCAAGGCGCAGGTGGCGAGCCTCGCCGAGCGGCTCGCCGCGGCGGAGGCACAGTGGGGTCCGGGGCGGCTCGTGCATCTGCCCCGGCCCGACCCGCAGCTGATGGCGCCCGCAGCGGCGCCCGCAGGCGTGCTGGCCGACAGTGTGGCGGCCCGGATCGACCCGCCGGCCTACATGGCGGCGCTTGCGGCCGCAGTGCGAGCGGGCGGGCGGGTGCTCCAGGGGTGGCGATGCCTCCGCGCCGAGCCGGGCGGCGCGGTTTTCGACAAGGGGCAGATTGCGGCGGGCAAGGTCGTGATCGCGGCCGGCTGGCAGGCGCTGCCGCTGGCCGGGCTCGGGCCCGCCCTCGGGGAGAAGGGGCAGGCCGCAGTGCTCGGGGCTACGCTGGCGGCCGCCGCCCCGCTGCTGGCCGGAGGCGGGCTCTATGTGGTGCCGCACGGGCCCGGGCGCGTCGGCATCGGCTCGACGGCCGAGCGCCGCTGGGAGCAGGACGGCCCCGACGCCGCTCTCGACGCCGCTCTCGACGACGTGATCGCGCGGGCCCGGGCGCTCTGCCCGGCGCTTGCCGAGGCGCCGGTGCTCCACCGCTGGGCCGGCATCCGACCGCGCGCGCCGGGACGTGGTCCTCTGGCCGGACCGGTGCCGGGACAGGACGGCCTCTGGATCGCGACGGGCGGGCACAAGATCGGCCTCGCGCTCGCCCACGCAGTCGGCCGGGCGGTGGCCGCGGGCCTCACCGGCGGGCGCGCACCGATCCCGCTGCCCGAAGAGGCGACCCCGGCCCGCCATCTCGCTCCGGTCCCTTCACAAAACCGCCGCACGCCCTAGACCGCGCTGCGGTGGGCCATTGGCAACCGCCGATGCCCTGTAATAGGGTCCTCAGGCACAGAGCAGGACACCTGCCAAACAACCAAGCGTCTGGGAGGACGTAAAAATGGATCGCCGAAGCTTCATCACCCGTGCCGGCGCTGCTGCCGGTGCGACTGCTGCAACTGCGCTCGCCGCGCCCGCCGTCGCCCAAGGCCGGATCGAGATGAACATCGTCTCGACCTGGCCGCGTGACTTCCCCGGTCTCGGCACCTCGGCGCAGCGCCTCGCGGAGCGGATCCCCGAGATGACCGACGGCCGCATCGCGGTCACCTATTTCGCGGCAGGCGAGCGCGTCGGCGCGTTCGACAGCTTCGACGAGGTCGCGAGCGGCAATGCTCAGGCCTACATCGCGGCCGACTATTACTGGAAGGGCAAGCACCCGGGCTGGGCGCCCTTCACGGCGATCCCGTTCGG